>CAZQEW010000014.1:0-50703 GCA_964591495.1 uncultured Klebsiella sp.
ACGCCGACTTCGGCGGCGAGGTCGAGCGCATCATGAACATGATCGACGGCGTGCTCCTCGTGGTGGACTCCACGGACGGCCCGCAGGCGCAGACCCGCTTCGTCCTCCGCAAAGCCCTCGAAGCCGGCGCCAAGCCCATCGTGGTCATCAACAAGATCGACCGCGACAACGCCACCCCCAAGAAGGTTCTGGACCTCGTGTTCGAGCTCTTCATGTCACTCAACGCCACGGACGAGCAGCTCGACTTCCCGTTCATCTACTGCTCGGCCAAGGCGGGCTACGCCAAGACCGAACTGGAACACGTCTCCGGCACGATGGAGCCGCTGTTCGACGCCATCGTGAAGCACATCCCGCCGCCGCGCGCCAAGGCCGGCGAAGGCTTCCAGGTGCTGGTGGCGAACCTGGACTACTCCGACTACCTCGGGCGCATCGCGTTCGGCAAGATCGTCGAGGGCAAGGTGAAGGTCAGCGATCCCGCCATCTGCCGCCACGGCGACGGCCGCATCACCAAGGGCAAGATCACCGCCATCTACCATTTCGAGGGCATGAAGCGCATCGAGGTGCAGGAGGCGCACGCCGGCGACATCGTTGGCCTCACCGGTTTCGAGGACGTGTTCATCGGCGAGACGATTTGCGATTCCGAGGCGCGCGCCGCGTTGCCTTACATCCCGATTGACCCGCCGACGATCCAGATGGAATTCGCCGTGAACGACGGCCCGCTCGCCGGCCAGGACGGCAAGCTCGTCACCGCCCGCCACATCTGGGATCGCCTGGTCAAGGAAACCCGCACCAACGTCGCCCTGCGCATCGCCCAGACCAGCGATCCGAAAATCTTCGCGGTGTCAGGTCGCGGCGAAATGCAGATCGCCATCCTGGTTGAGCAGATGCGCCGCGAGGGGCACGAGGTGCTCGTGTCGCGCCCCGAGGTGTTGTGGAAGAAAGGCCCGAACGACACCGCGCTTGAACCCATCGAAAAGCTCTTCGTCGAAGTCCCGAACGAGAACCTCGGGGCGATCATGGAGAACCTTTCGAACCGCAAGGCGCAGATCACGAACATGAACCACGTCGGCGACCAAGTCTCCGTCGAAGCCCTCGTGCCCATGCGCGGCCTCATCGGCTTTGAGACCGACCTGGTGAACATGACCAAAGGCATGGGCGTGATGAGTCACCTGTTCCACGAATACGGCGAGGACCGCGGCGAGATTGCCGCCCGCAAGAACGGCTCGCTGGTCTCGATGGACAACGGCGAGGCCACGCCTTACGCGCTGAACATGGTGCAGGAGCGCGGCCGGCTGCTCGTCGAGCCGGGCGACCAGATTTACGTGGGCATGATCGTCGGTGAGAACGCGCGCGACAATGACCTTGCCGTGAACCCGGTGAAGGAAAAGAAGCTTACCAACATGCGCTCGCAGGGCGACGGCAAGGGCATCCAGCTCGCACCCGCCATGAAGCTCAGCCTCGAACGCGCGCTCGAATACATTGACGTGGACGAGTATGTCGAGGCCACGCCCAAGAACCTCCGCCTGCGCAAGAAGGTGCTCGACGAGAATGCCCGCAAGCGTTCCGCGAAGTCGCGCTCCATCAAGTTTGTGGAGGAATGAGGTCGGCTAGCTGTGGCGGCGGTCACGGACCATCGCTATAGCAGCCCGCGCTCTTCTAGTTCTTCCTCGTTCAGCCCGAGGTAGTGCCCGAGTTCGTGGATGTAGGTGATGTGGACCTCGTCGAGATAGGTCTCCTCGTCGCCTTCCGCGAAATCCCAAAGGTTTTCCAGAAAAAGGAAGATCTGCGGCGGCAGCGGGGATGGCCCGCCCTCGCCGTCGGGAAACGCCTCACCCACGAACAGCCCGAGCGTGTCCGTCTGCACCACCTCGTCCAGCATCTCCGCTGAGGGCACCCGCTCATACACCACGGGCAGCGGCTCGGCCCGCGCGCGCAGTTCGGCCGGCAATTCGGCGATGGTGGCGCGCACTTCACCCTGCGCGAGGGCCAGCAGCCGGTGCCAGGGATCGGACATGGCGAAGCTTTAACCGCGCCGCGTCTTGCTGCGGGACTTGGCAAACTGTTCGAGCACCTTGGGATTCTGCTCGAAGAACTCCGCCAGGTCCGCGAGGCAGGCCACCGTGTCCGGGCTGAGGTGATGTTCAATGCCTTCGATGTCCGCCTGCTGGGTCTCGGCGGCAAGGCCGAGGAGCGAGAAGAAGCGCGAGAGCGTGGCGTGGCGTTGCTGGATGCGGTGCGCGACGGCGCGGCCCTTGTCCGTGAGGATCAGCCCGCGATACTTCTCGTAGTTGAGGTAGCCCTGCTCGGCGAGCTTCTGCACCATGCTGGTGACGCTGGCCTGCTTGACCTTGAGCGAGGAGGCGATGTCCACCACGCGCGCGTAACCCTTGCCCTCCATCAATTCCTGGATGCGCTCCAGGTAGTCTTCGGCGCTCTGGCTGGGGCGCGTGGGGGTGGAAACAGTCCGCATTGCGTGCGGCGGAAATAATCACGGGTGCGGGGGAAAGGGAAGCACAAGTTCACGCCCGCGGACGGGGCGAATCTTTGACACCTTCCGGCGGCTTGGTAGCCTTACCGCTCGTCGACCGCTGTCATGGCCAGGCTCACCATCCTTACTGGCGCACGCCGGGGGCAGCGCTTCGAGCTGCCTCCCGGGATAGTGACCGTGGGCCGGTCCGTCGGGAATACCATCGCCCTGGGAGACGAATCCGTCGCCAACCAGCACCTGCTGCTCTCGATCGATGCCGATGGCTGCCGCATGAAGGACCGCAGCGGCGGCGGCACGGCCGTCAATGGCAGCCACGTTCTCACCGCGGCCCTAAAGGAAGGCGACGTGCTCAAGCTCGGTGAAATCGAGCTCCGCTACGAGGAAGGCACGCCGATTCCAAAACCGGTTCCCGGCCAGACGCCCAAGCCCACCCCCGGCGGGCTGGCGGCGAAGGTCAAACGCGAGGGCCCGCGCTTCGAGGACCTCCTGCGCGAACAGAAAGCGCAAAAAAAGAAGGTCATCTTTGACATCGAACTTGGGCCAATCCTGCTCTGGGGTGGCATGCTCGCATTGTGCGTCGCCGGCATCTGGGCCGCGCTCCATCCCAAGCCACCGGCTCCCAAAAAAGCCAAGCAGGTCAAGACCGGCACGCTGCCCGGCATGGCCGCACCGCCGGTGCCTGGAACCGCTCCTGAGGGCATTCCGGCGGATAACACCGAGCCATCGCCCGCCGCCATCCCGCCAGGATTTGCCCTGCTCAACGAGCCACCGCCCCTGCCTTACACCCTGCCCGTGGGGGCGGCGAAGGCGGACAACAACCCGGGGCGAATCTACTTCACCTCGCAGGGCGGCGCGCAGGCCGCGGTGGATGCGGCGCAGCCGGGCGACGCCGTGGTTTTCGATGGCGCGGACGGCAGCGTAACGGTGAGCCGGCCGCTGCGGGACGTGCAGTTCATCGGCGGCGCCGCGACCTGGAAGCTGGAGGCCGACCTGACCGAATGCCAGTTCTTCTGGCACCGGCCCACGGCGATGTTGCAGGCGGCCGGGAAGCTGGAGCGGTGCGCGTTCTATCAGTCGCACGGCCCGGCCACCCATCTGACCCACGCGGATGCCGTCACCTTCTACCACGCGGGCCGCCCGTTGGATCCCGGCGACAAGCAGGCGGTCGGCGGCCTGCCGCAGCTCTGGCTGCGCGGCTTCGTGCGCGGCGTGACCGTCCACAAGCCCGTCATCGCCCCGGCCAGCGAAGAGCGACGCTGGGACATGGACTGGCCGCCGGTCGTGCGCGTGGAGGCCGAGGACCTGGCCGCGCACGGGCACAACACTTATCTCCTGAGCCCGCATGTGCGCGGGCAGACGGCCTGGACACCCTTCCACATCGCACGCGCCACGGGGTTGACGGCCGCGCAGCTCACGTCAGAAGGCGGCACTTGGGCGGACCCGCTGCTGGAGGTGGACTACGGGATTGACTGTGCACTGGTGGGAACGGCCCTGGCTGGCCGCAGCGAGGCGGCGAACGCCGGCTACCTGCGCCAGCCGGACAAGCTCCAGTATGCCGGCCGCGAGGAGTGGGGCCACAACCACGCCAACGCGCCGTTCCGCGGTGCGGCCATCTACCTCGGCGGCCAGCGCAACCGCATCATCGGCCACGGGGATTTACGGCCTTGGAGCCCGGGCCGGCGCGCCGCGCTGCCGGGCCTGCACTACGCGGACGGCATCGTGGCCCGCGACCCGTTTCTGCAGGAGTGGTCGGCGGAACACGGCGGTTTGAACGCGAACTTCGCCGAGCCGAAGAACATCTTCCGCGTGCAGTGGCGCGGGGCCGCACCGGTCTTCAACACCACCACGCGCGAACAGCGGCTGCGCTTCCCCCTCCTCGGCGCGAACCTCGCGCAGCCCGTGCTGGTGCCGTTGCGCGACCTGCGCGCGCCGCCGCCAATGCTGCTGGGCAAGCGCTTCGCCGACCTCACCGGCCGGCCCGGCAGCGCCATTGAGCGCGCGCTCGCGACGGGGGAAAACGTCTTCCTCGGTCCGGGCGAGTATGACCTGACCCGCCCCATCACGAACGGGCTGGTCTTCGGCGCCGGGATGGAGCGGACGCTGCTGCGCTGGCCGACGAACGTGGATTGCGCCCAGCGCGACTGCAAGGGCCTGCTCAACCTGACCGTGCGCGGCGGGCGCTATGGCTACAATTCGCAGGCCGGCGAGGGCGGGCCCACCAACACCGCCGTCGCCCTGCTGCTGCGTGTGCGGTTCGATGGCCAGGCGCAGGCGGGCATCACCTTCCACGCGGCCGTGGACCAGTGCTATCAGGACTGCGAGTTCGTCAACGGCCGCGTGGGGCTAACCCACGGGCACGACCGCACGCGCGGCGTTTTCACCGGCGAGCGCGGCACGGGCGGCGGGGCCACGATCACGCGCCTGAGCGTGGCCAACTGCACGTTCCGCAACCTCTCCGAGCGGGCGGTTGACCTGCGACCCGGCGCGGCGCAGACCGGCGTGGTGGGCATCCACAACTGCGCGTTTGAGGACATCGCGGACACGGCGGTGCGGCTCTTCGGCGGTGAATCACAGCTGGTGCAGCAGTGCAGCTTCCGCCGCGTGGGCCGGGAAACCGCCACCAATGCCGTGGTCGAAGCGCTCGGCCATGGCGCCGTGGTGTTGAGCCACCTCGACCTGAACAACAAGGATTTCCCCGGCAGTCCCGTGGGCCTGCTGGTCAGCGGGCTGGCCACGGTGTCCCACGGCCGCATCATCGGCACCCAACGCGCGTTGGTCTCCCGCGTGCCGCTGGTGGTCGACCATCTCGACGCGCCCGACGGGAATTACGAACTCCCCTACGGCAGCTATGTGTCCACCTCCACCTTCAAGAACGGCGACGTGAAAAAGGGCGCCATGCTCATCCGCGAACAGGGCCAGCCCCAGAGCGTGACCCTGCAAGCGGGCGTGCAACCGTTGGATGCCACGCCGCCCCCGGGCGTGGCCGGCGTGACGGTCGAGGAACTCCCCCCCGGCCACCTCGTCTCGTGGAAACCTGTCGAAGACCGCGAGTCCGGCCTGCTCGGCTACGTGGTGTTTGGCGGCGGCCGGGAAATTTACCGCACGCCCCTCGCCTACGACCCCGGCGACAGCACCGGCACCCCCCTGATGACCCGCGTCATTCCCACCAGCTTCCTCGACACCAACCGCACCGCGCGCATTTACGAAGTGCGCGCCATCAACGGAGCCAACCTCAGCTCCACCGGCGGCCAGGCCGCCTTGACCCGCTGGGGCCCCATGCGCGGCCGCTTCCTCGACCGCGGCAGCAACGAAGTCGCCCTCGCCGAAATCACCTTCCGCAACCGCGTGCCAGGCCTCATCGATGCCAAAGGCCGGAAGCTGACCCTCGCCGACCTGCGCCGCCAAGGCGTGCCCGACGAATGCCGCATCGAGCCCCGCGCCCCACCGCCCGCGCCGTGACTTCGGAGCGAAGCCGGGAATTGAAAATGGCAAATTTGCAATTTTCAATTTGCCATTCCCCGGACCGCAGCCCGCCCGCCCGCCCCGTAAGCGATGACCCGTCACTCCCTCAAACAGAGTAAGAACGGGCTTGCGCCGCCGAAGTCCGCCCATAAGCTGGCGAGGCTTGGCCAATGGCAGGGCTAGGACAAGACGACCGACTCAGGCACATGAGCAACGAGCAGCCAAACCAACCCGGCACGTTTCGGGCGCCGTCCTTCGACGACAATCTCGGCGCCGACGTGACCAGTCCCGGCACCATGTCGCTGGGCGTCGGTCAAAAAGTCTTCGGCCATTTCACGCTCAAGCGCCTCCTCGGCCAGGGCGCCATGGGCATGGTCTGGCTGGCCCACAACGGCAACCTGAACCGCGAGGTCGCGCTCAAATTCCTCCCGCAGGTGCTGGCCGGCGACAACATCGTGCTGGACGAACTCCGGCGGGAAACGCTCCGCTGCCTGGACCTGTCGCACCATCACATCGTGCGCGTGTATGGCCTGGAACTGGGCGAGGCGGGCACGGGCGCCGGCGGCAAGCTCGCCGCCATTCACATGGAGTTCGTGGACGGCTTGACCCTCCGCGAGCTGATGCACAAGCGCGTGAAGGAAGAGGGCCGCCCGCCGGTATTTGAAGTGCGGGAGATTGCCGGCTGGGTGGACCAGCTGTGCGACGCACTGCACTACGCCCACACGAAGGCCAAGGTCGCCCACCGCGACCTCAAGCCCTCGAACATCATGGTGAACAGTGCGGGCGAGGCGAAGCTGGCGGACTTCGGCGTGGCCCGCAAGATCGTGGACAACCTGGCGCAGGTCACCAACCTCATCGTCGGCACGGGCACCACCGCCTACATGAGCCCGCAGCAGATGAACGGCGGGGTGCCGCATCCGACCGACGACGTCTATTCGCTGGGCGCCACCATTTTCGAGCTGTTGACCAGCAAGCCGCCGTTCTTCAGCGGCGACATGCGGCATCAGGTCACGCAGGTGCAGGCTCCCACCATCGCGGAGCGACGCGAGCAGCTGGGCTTCACCGGTCTGGAGGAGATTCCCGAGGTGTGGGAGCGGGTGATTGCCCAATGCCTGTCGAAGAACGCCGATGACCGGCCGCAAAGCTGCGAAGAAGTGGCCAAGCTGCTCAAGGGCGAAAAAGTCACGGCGGCGGCGTTCAGTTTTGACAAGAAAGGCCCCGCCACCCAACGGCCCGCCCGTCCTCCCGCCAAGGGCGCACCCCAACCGGAGCCGGCACCCAAAGGCTTTCCGCTCATGCCGATGGCTGCCGCAGTGGTGGTGCTCATCGCGCTGATCGGCGGCGGGATTTGGTGGAAGGGACAACAGGGCAAGGGTAGCCAGCCTCCGCCCGGCCCGGCCACACCGGGGCCACAAGTTCCGACCGCGCCCACGCCGGCCGCACCGGCCATGCCGCAGTTCGGCACCATTAACATCACCAGCGACCCGCCCGGCGCAGAGGTGATTTTCGATGGCAAAATGCGCTTCCGCACGCCGTCCGTGCGCACCAACGTCCCGACCGGCCCCCACACCTTGCTCGTGAGCCTCCCCAACCACGAGGACGAGGTGCGCGAGTTCGCGCTCACCAACACCGGGCCGTTGGACATCAAGCTCGTGCTAAAGCGCCTCGCTGGCCAGGTCAGCATTGACAGCACGCCGGACAAGTCTGCCTTTGTGCTCAAAGGCACCGGCGCGGACAACTTCGAACTGCGCGGGCAGACCCCCTTCAAAACCAACCTGGCCATTGGTGCTTACACAGTCACGCTCTCGCGCCCAAACTATGAAGACAAGACGGAGCGGGTGACCGTCGAGGCGGGCGGTTCCGTGCAGGTGAATTACACCTTTCCGATGGGCGGCTTGGATCTGCGGAGCACGCCTCCCGGGCTGGCCTTCGAGGTTTTCCGGGGCACCAACCGCGTGTTTGCCGGCAATACTCCCACTAATTTCACTGAAGTCCCCGCAGGCAGCTATCGCGTAACCATGAAGCGGGATGGCTTTGCGCCCTTCGATGACACCGTGGCCGTCCTGAAGAGCCTGCTCACCCCCATTAACTGGAACAGTGCCGACAACGTGCTGCGCGGTGCCTTCAGCATCACCACCTTCCCGACCAACGCCAGCGCCATCATCGAGGGCCAAGCCCCGCGCTATACGCCCGCGCTTTTTGCCAGCCTCACGCCGGGCAAGTATAACGTCACCTTCCGGCTCGATGGCTACGAACAGGAAACCCGTGAAATCGAAGTGAAGGGCGGCGCCACCAACGCGGTGCCCCCCCTTACCCTCAAGCGTTCCACTGGCACGGTGCAACTTGCCTCCACCCCACCCAATCTCCCGTTTGAGATCAGACCCGTCAGCGTTGCGGGCGAGACCGTTGCCCCGAAGCGTGGCAGCACCAAGTCGGCAGCGGAGGCACATGCCCTGCCGACCGGGATCTACGAAGTTCGGGTGCAGCGCCCTGGCTGGCCGGAGTTCGTGAAGGAAGTCAACCTCACGCGCGGCCAATCGCTGCCCCTTTCCCCCGAGTTTCCGGAGGGCACCCTCGACGTAACCACGCAGCCCGCCACCGCCAAGATTGAGATTGATGGAAAGCCGGTGTCCAAATTCCCCTTGCCCCTGCCGCCGGGTCCCCACGAGATCACCGCCAGCTTTGGAACGGCGCCCAGTCTCGTCACCAACGTGGCCCTCGCCAAAGGTCAGAGCCTGAAGCTGCCGCTGATCTTTCCTGGCAGCCTGGCCATCACGGTGGAGCCTCCGGGAGCGGAAATCTTCGTCGCCGGCCTCTCCCGCGGCAAAGCCGCTCCGACGCTCGAAATCGTTGGCCTGCCGCCCGGTGACCTGACCGTCGAGGCGAAACTCGATGGTCACGTGTCCAAGACAAATTCCGTCACCGTCAAGGCCGGGGAGCGGGCCACCAGCAAGCTCGCGCTTGCCAAGGTGGTCGTGCCCAAGCCCGCGCCCGCGCCCGCGCCGAAGCCACCCGAACCGGTGGTGGTCACCAAGGCCCCCACGCCCACCCCGACCCCCACGCCGCCTCCGCCTAAACCGGTGCAGGAGGCGAAAGTTGTGATGCCCGCCCCCGCGCCCAAGCCCGGCGGAATCCCCGGTGCGGGCACGAAGCAGTTCAAGAACAGCCTCGGCATGGAATTTGTCGTCGTGCCGGGCGTAAAGGGCCTGCTCTGCGTTCATGAAACCCGGGTCGCCGACTTCCAAAGCTTCGCGAAGGAGAAGGACTTGGCTTGGGCACCCGAAACCGACCAGACCGGTGAGCATCCGGCGGTGAATGTGTCGTGGCAGGACGCCCGGGATTATTGCGCCTGGCTTACCGAGAAAGAGCGCAAGGCGGGAACCATCGGCCCCAATCAGACCTATCGCCTGCCCGCCGATCTGGAATGGAGCGCCGCCGTTGGCCTGCCGGCCGAAACCGGCAAGACGCCCACCGAGCGGAGCACCGCTGCGCCGAAAGACAAGGCTCCTTGGGGCGATACCAAAGATGCCCCGCCGCCGAAGGGTGCCGGCAATTACGGGCCCGGCACGGCGAGCGATGACTTCGCCCGGACATCCCCCGTCCGCAGCTTCAAGCCCAATCAGTTTGGGCTGTTCGACCTCGGCGGCAACGCGTGGGAGTGGTGCGATGACCAGATCGGGGCCGGCAGCGGCGTGTTTGCAAGCCATGTGCTGCGCGGGGGGTCGTGGAAGATTGAGATTGTCAAAAACCTGCGCCCCTCCAATTTCATGCTGCTGTCCGGCATGCGCTTCCCCGGCTCCACCGCCTCGGATGACACGGGCTTCCGCCTCGTGCTGGACCTCGGTCAATGAGCTTTTGCCATGTCTGCCGCTGAGCCGCCCAACTCCTCGCCCTCGGGCGATTCCGTGATGCTCCGCCGCCTGTCGTTGGCGGTGATCTTCTTCAGCGACCTGGTGGACAGCACCAAGCTCAAGTCCCTGGTGGGGGAGCGCCGCGCGGGCGAGGTGATCCTGCGCCATCACGAGGGCGTGCGGACGCTGCTCAAGAAGTTCCCCGGGGGGCAGGAGATTGAGACGGCCGGGGACCAGTTTCTGCTGCTCTTCAGCAATACCACGGATGCCACGCAGTTTGCCCTCCGCCTCCACGCGCAGAACCGGCAGTTGACGGAGGAGCTGAAGGCCAAGGTGCTGGACCGCATCGGCATTCACATCGGCGAGATCGCGCTGCACGACAACCGCAAGCCGGGCCAGGAGCACACGAAGGTGTTTGGCAGCCATGTGGACCTCGCGGCGCGCATCCAGTCGCTGGCGGACGGCGGGCACACGCTGATGAGCGGGGTGGCCTTCGAGAACGCGAAGATGATGCTGGGGGATGAGCCGCTGCCCGGCCTGGGCGAAATCGCGTGGGTGAACCACGGGGCGTATCAGCTCAAGGGGGTGCCCCGGCCGGTGAGCATTTGTGAGGTGGGGGAGATCGAGCATGTGCGGTTCGCGCCGCCGCCGGACACGGAGAAGTGCCAGCGGGTGCAGGGGGATGGGGCGCCGGCCGCCGCGAGCAGCGGGCCTTCGGAGAAGGCGGAGCTGCGGATTCCGAACTTGTTCCTGAAGCTGCCGCAGTTTGGGCAGCGGCTGCGGTTGGTGCCGGAACGGCCGGACATCAACCGTGAACTGTGGTTCGTGTCCGGGCCGGAGTTCAAGGTGGGCAAGAACCACACGTCGCCGGATGGGAACAAGGAGAATGAATCGGACTGGATTGCGTGGTTTTGGCCGCGCAGCCCGGAGAACGACGAAAAGACCCGGCAGATCAGCCGCGTGCATGTGGTGATGGGCTGGCTGGACGCGGGGTTGACGGGGGCCCGGGACAACCGCAGCAAGGCGGGCTCTTTCTTTGACGGGGTGCCGTTGGCCAGCAACGAGTGGATGCCGATCAAGAAGGACGGGCAGTTGCGCATCGGGACGGAATACTTTCTAGACCTGAAGATTTTCCCCTCCGCCTTGACCGGCGAGCCGAGCGTGAAGAATCTGAAATCGCTGCCCGGTCTGCCGCAGCCCGTCGAGGTGCCCGTCTGCGGGGCGATCATCCTGCGGCCCACGGCTTGCCCGCCGCCCTTCCGCGAAAGCTACTGGGTGTTGACGGATGCCACGTTTGGCGCGGACGACAAGAACCCGATCCACCTGAATTACGAGGGGCTGGCGCCGGTGCAGGGCCGGATCCACCACTTCCGGGGCTGCTTCTGGTTGGAGTCGATCGCCGCGAACGACGCGGTGCAAGTCAATCGGTCCGTGCTGCATCCCGGCGAGCTGGTGCCGCTGATGACCGACCAGACCGTCCGGCTGGGACCAAACACGTTCAAGGTCACGGTGGTGTCCTGAGCTTCCGCCCGCGTCCCCGCGGCGAGCCGGTGCCGCGGGATAGGTTACACACTTGCCCCTGCGGCCGGTGCCTACCTATTGTTGCGGCATGAAACGATTGCTTGGTTACCTGTTGCTGGGAGCAGCCCTCGTCGCAGCCCCCGGAGGAAGGGCTCAGAATGCGACCAGCGACGCCCTGCGGCAGGAGTGGGAGGATCGTCTCCGACGCCTGGAACGCGACCTCGAGGCGGTCAAGGAGGCCAACGAATCGCTGCGCCGGAAGCTGACCGAGTTGCAACGCAGCACCGACACCATTTCAGAGGCTGCCACCAAAAGCACCTCCACGACGAAGAACATCCTCCAGACCACGGCCAGCAAAGAGGAACTCCACCAGCTCCGCGACGCCCTGAAGGAAAGCGAGCACCGTCGCGAGGCCGACAAGAAGCTCTTTCTGGAAAAGTTTGACGAGCTCCGCCGGCTCGTGGCTTCCGCGCCACCCGCCCCCGTTTTCAACCCCGTCCCGAAGCCCAAGGAGCGTCCCGAGCCATCGATCGCCGGTCCCTCCCCCAGACCCTCCGCCGGAGCCGTGAGCGACAAGGGCGTCTATCACACCGTCGAGAAAAACCAGACCGCGCTCGAAATCCTCAAGGCCTACAACGACGACCTCAAGGCCAAGGGCCGCGCGGGCAAGATCACCCTCGCGCAGTTGCAGGCCGCCAACTCCGGCGCGAACCTGGACCGGCTCCGCACCGGCCAGAAGCTGTTCATTCCGATCCCGGAAAAGTGAGCCGCGCATGAAGTTCATCCGCCGCGCGCACCTTTACCTCGGCTGTTTCTTTGCGCCCCTGCTGGTCTTCTTCATCCTCACCGGCTGGTATCAGACCGTGGTGCCCAACCGCGTGAAGTCCGCGAGCGAGGCCGAGACGCTCTGGCAGAAACTGCGCGTGGTCCACTCGGATCAGATCTACCCCAGCGAGCAGGAGTTCGAGAAGCCGTCCTCACCAAAGCTGTTTCAAGCCCTCGTGGTCGTGATGTCCATCGCCGCCACGCTCACCGTGGTGCTCGGCTTGGTGCTTTCCTTCAAGCTGCTCAAGCCCGTGTGGCCCGTGGTGCTCTGCCTTGTGCTCGGCATCCTGCTGCCGGTGCTGCTGCTCTGGCTCGGCCACCGGCGGTGACCGAGCTGTTCCACGCACTGCGCGGTTGAACGCGGCAGCCTTTCTCCGCACACTGGCCCCATGCTCAAGCTCATACGTGGGACATGCTATGCGTTGCTGCTCCTCGCCGCGTGTTCCGCCTCCGCCGCTCCGGCCAAGCGTCCGAACATTCTCTTTTTCCTCACCGACGATCAGCGCTGGGATGCGCTCAGTCTCGCGGGCAACCCGCACCTCAAGACGCCGCACATGGACCGCATTGGCAAGGAGGGCGTGTATTTCAAGAACACCTTCTGCACCACGTCGCTCTGCTCGCCGAGCCGCGCGAGCATCTTGAGCGGCGTCTATGCCCACGCCCACGGAGTGCAGAACAATTTCACCGAGTATCCCGCGAACTTCCGCAGCTTCCCGATGCAGCTCCAGAGCGCGGGCTACGACACCGCTTACTTTGGCAAGTGGCACATGGGCGAGAACAACGACCAGCCGCGGCCGGGCTTCAACTGGTTCACCACGCACAAGGGCCAGGGCAAATACTACGACACGGAGTGGAATCAAAACGGCGCGGGCAGCAAGGTCATCCCCGGCTACTACACGCACGTCGTCACGCAGCTCGCCGAGGACTGGCTCAAGCGCGACCATGGCGGCAAACCGTGGCTGCTGATGGTCGGCCACAAGGCTCCGCACAGCTTCTATTTCCCCGAGCCGAAATACTCGAACAGCTTCGACAACGTGTGGATTCCCTATCCCGAGTCCGCGTTCCGCCTCGCCGACAAGCCGCTGTGGCTGCAGGACCGCATCCACACGTGGCACGGCATCTACGGCCCACTGTTCGAGTGGCGGAAGAATTTCCCGGACAGCCGGCCCGAGGCGGTGAAGGACTTCGCCGCGATGACGCGCGCCTACTGGGGCACCATCCGCAGCGTGGACGATTCGCTTGGCCACTTCTACGAATTGCTCAAGGCGCGCGGCGAACTCGACAACACCATCATCGTCCACATGGGCGACAACGGCCTGCTCAACGGCGAGCACGGCATGGTGGACAAGCGCACCATGCACGAGGCCAGCATCCGCATCCCGCTGCTCGTGCGTTACCCCGGCCTCACGCCCCCGTCGCAGCCGAAGGTCGTCTCCCAGCAAGTGCTCACCGTGGACATGGCCCCCAGCCTCCTCGAACTCTGCGGCGTCGCCCCGCTCAAGGACATCCACGGCAAGTCCTGGGTGAAGCTCGTGCAGAAGGGCGACCCTGCTTGGCGCAAGTCGTGGTTCTACCACTACAACTACGAGAAGCAGTTCCCTTACACGCCCAACGTCCGCGGCGTCCGCACCGACACCTGGAAATACATCCACTACCCGCACGGCGACGGTTCACCCGACCGCCATCTGGCCGAGCTCTACAACATGGAGTTCGACCCCGACGAGCGGCACAACCTCATCGCCGACCCGAAATACGCGCCCGTCGTGAAGGAGCTTCAGGGCGAGCTGGCCAAGCTGATGAAGCAGACGGGTCTGACACCGGCGACGGACAAAATGCCGCTCGACGAAGGGATCAAGAAGGAACTGCCCGACCAGAAGATAAGGTAGGGTCGCGCCCGCAGCGAGGAGAGTCGCAGCGTCAATCCGGGTTCAAGACCGGCTTGCGCTCACTCGCCCAGCTCCACGTTCCAGTAGGCGAGGTCGAGGAAGTGCTTCCAACTGTCGTGGTATTCCACGCCGAAGTTGACCTGCACAAACGGCCGCCACTTGGGCTTCTTGGGCGTGCGGATGAGGTGCATGCCGCACTCCGTGGGCGTGCGGTTGCTTTTGCGCCTGTTGCAGGGCACGCACGAGCAGACGATGTTCTCCCAGGTCGTCGGCCCGCCGCGATCGCGCGGGATGCCGTGGTCGCGGTTCAGGTCCTTCCGGTCAAAGATCTGCCCGCAATACTGGCAGGTGTTCTTGTCCCGCTCGAAGACGTTGTGCCGGGTGAACTTCACTTCCTTCCGCGGGAGCCGGTCAAACACCGCCAGCATGATCACGCGCGGCACGCGCAACCGGAAGGAGACGCCGCGCACGGAATCTGGGTGCGGCTTGCGCCGGGAGAAGTCCGCCCACTCGGAAAAGTCGTAAGTTTGGAAGGCCCCCTCCTCATCCCCAAACACGACCTCGGCATGGCCTTGAAAGACGAGGGAGAGGGCGCGCCGCGCCGTGCAGATGTTCACTGCCTGCCACAGGCGGTTCAAGACGAGCACGGGTTGGCTGAGGAGAGTGGCCATACGCGCCGCAAAGCGCGCGCAACGTATCAACGCTGCGGGAAACATGTCAACGGGCCGCTGGCCGCACCTTGGGCGTTGAGCTTCTCCGTGCGCTTGCTACCGTCCGCGCCATGCGAATCCTGACCGGTATCCAGCCTTCCGGCGCGCTGCACCTGGGCAATTATTTCGGTGCCATGCGCCCGGCCATTGAGCTGCAACAGCAAGGCGAAGCCTTTTACTTCATCGCCAACTACCACTCGATGACCTCGCTCGCGGACGCAAAGCTCCGCCGCCAATACACCTTCGACGTGGCGCTGGATTTCCTCGCCTGCGGCCTCGACCCGGCCAAGTGCGTCTTCTGGGTGCAGTCGGATGTGCCGGAGGTTTGCGAGCTGGCCTGGCTCCTCTCCACGCTCACGCCGATGAGCCTGCTGGAAAAGTGCCACTCGTTTAAGGACAAGTCAGCCAAGGGCATCCCGATCAACCATGGCTTGTTCGCCTATCCCGTGCTCATGGCGGCGGACATATTGCTGTTTGATTCCAACGTCGTCCCCGTCGGCCAAGATCAGAAGCAACACGTCGAGGTCACCCGCGACATTGCCATCAAGTTCAATGAGCAGTATGGCCAGACCTTCGTGATCCCGGAGCCGCAAATCCGCGGACAGGTCGCCAAGGTGCCTGGCCTGGATGGTGAAAAAATGAGCAAGAGCTACGGCAACACGGTCGAGCTTTTCGGCGAGGAGAAGGCCACCCGGAAGAAGATCATGGGCATCGTCATGGACTCCCGCACCCCCGCCGAGCCGAAGCCCGACGCGGACCAAAACCTCGCCGTGCAACTGCTCAAGCTGGTCGCGCCGGCGGACGTGGCCACCGACTTCGAGAACCGCCTGCGCGCCGGCGGTCTCGGCTATGGCGACTTGAAGAAGGCCCTGTTCGAGCACTACTGGCAGCACTTCGCCGCCGCCCGTGCCAAACGCGCCGAGCTGGCCGCCAACCCGGACTACGTCCGCCAAATCCTCCGCACCGGAGCCGACAAGGCCCGCGCCGTGGCGACGAAAGTTTTGGATCGCGCCAAACGCGCCAGCGGGCTGAGCTGATCCTCTGCACAGGCTGCCTTGACAAGGCACAGCACAAGCCTTCCATTGCCCCCGCACATGAAGCTCCCCATACGCTTTCTTCCCATCCTTTTTCTCGCCGCCCTGACCGCCGAGGTTTCGGCACAGCTTCCCGGGCGCGGCATTGAGGGCGCACCCGGCATTGGCTCCGGCGGCGCAATGCTCCGCTTCCTCGGCGAGCACAAGGCCTTCATGGCGGACGTGAACATCGGGACCAAGAGCGAACGCGGCGGCACCGTGCTGCTGTCGGGAAAACTCGCCTTCCACGATGGCCAGTCCCGCCTCGAACTCGACCTCACCAAGATGGAAGCCGGCCGCATGCCACCCGCCGTGATGGAGTCCCTCAAAGCCGCCGGCATGGGTGAACTTGTCATCCTCACCCGCCCGGAGAAGAAGCTGACCTACCTCGTTTATCCCGGCATGCAGGCCTACGCGGAAACCCCCCTGCGCGACGAGCAAAGCACCGAGGCCGCGAAGGCGCTCAAGCTGGAAACCACCCGCGTCGGCGAGGAAAACCTTTCCGGCCATCCCTGTGTAAAGAACCGGGTAGTGGTTACCGATCCCCAAGGCAAGACGCAGGAAGCCACCACTTGGAACGCCACGGACCTGCGCAACTTCCCCGTCGCCATCGAGACCACCGACAAGGGCGCACAGGTCACGCTGTTCTTCTCCAACGTGCGGTTTGGCCCGCCGCCCAGCAGCATGTTCGAGCTCCCCCGCGACCTGCGCAAATATGCCGACACCCGCGAGATGATGCGCGAGGCGATGATGAA
The DNA here is from genome assembly GCA_964591495.1 of uncultured Klebsiella sp. GTDB lineage: Bacteria > Verrucomicrobiota > Verrucomicrobiia > Limisphaerales > SXTU01 > SXTU01. Next base: position 16,572 of record CAZQEW010000014.1, read on the forward strand.
GCTCCTCGGCGGCGGCGTGCCGAAATAGTTTCTCCGCGGCCTGCTTGGCAAGGGAGCGGTTCAGATGCCGAGCCAGCCGACGACCAAGAGCAGCGGCGCGTAAAGCATTGCGGGCCGCTTCGCTCTCCCCTCTCCCAGCGCAAGATGGAGCCACCCTGTCCGAGCTGGACCTCGGCCACCCGCGCGGTTACGTCGTCCCGGTGAACAATCGGAAAATTCGCCATCGCGGTAATCACGCCACCTGCTTCAATCCCCTGTTCTGACAGCTCCCCGACTCTTGACTCCACTTCCACTGCCTGGTTTGGGTTCAAGTCGGCGTTCACCCGGCTTGTGACCAACAAGCAACGGTATAGGGAGTCAAGCGGGTTGGGGTTCATTTTTGGGGACGGCTTGGAGGTTTTCTGGCTTGAGGACGTGGTTCATCAGTATCACCAGTTTGCGCATCACGGCCACGAGGGCGACTTTCACCCCTTTGCCGGCCTGACGCAGCCGCTGGTAGAAGTCGCGCAGGTGCCCTTTGCACCGGGCCGCGCTCAACGGGGCCATATAATGGGCGTACCGCACGCTGACGCGTCCGCCGGCGATATGGCTGACCGCGTCCCACCCGCCGCTTTGCCGGTCATAGGGGGCCACGCCGGCCAGGGCGGCGGCCTGTCGTCGGTTGAGTCGGCCTAGCTCGGGCAGTTCGCCCAGCATCACCGCCACGGTGGCCGGGGGCGTGAGGCCGGGCTGATGGGCGCGGCCGAAGGCCGAGAGAAGCCGGGCGTCGAGCGGGTCGGTCTTGGGGCACAGCCCTTGGAGCGGGCAAATTGCCGCACCCGCAAAGGGTCGGTGACGGTGACGGGCACGCCGGCCTGATAGAGGGCGGCGACGAAGTCGGGCTCGCAGCCGCCGGAGGCTTCGAGGACGCCGTCGACGCCGACATAAACGGGGCTGGGGTTGGGGTTCATGCTCATCTTTGCCATTGCGAGCTGGCAACTTTTGGTCACCGCTCAATCAACGGTTCGAGTGTGGACCGACAAGGCACGGGCGGAACCAGCTCTCCCACGCAACGACAGGCATCGTTGCCGGGGCCAAGCGTTCGCGCCCATGCCGTCGTCCGCCCCCTCCAGCGGGGCGGGGCCCCAGCTTCCCGTTTGGCTGACGACAAACAAGGAAGATGGAAAACAACATACAAGGGCCAGGGTCGCAGGGCGAAAATGCGTTTGAACTTCACGGGTTCCGCCGCATCATTCGGGAGTGCATTTCCCGAAAGTTACCCTCGTCGGCGTCGGGCTGTTGGGCGGCTCGCTGGGTTTGGCGCTGAAGCAGCGCAAGCTCGCGGGCCGCGTCGAGGGCTATGTCCGCCGCGACGCGAGCATTGCCGAGTGCGAGCGGCTCGGGGTGGTGGACCGTGCCACCATCGACCTGCTTGCGGCGGTGAAGGACGCGGACCTGGTCGTGTTCTGCACGCCCATCGCCCAAATGCGGGCGCTGGCGGAGAAGTGCGCGCCCACGCTCAAGCCCGGCGCGCTCGTCACGGACGTAGGCAGCGTCAAAGGCGGCGTGGTGGCGGAGCTGGAACCGCTTTTCAGCAAGGCTGGCGCGCAGTTCATCGGCAGCCATCCGATGGCCGGCGCGGAGAAGACCGGCCCGGCGGCGGCCCGGGCGGACTTGTTTGAGAAGGCCGTGTGCGTGGTGACGCCCGGCGCGAAGACCCCGCCAAAGGTTACCCAACTGATGGAGGAATTTTGGGCGGCGGTGGGCGGTCGGCCGCTGCGGCTCATGCCGGATCAGCACGACAGCCTCGTGGCCCGGTCCAGCCACCTGCCGCACGTCGTAGCCGCCGAGCTGGCGAACTACGTCCTCAGCCCCGCCCATCCGAGGGAGCAGCCCGCGCTCTGTGCCACCGGGTTTCGCGACACCACGCGTATTGCCAGCGGTTCGCCCGAGATGTGGCGGGACATCGCGCTCGCCAACCGCAAGCACCTCGCCCGTGCGCTGGGCGTGTTCATCGAGGATTTGCAGGAGTTCCAACGTGCGCTCGAAGCCGGCGATGCAAAGGCGATGGACGAGTTCTTCGAGACTGCCAAACACCGGCGCGACCAGTGGGTCGGCCATGCCGGAACGCCGGAGTAACTGCCGGCGAAACACCCGGAAAGACGCGAATGAACACCAGCCGCCGAGACTTTCTTGCGACCACCGCCCTGGCGTCCGCCGCCGGCTGCGCCGCACCGCGCGCCATCGCGCCGCTCACCATCATTGACACGCACACGCACTTCTACGATCCCGCGCGTCCCGGCGGCGTCCCGTGGCCGGGCAAGGGCGATGCGCTCTTGCACCGGACCACGTTGCCGGCCGATTACCGTGCTCAGCCGGTGCCGCAACCGGTGACGGCCACCGTCGTGGTCGAGGCCAGCCCGTTGGTCGAGGACAACCAGTGGATCCTCGACCTCGCGGCGAAGGATAAGTTCATCGTGGGCTTTGTGGGCAATCTGAAGCCCGGTGAAGAAGCATTCGCCGGCCACCTGAAACGCTTTGCGGCGAACCCGCTCTATCGCGGCATCCGCGTGAACGAAGGCGCGCTGCGCACGGGCCTCGCCAACGCGGCGTTCGTCGCCGACCTCAAGCGTCTCGCCGACGCAAACCTCGAACTCGACGTGAATGGCGGCCCGACGCTGCTGCCCGAGGTCGCGCGGCTCGCCCAGGCGCTGCCGCCGCTGCGAGTGGTCATCAATCACCTCGCGAACACACGCATTGACGGGAAGAACGTTTCTGAGACTTGGCGGCGCGATCTCGAAGCCGCCGCGAAGTTTCCGCAGGTTTTCCTCAAAGTCTCCGCGCTCGTCGAGGGCACGGGCAGGCGCGACGGCGACGCCCCGCGTGAGGTGGAGTTCTACCGGCCGTGGCTGGACATCGCATGGAACGCCTTCGGCCCTGACCGGCTCATCTACGGCAGCAACTGGCCCGTGAGCGCGCGGTTCGCACCGCTTGCCACGGTGCAGGGCATCGCGCACGACTACTTCAGCGCGAAGGGCCGGCCGGCGCTGGAGAAGTTCTTCGCCGGCAACGCGCGCACAGCGTATCGCTGGCTGAACCGGTGAAGTGCCGGCGGTTTGCAACCGCCGTCCGTCGTCGTCGGCAGTTCGCGGCGGCGGCGAGCAGTTCACCCGGCCGACGGCGATCGCCAATAGGCGGCACGGCGCGGGAAAATGCCTTGCCCGCGTGCGACCCGCCGGTAGCTTTCGCTCCGTGAATCATTCGCCCGGTTTTCTCAAGCTCGTGAACGAAGCCCGTGCGCGCGTGCGCGAGCTGACCATCGAGGAGGCCCGCGCCCGGCTTGCTGCCAATCCGCGCGCCGTGCTGCTGGATGTGCGCGAGGATGGCGAATGGCAGGCCGGCCACGCGGAGCAGGCGCAGCACCTGGGCAAGGGCATTTTGGAACGCGACCTCGAGGCGCGGTTCCCCGATCCCGACGCGGAGCTCATCATGTATTGCGGCGGCGGCTTCCGCTCCGTGCTGACGTGTGAGGTCGCGCAGCGCATGGGCTACCGAAACGTCACGTCGCTCATCGGCGGCTACAAGGGGCTGGTCGCAGCCAACTGGCCGATGAAGAAAGGCGACTAGCTGGCGTCTTTCCCGGCATTGAGCAACGTATGAAAAAATTCCTTACCCTGCTGGCTCTGCTTGCCCTCGCGTCGGCACCTGCCTTTGGCCAGGTCGCGAATACTGTCGTCACCTTCGACAGCGCGAAGGTCACTGCCGGCCACGCGCTGCCCGGCAGCAACGCCATCGTCACCGTCAGCTTCAAGATCCAGCCCGGGTATTACCTGCATGCGAACCGTCCGTCGGTCGCCCGCGCCGTGCCCACGCAAATGCAGCTCGGGACCACGCCGGCCGCCCGTTCATTGCCGGCGGCCTATTCCGCGCCCGGCCAGAAGACCATTCCCAACAATCCGATGCCCGCCTCGGTATACGAGGGCGCGTTCACCGCGCAGGTTCCTGTGGTCATTGCGCCCAACGCTCAGTTTCCCATCGCGCTCTCGGGTATCGTCGCATACGCCCCGGTGAACGAAAAAAACCACGTCGCGGCCCGGGCTGAGCAGGTGCGCTTCAACGTCTCCATCCCGCGTGGCACGAACGCGCCGCCGGCCAACCCGAAGGCACCGGCCGATCCGAAAAAGAAGTAGGCGTGCCGGCGGTTTGCAACCGCCGTCCCGGAGCCTGGCTCGCAACTCCTCTTCCGGCTCCCGAGCGCGTCAGGCGGCGATTGCAAATCGCCGGCACGGGGCTATCGCTTCCCGCCGCCCAGCTCCCGCCAGCGCGGGCAGTCCACGCAGTGGTCGTTCACCATGCCCACGGCCTGCATGAGCGCGTAGCAAATGGTGGAGCCGACGAACTTGAACCCGCGTTTCAGCAACGCCTTGCTCATCGCATCCGACTCCGCCGCGCGCGCGGGAATTTCCTTCAGTTCGCGGCGCGCGTTCTGGATGGGCTGACCACCAACGAACTGCCACAGGAACTGGTCGAAGCTGCCAAACTCCTGCTGCGCCGCGAGGAACGCCTGCGCGTTGCGGATGGTGGCTGCGACCTTGAGCCGGTTGCGGACGATGCCGGGATTGGCTAGCAGCTCCGCGACTTTGTGCTCATCGTAAAGGGCGATCTTCCGCGCGTCCCACTGGTCGAAGGCCGTGCGGTAGCTTTCACGCTTCTTGAGAATCGTCTCCCAGCTCAGGCCCGCCTGCGCGCCCTCGAGGTTGAGGAACTCGAACAGCACGCGGTCGTCATGCACCGGCACACCCCATTCGCGGTCGTGGTAGGGGATGGACAGTTCCGTTCGTGCCCAGGCGCACCGGCTCATGCTACTTCGCCTTGGCCGCGAGCTTCTCGATGGCCGCGACTAGGTCCTTCGCCTTGGCGTCGAAAAGGTCAATCTCCACCTCGCCGAGTTTCTTGCCGTCGGCGGCCAGCAGGATGAGCGTGGGGAAGCCGTCCACCTTGAACTGCTTCTGGATCGCCTCGTTGGCCTTCTTGAGCGCCTCGGGCTGCTTCTTCTTCAGCGGGAAATCCAGTTCCATCAGCACGAGCCGTTTCTGGGCGAACTCGGTGAACTCCTTGCCGGGGAAAACCTCCTCATGCAGCCGCATGCAACTGGAGCAGAAGTCCGAGCCGGTGAAGTTGAGCAGCACCAGCTTACCCTCGGCCTTGGCCTGCGCTTGGGCTTTGGGCAGGTCGGTCAGCCACGTCGGGCCGGCGGCGGCAGCGGACAAATTCACGGCCAGCGCGGCGAACAGAACGATCAGAAGCTTCTTCATGGGAGGGCTGACTGCCGTTAGCGGCAAATGTTCAAACGGCATGCGCGGCCCTCACACCGCCTGCTGGCCGGCGCCATCGTGCCCTTCGCCGTCGAGGTCAATGAGGATGTCGCGCGGCTCGGCGCCCTTGCTGGGGCCGACATAGCCGCGTTCCTCCAGCACGTCCATGATGCGCGCGGCGCGGCCGTAGCCGATCTTGAGCCGCCGTTGCAGGAGCGAGACGCTGGCTTTCTGCTCGCTGCGGATGACTTCAATGCATTGCTCGATGAGCTCCTCGTCCTCGCCTTCGCCTTCCTCGGCGTCGAAGGGTTGGGCGACGCTGCTCGGTGCCTTCTGCAGCGCATTGTGGATTTCCATCTCGTAGCTGGGCTTGCCCTGCTTGGCGATGAAGTCCACGCATTGGTTGATTTCCTCGTCGGTGATGAGGACGCCTTGGGCGCGGGTGAGTTTTGCGGAGCCGGGCGGGAGATAGAGCATGTCGCCCTTGCCGAGCAATTTGTCCGCGCCCATCGCATCGAGAATGGTGCGGCTGTCCACCTTCTGGGCGACTTGGAAGGCGATGCGCGCGGGGATGTTGGCCTTGATGACGCCGGTGATGACGTCCACGGAAGGGCGCTGGGTGGCGACGATGCAGTGGATGCCGGCGGCGCGGGCCATCTGCGTGATGCGCGCGATGCACATTTCCACGTCCGCGGGCGCGACAAGCATCAGGTCCGCGAGTTCGTCAATGATGACGACGATGTAGCTGAGTTTCTCGGGGATGATGATGTCCTCGTCGCGCGGCACGACGATTTGCTCGTCAATCTGCACGGCGAACCCGTCCGCGCCGGCCTCGACCTTTTCCTTCTTCGTGGTCAACGGAAGTTCCAGCTCGGCCTGCGGGAGTGGCTTGTCCTTCGGGCGGTCGTTGAAGGACTTGATGTTGCGGACCCCGACGCGGGCGAAGATCTGGTAACGCTTCTCCATCTCGTTGACGACCCAGCGCAGGGCGAGGATGACCTTCTTCGGGTCGGTGACGACGGGGACGACGAGGTGCGGGAGGGAGTTGTATTGCTGCAGCTCGACGACCTTGGGGTCGATCATCACGAAGCGGAGCTGGTCCGGTGAGAAGCGGTAGAGCAGGGAGGCGACGATGGAGTTGATGCACACGGACTTGCCCGAGCCGGTGCTGCCGGCGATGAGCACGTGCGGCATGTCCGCGAGATCGGCGATGACGGGCGTGCCGTAAACATCCTTGCCGAGCGCGAGCGGGATGCGGGCTTTGCTGTGCTTCCATTCGTCGGATTCGAGGAGGTCGCGCATGATGACCTTGGTCTTCACGCGGTTGGGGACCTCGACGCCGACGGAGGATTTGCCGGGCACGGGCGCGAGGATGTTGATGCGCTCGGCCTTGAGCGCGGCGGCGATGTTGTTGGAGAGCGCGGTGATCTTTTCGAGCTTCACGCCGGGCGCGGGATGCAGCTCGTAACGCGTGATGGTGGGGCCCTTGGTGATGTCGCCCATCGCGACCTCGATGTCGAACTGCGCGAGCGTGTTCTTCATCAGCTGCGCGTTGGCCATGAGATCCTCCTTGGTCTCCGTGGGCTTCACCGTGAGGTCGGGATGCTGGAGGAAGTCGAGCGGGGGGAGCTGGTAATTCCCAATCATGGGCACGCTCGCCACCGTCATGGGCTTGGGCTTTTTGGGCTGCGGCCTGGGTTTGGGGCGCGGGGCCAAGCCGCTGTTGTCGGTGAAGACCGGGGCTGGCGGCGCGGGGGTGTCGAGCGGCTTTGCTTCCTCCGCGGGCCCGGGGGCCTCGGTGGCGGCAACGGCGAGGGCGTCGGCCACGTGCACAAGCGGCTCGCCGGGGGCGATGGGCGGCTGCTCCCGTGGTTTTTCCGGCTCCGGCAAGGGCTCCGATTTCGGGGTTCGGGCAGGTTTCTTGGCGAGCTCGCTGGCCTTGCCGAGAATGTCCGTCGTGGTGGCGGCGGCAACTTCCTCGGCCTTGATGATGATGGCGTCGTCGGCCTTGGCGTCGACTCCGCCGGGGCTCCAATCCTCTACCTCCACGGGCGGCTCGGCAGGCTTCTCCTTGCGCTTCGCCTTGCTGCCCAGGTCGCCGGGCTTGGCCTGTGGGACGGAGAGATCGCGGATCAGTGGCGCGGGCACGGGCTTGCCATCCGCGCCGAGTTCGGGACCAGTTTTATCGGGTTCGGAAGCCGGTTCCGGTTTGGCGGCAGGCTTGGTGGCTTTCGATCGGTTGGCTTTTTCGACTTCGTCCTGCAGCCGTTTCGCCTCTTTTTCGAGCTCGTTCGCGCGTTTTTGCAGGGCGAGCTCTTCTGCACTTGCTTCGGCTGCGGGCAGCGCCGAAGTCTCACCGCGGCGGAAGAGGCCATGCACCCAGTCGAGCAGCGCGAAGTTCGTGAGGTAAATCAGCCCGACAGCGTAGAGAGTCAGGAAGACCAACGTGGCCCCGGCGGGGCCGAGGAAGTGCTTGAACAGGTATTGGTTCAGCCACAGTCCCATCCAACCGCCCGCATGGCCGGAGTTGATCGTGCGCACGATGCGTTCGAAAGGCCCCGGAAAGAGATCAAACAGACCCACCAGACACAGCAGCAGCACCACGCACCATGGCCAACGGCGGCGCAGGTGTTGAAACAGTTCGATGAACGGCACCAGGCCGACCAGCACCATCAGCGGCGGCAGCAGGTAGGCCGCCGCGCCGAAGGCGACAAAAGTCAGGTGCGCGAGTTTTGCCCCCAGGCGACCGACCAGATTGTGAATCTCCGCATTCGGCTCGGCGGTGTTGAAGGCGACGTCGTGCTTGTCGAAGGAGAATTGTGCCAGGAGCAGCAGCACGGCACTGGCCAGCAGCACGAGTCCCCCCACGCCGCCTTCGCCACGCGCGGGCGACTCATTTGTTTCCGCATTATCCTTTCGGGCCACGGGCGGAGACTAGGGAAGCGGGCGGCGAAAGGACAAAGCAAAACTTGGCAGCATGGCCTGAAGTTGGGCAGGGCTTTCGATTTAGTCCCCGTGCGTCCGACGCAAGAACTTCCGGGGCGGCGCTGCTGGCCCACGCTCAACGCGGGGAGGCATTCGCGTGCGCTGCCGGTTGCCGTTCGAGACCAAACCCATGCAGCCATTGTTCGGCCGGGGCAAGGATGCGGATGGGACGCTTGGTGAAAGGGTCGCGGTAGCTGAGTTCAACCGCACGCAAGGCCAGCGGTGGCCGCTGACGTGGAGGAAGCTGCGCCGAAGGGCCATAGAGCGGGTCGCCGAGGATGGCATGGCCCGATGCGAGCAGGTGGACGCGGATCTGATGCTGTCGGCCGGTGGTGGGATGCGCTTCGACTAGGGCCAGGTTGTCCTTGGTTCGTAGAACGCGGAAATGGGTTTCGCAGTCCTTGCCATTGCGCGCGTCCACCCGGATGCGGCCATTGACCTGCGGGTCGGGAGCGAGGCGGTCGGTGCGGGTCCATTCCGCGTCCCGAGGCAAGCCATGGACAATGGCGAGGTAACGCTTTTCCATGCGGCGCGTTTCAAACAGCTCACCGAATGCTTCAACCGCACCGAGGCTTTTGCCGAACAACATGACGCCGGTGGTGTCGGCGTCGAGGCGGTGGATGAAGCGGAGAAACTTGAGGTTGCGTGAGCGCGCCCAGAAGTGGCCGGCAGCGATGGAGGATTGCAGGGCGGTCTGAAGGTTTCGCTCGGTGCGCTGCCAGGAGTGCGGCACGAGCATCCAGCCGGCGGGCTTGTCGATGGCGATGACCGAGCGGTCCTCAAAGAGGATCGGGATCGGTTCGGCATTGGGCAGCTCGATGAAGGACGGTTTCGGCATGGCGCGACAAACGCGGGGAGGCTGCGCGGTTCAGCGCGGCTTGGCGAGTCGCGCTTGCAGGTTGTCGAGGCGCCGTTGGATGGCGTCGGGCGTGGGGGATAGGGGCTTGAGCCGGGCGAAGTGAGCGTGGGCGGCGGCGAGATTGCCCGCGCGCTCTTCGAGGTCGCCGAGCTGGCCGAGGATGCGCGCGAGTGAGGAAACATCGGGCTCGGGTTTCTTCGCCTCGTGCTGGAACCAGCGCGTGGCGGCCATTTCCAGCACCGCGCGGGCGCGGGGCACGTCGCGGCCGTTGTCGGCGTAGAGGCGGCCGAGTTCGAGGAGGATTTCGGCGCTGGTGGGATTCGCGCGCAGGCCGTCGCGGAGGAAGGCCTCGGCGTCGGGCAGGCGGTTGAGCCGTTCGCGGAGCCAGTAGGCAGCGGTGGTGTAGGTCTCAACGCGGTGGGGGTCGAGCTCGGCAGCGAGTCGTAGCCACGGGAGGATCTCCCGCTCTTCCCCAAGCCGCTCGAGATGCCGGTGAGTGGACGGATAAAAATGGTTGCCGAAGTCCTCGAGCCAGTCGCGGGCGCGGACGTGGGTGTTGGTGTGCTCGTGGCGTGCGGAGTTGGCGTCGGTGCGGGCAGTCTCCTCCAAGTGCGTGCGTTCAGTAGTCGGGGCGTCGAAGACGGAGGGATAGTAGCCTTGGTGGAAATAGGCGTCCGCTTTCAGGAAAAAGTGAAACGCAAAGGCTCGCCGGCTCTCCCCCAGCAGTCGTCCCAGGACAGAGTTGGAATCGGGCCGTTGTGAGTGCTGCCAGGCGAGGAGGCGCCCGCCGGTCGCCATCGCGAAAGCGAAGGCGAGCGCAAGCAGCATGACCGGCGCGGGTCGCATGTCAGTTCAGTGGCCGGCGTCGGAACGCGAGCCACGCGGCAAACAGGAAGAAGGCCGTGTAGGCAGCCGCGTAAAGCGACGCGAGTGCCACCACGCCCCACGGTATGAGCTCCCAGTTGTGAATGATCAGGTCGCGCACATCGAACAGCTCCAGGTGCGGAATGACGAAGTAAATACCGTAGAGGAGGGACTGAGCCGGCTCGGTCAACTGGAGGGCCACCTTGTTCAAGTGCCGGCCCAGGAGCAGGATGCCGGCGGCGCATACAAAACAGATGGTGCCGTTGGACGAGGGAGCGGCAAACACGATGGAGCCCAGCAACGTGGCGGCAATCACGATCCCCAACATCAGCCAGTGAAGCCACGCGGCCTGCAGGAAGTTCAACACCGGCCATTGCTGTTCCCTGGCCGCAGAGACGAGGCCGAAGAACAGGTAAAAAAGCGCCAGTGCCAGGCCGGTTGCCAGCCAGCACCCAAAGAACTTGCCCAGCAGGAACTGGCCGCGCGTAACGGGCTTGGCCAACAGGGGAAAGATGGTGCGGTGCTCGCGTTCGGCAGGTATCTGCCGGGCGGTGCAGGAGATCGCGATGACGAGGCCGGATACCCAGATGAGCAACAGGCAGATTTCCTTCAAGTAACGCACGATGCGGTCGTCATTGAACAGGTTCACGCTGCCCGCCGTGACGGTCAACAGCACGGTCAGAATGAACAGGACATAGAAGTCCTTGCGCCGGATCATCTCCAGCACGACGACCTTTGCGAGCGCCCAGATGGTGTTCATGCCGTCGGGGAGTGGCCCACGAGTTTGAGGAAAACCTGCTCCAGATTCGCCGCGTGCTCGCGCTGGAGGTCAGCGACGCGTCCCTCCGCTTTCAGCACGCCCTGATGCAGGATGGCCACGCGGTCACAGATCGTCTCGACCTCCCCCAGCTCATGCGATGAGAAGAAGACCGTTTTGCCTTCGGCCTTCAGCCGCTGGATGATCTCGCGGACCTTCATTCGTCCCAGCGGATCCAAGCCGCTGGTGGGCTCATCCAGAATCAAGAGGTCGGGGTTGTTGATCAGCGCTTGGGCAAGACCGGCACGCTGCTGCATTCCCTTGGAATAGGTCTTGATCGGCCTCTTGCGGGCATGATCGAGCTCCACCAGTTTCAAGACCGCGTCGATCCGCCGCTCCGCCTCCGCTCGGCCGAGGCCAAAGATACCGCTGTAAAACCTGAGCAGCTCTTCAGCCGTAAGGAACTTGTAGTAGTAGGTCTGCTCCGGCAGGTAGCCGATCCGCTGCCGGGCGATCGGTTCCCGCACGTCCACCCCAAAAATGCGTGCCGTGCCACGGGTGGCCGGAGTAAAGCCCAGAAGCACATTCATCGTGGAGGTTTTGCCCGCCCCATTGGGCCCCAAAAAGCCGAACACCTCCCCCGGCTGAACCCGAAGGGTCAGACCCTGAACCGCAACCTTCGTTTGGCCTCCACGTTCGGGGTCGCGGTATTCCACCCGGAGATTGTCGAGATGGACCGTTGGTTCCATGAACAGCTCTCCCTCCTACAGAATCCTTCCTACCGCCGCTCTGGCAGTCGCGGCGGCCACCTCAGCGGCCGCCGCGTGCCGTCTTTGATCAATCAAAGTGTGTGCCCGTTGCTGGCCAAGCTGCAGCTGGGCGCGTCCGCCACGGTTGCCCCCCCTGAATAATTGCCATTACTCGGACAGTAGGGGAGTGCAGATCCCTTAAAGTATGAGAGCAGGGTGGCGTCAGACAGGGTGTAGGTGGAGGTGGACTGCTTCTTGTTTTCGAGCGCCCACTGTTGCACGGCGCTATCAATGAGGCGCAGGTTCGCTACGCACGTGTTCTTTTGGGCGGTAAGGCGGGCCTTGATGAAATTGGGCACCGCGATGACCGCGAGAAGACCAATGATCGCAATGACGATCATGATCTCGACCAGCGTGAATCCCCGTTTGGAATGCATGATTGTTTGGCGGTGTAAACCGCGCCACGAGGTTCATGAAGTTAGAAAAAAAGGCTTGGAGCATTTCTGCTCCAAGCCTTCACGAGAACTGCCCTGATTACAGGGTGTGGCCATCCGCCGACTTGGAGCAGGCCGGAGAAGCGGAGACCGTCGTGGTCGAGTAGGTGCCGCCGGACGGGCAGACCGGCAGGATCGAGCCCTTCAGGTAGCTGGCCGCGTCGGTGGTGGTCACCGCGTCGGTGGAGGTCTTCTTGTTTTCCAGGGCCCACTGCTGCACGGCGCCGTCAATCTGCTTGAGGTTGGCGATGCAGGAGTTCTTCTGGGCCGTGGCGCGCGCCTTCACGAAGTTCGGGATGGCGATGGCGGCGAGGAGGCCGATGATGGCCACCACGATCATGATTTCCACGAGCGTGAAACCGCTCTTGCGGGACTGTTGAACTTTCATTGTTTGCCTTTCACTACTGGCACGGTGTGGACAAAACAGAAGGCGGGTTAGTTATTATTGCTGACGTGTCCACAAGTTGCCTTCTGTGACCGCGCTCAACCGGACCGTAGAGCAGCATGTATACCAATGTCAACTCCGAGAATAGGTCCGTTCGGCCAGTCATTCCTTGATCCTAGCCTTGCGGATGCGGGTAGCTTTTAGTTTGCCGGGGTAGGCCGGCGGGCACATTTTCACGCCGTGGATAGTGCAACCAAGCTCCTATTCCTATGCAGCCGCAACCGTTGGCGCAGCCCGACCGCTGAGCGGCTGTTTGACGGCAATTACGGCTGTCGGGCACGGTCTGCCGGCACCGAGGCCGGGGCGCGGGTGCGGGTGACTGCTGGGCACATCGGATGGGCGGATCAGATCTTCGTCATGGAGAAAAAGCACTTGCACCGGCTGCGCACAAAGTTTGGTGATGCGCTGGACGGTAAACCGGTCATCTGCCTCCACATCCCAGACGATTACGAGTTCATGCAGCCGGAACTGGTCGCGCAGCTTCAGGCGGCCGTCCTGCCCCATTTAGGCGAGGCATGAAGCCGCGCCTTCCATCCGCCTTTCGGCTCGCCTGCACCCGCTGCGGGGCAGCCCCTTCGCAGTATGTCTTCACCGTGCGCATCGCGGAGCAGAGGGCGGCGTTGTTTGAGTTTGCAGAGCGAGGAGACCGCCGGGTGGCTCGCCTGGTGCGCGAGTTCGTCTGCTCAACCTCAAAGTTCGGCATTGGGCAGGAGGCCGGTTCCAACTGCACTCCGCTGGGCCTGCACCGCATCGCCGAGAAGCACGGCGCGGGTGCGGAGTCCGGCACGGTCTTCAAGGCCCGCAAGCCCGTCGGGCACCTGCGCGATGGCCTGCCGCTGGCATCCATTACCACGCGCATCCTGTGGCTGGACGGCCTTGAGCCGGGCTTCAATCGCGGCGGCAACGTGGACACATTCGCGCGCTACATCTACATCCACGGTTTTGGCGACCAAGCCAGCCTGGGTCAGCCGGCGTCCCACGGATGCATCCACCTCGCGGATGCTGATCTCATCCCGCTCTTCGAGCTGCTGCCGGTCGGCACGCTCGTTTGGATCGCGGAGCGTTAACCGGGGAAACTTTTCCTGACTTTGCCGGCCCGGCGCACCAGACTGCGGCCATGCGCATCATCGGTGGCATCGCCGCAAACCGCCTGCTCAAGGCTCCGAAAGGGCTCGACGTGCGGCCCACGCCGGACCTCGTGCGGCAGGCGGTCTTCAACAGCCTCGGCGAACGCGTGCTCGACGCCCGGGTGCTGGAGCTCTTTGGCGGCACCGGCGCGTTGAGCCTCGAATGCCTCAGCCGGGGCGCGGCGGACGCTGTATGTGTTGAGCTGTCCGCACGACACGCGCGGTTCATCGAGCAGAATGTCACCGATGCCGGGCTGCCCCGGGAAAAGTTTCACGTGCGGGTGCAGGATGTGTTTGTGGCAATGCCGCAGCTCGTGGCGGCGGGCGCGGCGTTTGACCTCATCCTTGCTGACCCGCCTTACGGGGAGAAAAACGTCGGCAAGCGTTCCGAGTCCTTCGCGCAGCGGCTGCTTGATGATCCCGACCTGCCAAAGCTGCTCGCACCCGGCGGCCTCTTCATCCTTGGCCATGCCAAACGCGACACGCTCGAAGTCCCGCCGGTCTGGGACGAGCGCAAGCTGATGAAGCACGGCGATTCTTGGATGCGCTTCCTGCGAAGCGCGGGGTAACCCCAGGGCGGGCTTAAGCACCGGCAAACAAACTGCGGCAGAAGCGCGCGCTGCGCTCGAGTTCGGCCAGTTGCAACTGCTGCGCTGCCCGTTCGCCCTCGGTGCCGGCCGGCGGGTTGAACGGCGCGCGCGGTTCGCCGGAGCGGGCGAGCCGTAGCAGCTTGGCAAGCGTGGCAGGAGTGGCGCGCGGATAGGCGTCCCAGAAGTCGTCGCGCAGCACGGGCAGGAAAATTGGCCGGCCGGAAATGGTCTCGATGATGACGGGTGCCTGCGGACACAGCTCGGCGAAGCGGCGGAAAAACGCCGCCCAATCCACCCGTCCCGTGCCGACGGCAGTCCACTGAAGCGTTGCGCCCTCAGGCGTTTCCCACAGATACGAATCGCGGATGCCCGTGCAGATGGTCACCGGGCCGAGGGTTTCGAGCGCCTGCATGGGCTCCTCCAAGGCCCATAGCGCGTTGCCCGTGTCCAGCGTTGCGCCCACGAAGTCCCGGCCGGCGGCGTCAATCAGTTCCAGCAGCTCAGTTGAATCCATGTCGCCGGCGTGGTTCTCCACGGCGATCTTGAGGCCCGCATCCAACGCCTCGCTGCGCACGGCACGCAGCACGGCGAGCGTCTCGGCGATGCGCGCGCCGATGCCGCCGGGGCTCCGGCGGTCCTCGACCTTGCCGAGCACGCAGCGTGCGACCGGCGACCCGAGCAGCCGCGCGATGCGCAGGCATAGCCGCAGCTGCGTCTCGGCCGGACCGCGGCGCGGGTCAAAGATCACCGAGGCCGGGCAGATGCTCAACATCCCCGCGTAAAGCTGAATGCCCAGGTCATCCGCACGACGCTTCAGGTCGCGCAGATGCTCGTCCGCCAAGGACTCATACACGTCGAAGTCCGAGAAGAGGACCGCATCAAGTTTCAGGGTGGCGGCGTGATCCAGGATTTGCCTGGCTTTCCAGCCCAGCGCGCGGAGGGCGTAGTTGTCGAAGCCGAGGCGGGGGCTGAAGGAAGTCGGCATGACAGATCACCCGGAATCACTCAACGCGAACCGGGGAGCTTGAAGCGGGCGACCCCTTCGCGCAGCGCGTAGGCGGTGTTCTTCAACTGTTCGATGGCCTGGTTGGACTGCTCCAGCGATTGCGCGGTCTGATGCACGGCCTTGGTGAGCTGGCTCAGCGAGTCACTGATCTGCTGGCCGCCCGTGGCCTGTGACTGCATGCCGGAGTTGACCATTTCGAAGCGTGGGGCCAGAGCCTGCACCTGCTGGATGATCTGGGCGAGCTGCGCCCCGACGGCCTGGACCTCCTTCACCCCGTTGCGGATGTCCTCGGCGGTCTGGTTCATGCCGAGCGTGCCGGCGGACACGGCGGCCTGCATCTCCTTCACCATCTGCTCGATGTCGTAGGTGGCCACGGCGGTCTGGTCGGCCAAGCGGCGAATCTCGGTGGCGACGACCGAGAAGCCGCGCCCGTATTCGCCGGCTTTCTCGGCCTCGATGGCGGCGTTGAGGGAGAGGAGGTTGGTGCGGTCGGCAATCTTGGTGATGGTGGTGACGACTTGGTTGATGTTCGCCGCCTTTTCGGTCAGGACGCCGAGCTTGGATTGGATGAGCGTGGCGGCGTCGGTGAGCTGGGTCATGGTTTCGCGCATCCGCGTCAGGCCTTCCTGGCCCTTGTTGGCGAGCGCAGCGGTGTCCTCGGCCACGGCGGTGGCGTCCTTCATCATGTTGACCAGTTCAAGCGAGGTGGAGGAGATCTCCTTGGCGGTGGCGCCGATCTCGGTGGTGGTGGTGGCGATCTCGTTGGCGGTGGCCTGCTGCTGCTTGCCGGTGACGGAGATCTGGTTGACCGAGGTGTTGACCTGCAGGCCGGATTTTTGCACCTGCCCGACGATGTCGGTGAGGCTGTTAACCATCCGGTTGAGCGCCCGCAGGAGGCCGCCGATGTCGTCGGTGCGTTCCACGGCGGCGACGTTCGCCGTAAGGTCACCGGCGGCGATCTGCCCGGCCAGCGAGACGACGTCGTGAAGCGGTTTGGTGATATCCCGGATGACGAAGGTGCCCACGATGAACACCACGACATAACACAGCGCCAGTGCGCCCAGAAGCCGGCCGACTTCGGTGGTGAAACTGTCCACCCGGGCCTTGAGCAGTTCGGTCAGGGTGGCGGCAGCCTTGTCTTCCAGCTGGAGGATGGCGCCGGTGGCGCGGGTAAGGGCGTCATGAAATTCCTTGGCCGTGACATCGGCCCGCTCTTGCGCAGCGATGCGCCGGGCCAGCCGGGCCGCCTCGTCGGTCGCGGCGCGCGCGAGTTGGTGGGCGGTGCTGAGGGCGGGTTTGAATTCAGGGCGGGCTTCCATGACGCGTTCGATGGAGTGGAAAAGGGTGCCCTCCGTGGATTTGAGCGAGGCCTCGATGCGCCCGGCTTCCTCGCGCAACAGCTCGAACTCCGGCTTCAGATTGTCGTTTTGCCCGCCGGTCTGGCGGACGGTAAGGCTGGCGCCGATGGCGCGGGCGTTTGCGAGCGATTCCAGCAGTTCGGGCCCCTTGTATTGAAGGACGGTCATGAGCCGGTAACGCTCGCCGACGGATTCCTCGCTGAGCTTGGAGCGATCCCCGGCGGTCTCGAGCAGCGCGCGGGTTTCGGCCAGCAGTTTGGATCTTTCCCTGAACGCGCGGTCGGCGTTCTCGTAAATCCGTCCCTTGAGCATCGAGTCCAGCTGTGATTGCAGGGCCTTCCACTCAACCTGGACGTCCACCGCATTTGCCACGCGGTTGATGACCTCGCTGGCTTGGCGGGCGGCCTGTTGCACCGACTTGTTCTGACCTTCAAACAGCGGCTGGAGCGCCAGGTTCGTGTTGGCGACGCCATGGCCGAGGTCGCGGAACAGCTGCAGCTCGTGGATGAGCTTGATCAGGCGGATTTGAATCTCGACGGCGGCAATCTCCCGCGGAGCCTGACCCATCTCGCGGGGGGCGCGGACATAAGCCAGTTCCCAGAACAGCGCGGCCGCCAGGGGCGCGCCGCACAGGCAGCCAAACAGCAGGGTCTTCTGCCACAGTTTGAATCGTTTCATGGCGGGGCGAAATCAGGTCTTGAGCTTGAACCGGGCGGCACCTTCCTGCATGCGCCGGGCGGCAGCCTCGAACTCATCCACCGCCCCCTGTGCCTGCTGCTGCGCATCCCCGGTGGCCCGGGAGAAATCCGTAAAGCGCCGGGCCGTGTCCGCGATCTGGCGGGCGCTCTCATTCTGGGTCTGCATGGCGGTGTTGATCGTTTCGATCTGCGGCGTAATGGCCTGCACATGTTGCAGGATCCGGCTCAGCTGCCCGCCGACCTGCTGCACTTCCCCCACGCCGCGGCGCACTTCGTCGGCGAACTTGTCCATGCCCATCACGCCCGCGGTCACCGCGCCCTGCATTTCCCGGACCATCTGCTCGATGTCATCGGCGGCCACCGCAGTCTGGTCGGCGAGGCGTTGGATCTCGGTGGCGACCACGGCGAAGCCGCGGCCATACTCGCCGGCCTTTTCCGCTTCGATTGCGGCATTGAGGGAGAGGAGGTTGGTTTGGTCGGCGACCTTCGCCATGGTGGTGATGACCTGGCTGATGTTGGCGGCCTTTTCGTTCAGGATGCCCAGCTTGGCGTTGATGCCGTCGGCGGCCCGATGAATGGCCTGCATGGTGTCGCCCATGCGCGTCAGCCCGAGCCGGCTGGAGTCGGTGAGCATCGCCGTCTGGTCCGCGACGTTGGAAACCGAGTGGATGCTGTGGGACAGTTCGGTGGAGGTGGCCAGCACGCGGCGTGAGGCCTGGTGCAAGTTGGCTGCCAGCGACTCCAGCTCGGCCAGATGCTGGCGGCAGGCGCCCAACGCCGAGCCCAGCCCGGAGTTCACGGTGAGCACCTCGCCGCCGGATTCGCGCAGACGCACTGCCAAATCCCCCAGCTCCGCCCCGAGCCGGTTGAGGCTTTCGGCCAGGATGGTGAATTCATTGCGCTCGGGCAGCACGATCGGCTGGTTCAGCACGCCGCTGCGCAGACGGTCCACCCCCTGCCACAGGACCTGCAGGGAGTTGGCCAGCGCGATCTCCGTTCGGCGCGCGAGGAAGGCCGCGACCGCCGCCAGCAAGGCCAGGCCGGCGGCCACCATCAACGCCAGTCGGGGCCAGTCCACGGCCACCGCTGCGGCCAAGCGCCGGGAACGGCCCTCCAACTCCGTGAGCAGCTGTTCCTGCACCCGCCGGGCAGGCAGGTAGGATTCCGTGAATTCGACGCGGGCGCGCGCCGGATCCTTGCCCGGGGCGGCGAGGTCCATCACTTGGTCCTCGATTACGGTCAGCTTTGTGGTGTCGTGATCGCCCACCGCTTCCAGCGCGCGGATCAGCTCGGGATGCTCGCGGATCAGCGGGCGCAGTTCACCCACCAGGCGGGACAGCTCGGAGTCAGCCTCACGTTTCCGATTTCGCTCCGCCTGGTTTCCGGGATCCAGCATCACGCCGCGCAGAGCATAGCCGATGGTGAGGGTCGCGAGGCGCATGCGCTCCACCGTGACGCTCACCTGGCGATGGAGTGCCTCGGCCGCCAATTGCCGCTTCACGGCTCTCACCGCCTGCCAGGCTATCAAGGTGCCCACCACGATGGCGGCCAGGCAAAGCCCGCCAAAGCCCGTGCGCAGGCGTTGAATGAGCGTGATGGTTTTCATGCGGGCCGGACGCCTATGAGCCTAGTTTATCAACCCTTGGAAACAAGCCCATTGTCGGACCGCAACTGGCTGTGACTGCAGGAAAGACCCGACCCGGCGCGCGGCTTTCCCTTTTGACCGGCGCGCCGCCGTCGGCTATTTCAGGACCATGCGTGCCAGCCTCCCAACGTTGCGGTTAGCCGCCTGGCTGCTCGTCCCGGGCGCAACTGTCTGCGCGGGCGAGCCGATCCGGTTCTCGGGACGATCGGGTCCGGCGGCAGTGCGCGAGCTGACGGAACGCGCGCCATTGCTCCCCGCCGAAGCCCGCACCGACCGAGGCATAGCCCGGCCGGAGCTGCCCATGGACATGCTGGCTCCGGGGCAGTCGGTCACTCCCACCATTGGCCTCACGCGCCGCCAATTGGAAGAACAGGACCGCCGCCGCAACTGGATGTTGCAGTCGCCCGAAAGCCTCCAACAGGCTGCCGGCAATTCCGCAACCGACCGCCAGCGCGAGGCCCGTGCTGATCAGCGCAACTCTGAAGGACGCGAGAACTCTCCGGATGGGAAGCAGGCCTCAGGCCGTCAGCCCGATGACGACGAGCGCACCGGCGACTCGCCGCGCGGCCGGAACAACCCGGGCCCTGCCCGGAAATCGGAGCGGGACCGGCCCGCGCCGCGCCAGGCTGAGAACGGGCAAGCTGACCAGCGCGCTCGCACCGGCTGGGAAGCGCGCAGTTCCCCCACCCTGCGCGGCGGGCCGGGTGAAGGAGGATGGTCTGACCCCGGCAATGCTCGCGGCGGCAACATGGCCCGTGCGCTGGCCGACGCGCGTGACCGGGACCGCGACCGGGAGCGGGCGGCGAGCCTGGAGGATTTCAAGCGCACCTTCGCCAACCCTTGGGCTCAGACCGCCGGCGGGGCTGGCCTCCCATCGTCACCGGGCGGCCTCACGTCAGGGGCCGGACCGAGTGCGCCTGGAGGAGATTTTCGGCGGGCGGCCGCGGGCGGCCTCGCCGGCGGTGGGCGGTCATCCATGGAGCTCGGTCCACGCGGTGGGGCCGGGGATTTTGATCCGAAGAACCCTCTTAATTACGGGGCTGCAGGCACGGTGTTGCGCCAACCGGAGTCGCCGCGGTCGCTGGACCGTAAGCCCATTGTGCTTGAGGTGCCCAAGCGGAAGTTCTGATCAAGCCTGTCCGCGCGACAGGGATGGCGGTGATCAGAGGTATTTCTTCAGCAGCGGGGCCAGCTCCTTCTTCGTCTTCCCCGGCCACAGCTTTGGGTCGGTCATGATGGCGTTTCGCAGCGCGTCATGGCACGGCCAGTTCGGCGTGGCCGGGATGCGGGGAAGCACGTGCTGGATGATGCTTTTGGCCGTTTCGGCGTTGCGCTTGAGGTTCTCGATCACCATCTCGACGGTCACGTGCGCCTCATCCACCTTCCAGCAGTCGTAATCCGTGATCATTGCCATGGTGGCATACGCGATCTCGGCCTCGCGGGCGCATTTGGCCTCGCCAAGATTCGTCATGCCGATCACGTCGTAGCCCAGCCGGTGGTTGGTGAGTGACTCGGCGCGCGTGCTGAAGGCCGGGCCTTCCATGTTCACGTAGGTGCCGCCGTCGTGCACGCGGGCTTGTTGCGCCCGCGCGGACTGGAGCAGCAGCTGGCGCAGTTCCTCGCAGATTGGATCCGCAAATGCGATGTGCGCGACGATGCCTCGCCCGAAGAAGGTGTGCTCAAAGTCGCGCTTGGTGCGATCGAGGAACTGGTCCGGCAGCACGATGTCGCACGGATGGTATTTCTTTTGCAGGGAGCCGACGGCGCTGACGCTGATGACCCAGTGGACCCCGAGGGATTTCATGGCCCAAAGGTTCGCCCGATGATTCAGCTCGCTGGGCAGGATGCGGTGGCCGCGGGCGTGGCGCGGGAGGAAGACTACTTCCCGGCCGGCCAGCTCGCCGGTCAGGAGCTCGTCGGAGGGGCTTCCGAAGGGTGTCTTGACCTTCACCCATTTCTGCCGGGTAAAGCCCTCGATGTGGTATAGGCCGCTGCCGCCGATGATGCCGATGCGATTGGTCGCCATGCGGAGGAGGGTAACGAACCGTCCGCCATTCGCGCCAGCCGACAAATGCCCGCCGCTCAGTAATAGTTGTTGCCGTTGGCGGATTGGATTTGATGGAGCTGGATCTTGGCTTTCCGGTTTTGCTCCACATGGCCGTCGCCGAAGAGAAGGTTCACCGAGTCCACCTGCCGCTGCCAAGGATGGCCTTCCGTGGTGGTGTTGACCAAGGCGGAGCAACGATCCGACATGATGGGCAGTTGGGCGGTGAAGGTGTCCTCCATTCGCTCCGGCCAGTAGTCGGCGAGCCGGTTGGGCGTGATATTCTGGGGCGACTTCACTCCGCCGTTGAGGCGGGGAATCCACCAGTTGTGGCCCTCGAGCAGGGCAAAATAACCGTAGGTCCGGGTGTAATAGGCGAGCAGATCGGCCGTGGTCTCGATCTTATGGCCCAGATTGGCCTGACACCAGGTGTCGATCGGATCTCGGGCCAGTGGTTTCACCGGGCAAAACCACATCGGAACGGTCATGCCGTAGGCCGTCATGGCCGGCACCAAGTTGGTGGGCACGTCCCACGTATTGCGCCCGGTGCCGCCCATTGCCCAAGACGGGAAACGCCCGTCTGAATCGGTGGCGTAGGCATAGACGGCGACGCCCCATTGTTTGTAGTTGGAGGTGCACTGCGTGACCTTGGCCTTAAACTTGGCCCGCGCCAGGGAGGGCAGCAGCATGCCGGCCAGAATAGCGATGATGGCAATGACCACGAGCAGTTCGATGAGCGTAAAGGCATTCCTGCCAAAGCGGTTGGTGGGTGCAATTGAGGTTTGCATAGCGGTAGGGGCAGAGGACGGACGGTCCGCTGGCTTGGGTTGTTCAGCCGCTCCGGCATTGGCAGACGGTCGGCTTTTTGCCTAGCCTCTGCGCATGTTCGCCGCGCCCTTCCGCCACCGTCATCGTGTGACCTACGCCGAGTGCACCTTGGGGAACCATGTGTATTACGGCCGTTACCTGGACATTTTGGAGGAGGCGCGCGGGGAGTTTTTCCGTGCGGCGGGCGTTCCGCTGGCGGCGTTGCAGGCGCACGAGGTGGTTTTCCCTGCCATTGAGGCGCACTTGCACTACGAGGCCCCCGCCCGCTATGACGACGAGCTGATCATTGAGGTCGTGCTTACCGAGCTCGACCGGCTGAACCTCGTCTTCGCCTATGGCGTTTCCAACGCCCGCAAGCAAATCATTCTCACGGCCCGGACGCGGCACGTTTGTGCCGGGCTGGATGAAAAGCCCAAGCGCATGCCCTCCGAGGTCTTCTTCAAACTGAATCCCTCCCACCCCGCCGCGCCCCCGAGCGAAACGGCCTCCGCCACCCCGCGCGCACCCAAGACTCCGGCCTTTCCGATTTGAGTCGGGGACGGGCGGCGATTGTCAGGCTGCCGGCTCGCGGCCGAGCATCGGTGCTCTGGTGGTGGTTCCGGCGCACGACCTCCCCGCTTATGCCAATGCGTGACGCGATGAAGCCGGCGCGGTTGCCCCCCCCCGATTATTCCTCTGGACGCACCGCGCGCCAGTCGTTAGACACTCCTTCGCGTCGCTGGAAAACGCCTAGTCCGATGTAGATTTGCGCGGCAAAAAATCGTCCGCGTGATTGTCCGAAACGGGACTTGACGCTCTCCGGCACGTCGCCTAGAGACAACCAAACTTAAACGAAAACAACACATGGCTGCCGACAAACCGATCGATCAGAAGGTCAAGGACATCGTGGTGGAACAACTCGGTGTCAACGCCGACCAGGTCGTCCCCGAGGCGAAGTTCATTGAAGATCTCGGTGCCGATTCGCTCGACACGGTCGAATTGATCATGGCCTTGGAAGAGGAGTTCGGCATCGAAGTTCCCGATGAAGAGGCTGAGAAGCTCATCAGCGTCGGTGACGTGATCCGCTACATCGAGGAAAACAAGAAGTAGGCGGAACGGTTTTTTCCGGGGCAGCCGGGCTGGCATCAGCGCGCTGCCCCTTTTCTTTTATGGCAAGCCACGGTTCGGAACGAAGGGTCGTCATCACGGGCATCGGCACGGTCACCGCGCTAGGCCATGACATCGAGACGTTTTGGCAGAACATCATCGCTGGCCAGTGCGGCATCGACCGCATCACCGCCTTCGATCCGGCGAACTACGACTGCAAAATCGCCGCCGAAGTGAAGGGCTTCGACCCCGTCCCCGCCTTTCCCTCGCCCAAGGAAGTCCGCCGCACCGACCGCTTTGCCCAGCTTGGCATCTACGCCGGCTGGCGGGCCTTGCAAGACTCCGGGATGGACTTGGAAAAGCTCGATCGCGACCAGATCGGGGCGTTCATCGGTTCAGGGATTGGCGGCATCCAGACCCACGCCGACCAGCACACCGTGCTGATGAACAAGGGCCCCGGCCGCATCTCGCCCTTCCTCATTCCGATGATGATCCTGAACATGGCCTCCGGCGTGTTCAGCATGTATTACAAACTTCGCGGTCCCAACGTCGCCACCTGCTCCGCCTGCGCCACCAGCACCCATGCGCTTGGCGAGGCTTGGCGCACCATCAAGATGGGCGATGCCAACGCCATCTTTGCCGGTGGCACCGAAGCGGCCGTCTGCGAAATGGGCATCGGCGGCTTCGCGGCCATGAAAGCCCTTTCCACCCGCAATGACGAACCCAAGCGCGCTTCCCGGCCCTTCGACAAGGATCGCGATGGCTTCGTCATGGGCGAAGGCGCGGCCGTCCTGGTTCTGGAGGAACTTGAACACGCCAAAGCCCGCGGCGCGCGTATCTACTGCGAACTCGTCGGCTACGGCAACACCGCCGACGCCAACCATCTCACCGCTCCCGCTCCCGAAGGCGAAGGCGCGGCCCGTTGCATGAAGATGGCCCTCCGCAGCGCCGGCCTCCGGCCCGAGGACATTTCCTACATCAACGCCCATGGCACCAGCACCCCGCAGGGCGATGTCTGCGAAACCCAGGCCATCAAGAGCGTCTTCGGCGATCACGCCAAGAAGTTGGCCGTCAGCTCCACCAAGGGCGCGACCGGCCACCTGCTCGGCGCGGCTGGCGCGGCGGAAATGGCCCTCTGTGCGAAGGCGCTCCAAATGCAGATCGCCCCGCCCACACTGAACCTCGACAATCCCGATCCGCAGTGCGATCTCGACTACGTTCCCCACACCGCGCGGGAGATGAAGATCGAGGCCATCGCGAACAACTCCTTCGGATTCGGTGGCCACAACGCCACCGTTATCGCGAAGCGGTTTGTGGGTTAAGGCCGGCGGTTCCGGCGTTGCCGCTCAGAGCTTCACCGTCTTCCCCGTCGCGGCCGACTTGTCTGCCGCGAACATGACCCGGTGGCTTGCCGCCGCGTCCGCGAGGCTGGTGAGTGCCATTTCTTTGCCGGCGTCTAGCGCATCGAAGAAGGCCTGGAATTGCGACTGATACGGGTGGTCGCTTACGTCGCCGGAATCCAGCATCTTCATCGAGAGCTGGCTCCACTTGGCCTTGTTCGTGCCCAGTTTCATGGAGTGAAACTTGTCGTCCAGCAGGCTGCCTTCGCTGCCGACGAGGTGTGTGTGGAAGTAGTAGGGCTGGAGGCAGTCCACGACGGCGGCGCATTTGCCCACCGCACCGTTCTTGAACTTGAGGAGGGTGACGCTGGTGGTGGTGTATTCGTAGGGCGCGAAGATCTTGCTGGCCGAGCGCGTGTCGTAGCTCGTGACTTCCGTGACCTCGCTGCCCATGCAAAGCAGCAGGGCGTCGAGTGCGTGGCAACCGGCGGTGAGCAGTGCGCTGCCGCCATCCTTCTTGAAGGTGTTCCAGCGGAACTGGCCATACCACGGGCCGATGCCGTGGTAGTAGTCCACCTCGCCGTAATGCAGCTTGCCGAGCAGCCCCTGGTCAATGACCGCTTTGGTCGCCTGGAACTGGCTGCTGTAGCGGCACTCGAAGCAGACACAGGATTTCACGCCTGCCTTTTTAACGGCGGCCACCATCGCGTCCACATCCTTCTGCGACATCGCCAGCGGCTTCTCGATGATGACGTGTTTGCCGGCCCTGGCGGCGGCGATGACGTGCTTCGCGTGCAGGCTGGGCATGGAGCAGACTGATACCGCGTCGAGGTTTGGGTCGGCCAGCATGGCGTCCACGTCGGTGTAGGTGGTGATGGGCGAGCCGTATTGGGCGGAAAGCGCCGCGCCGTCCTGCGGGCGCGAGGAGCAGACCGCCGTGACCTGAGCCTGCGTGGTGGCGTTGAGGGCGGGGATGTGGGCGGTGGCGACCCAGCCGTAACCGATGACGCCGACGTTGTATTTCTTGCTCATGGGAAAAGGTGCTGTGCGCGTGTGGTGATTGTGACGCGCAGATGCCAATGTTTTTTCGCCCGGATGTCAAACCTCGGTTCCGGTGAACCGGTTGGGCGTGCCGTTGTATCGGGTAAGAATCTGATTCTCCTTTTGGGTTCGGGAAGCCAGAGTTCTCGCCAATACGACTTCGGACGCTGCACGGTTCTATCGGTCATCAAGCTGTGCGGGTCCTGCGGAGAACATTGCGCATGAAAAACAACGTGACAGTAGTTTGTGGCGGCGGCGGTTTCATCGGTGGCCACTTGGTGGCGGACTTGCTGAGGCAGGGCATCGGTCCCATCCGGTGTGTGGATCAGAAGCCCTTCGACCACTGGTATCAGAAGTTCGATGGCGTCGATAACGTGGTGCTTGACCTTCAGGACAAGGCAGGGTGTGAGCGCGCCCTGCAAGGCGCCTCCGTGGTATACAATCTGGCTGCCGACATGGGCGGCATGGGCTTCATCGAGAACAACAAGGCCCTTTGCATGCTCTCGGTGCTCATCAATACCCACCTCCTGATGGCGGCGAAAGCTGCCGGGGTGGATCGCTTCTTCTATGCCTCCTCCGCCTGTGTTTACAACGGGGACAAGCAGAAGGATCCCACCATCACTGGCCTTGCTGAAGCAGATGCCTATCCCGCGCTGCCGGAAGACGGCTACGGCTGGGAAAAGCTCTTCAGCGAGCGGATGTGCCGCCACTTCCGGGAGGACTTCGGCATGAAGACGCGGGTCGCACGCTATCACAATGTTTACGGACCCCACGGCACCTGGGATGGGGGCCGCGAGAAGGCGCCCGCTGCAGTGTGCCGCAAGGTCATCGCCGCCAAGCTCTCCGGCCGGCATGAGGTCGAAATCTGGGGCGATGGCAACCAAACCCGGTCGTTCATGTATGTGGATGACTGCCTCAAGGGCACCCAGATGCTGACGCACAGCGATTTCGTCGAGCCGATCAACATCGGCAGCGCCGAAAAGGTCAGCATCAACCAGCTCGTGGACATCGTGGAATCCATCGCGGGCATCAAGCTCAAGCGCAACTACAAGCTCGATGCGCCCAAAGGCGTCAACGGTCGCAACTCGGACAACACCCTGATCAAAAAAGTGTTTGGTTGGGAGCCGTCCATCCCGCTGCGCACCGGCATGGAAAAAACCTACGCGTGGATCCACGATCAGATGGTGTCCAAGGCGAAATCGAAGTGAGCGGCTGATCCCGAAGCTTTCCACGAACGCGCCGACCCCCTAACGTCGGCGCGTTTCTTTTCGCCGATGCGCATCCTGCTGCTCAACCAGACCTTCCACCCCGATGTTGTCGCGACAGCCCAGGTGCTATCGGATTTTGCGGTGGGTCTGGTGGAGCGCGGTCATCACGTCACGGCCTTCGCCAGCCGTAGAGCTTATGATAATCCTGCCATGCGTTTTGCGTCGCGCGAGAATTGGCGAGGTGTGGAAGTTCATCGCCTCTCGGCCACCAGCTTTGGCAAGGGTGCGAAGTGGAAACGTGCCGCAGACTTCGGCTCGTTCAGCGCAGCCTGCACCCTTCGCCTGCTCACGACCTCCCGCTACGACGCGGTGGTGGCGCTGACGTCGCCGCCGCTGGTCTCGTATCTCGCCGCATGGTTCTGCCGGTTGCGCGGGGCGAAGCTTTTTTATTGGGTGATGGACCTGAACCCGGACGAAGCGCTCGCCGCCGGCTGGCTGCGGGAAGGCAGCCTGCCCACCCGCGCACTGGAAGTGATGTCGCGCTTCAGCCTCCGTCAATCGCACCGCATCATCGCCCTCGACCGCTTCATGCGCGACCGCATCGTGGCGAAGGGGATCCCCGCCGGGCGCGTCGCGGTGATTCCGCCGTGGGCCCACGACGAGGCGGTTCACTTTGATGCTGCCGGCCGTGATAAATTCCGCGCCCGTCACGGGCTGACAGACAAGTTTGTAATCATGTATTCCGGCAACCACAGCCCGGTGCATCCGCTCACGACGCTGATGGAGGCCGCACGCCAACTGGCGGACGATCCGCGCTTTGCTTTCTGCTTTGTGGGCGGTGGCAGCGAGCATCCGAAGGTCAAGCGCTTTGCCGAGCAGCACGGCCTGAAAAACATCCTGTGCCTCCCCTACCAGCCGCTGGCCGAGCTGGCCGGTTCGCTCTCGGCCGCTGACCTGCACACGGTCGTCCTCGGCGAGCCATTCGTCGGGATGATTCATCCCTGCAAGATCTACAACATCCTCACCGTCGGTGCGCCCGTGCTCTACGTTGGCCCGGAACCGAGCCATCTTGCGGATATCTTGGCGGGCATGGCCGGTTCGCCCCACACGGCGCGAGTGGCGCACGGCCGGCCTGACGAGGCGGTCGCTCAAATCAGGCGCATCGCCGCGCTCGGCACGCGGGGAGACCGGGAGCTGTTCGCGCGCACGGCGGCCAAGTTCTCCGTCCACACGCTGCGTCCCCAGCAGGTGCAGCTGGTGGAGGAAGCGTGCGGGGTGAAGTAAACCGTGTTCAGTGTTCAGTCTGCGCGAACTCGGGCACTGAAAACCGAAAACGGATTACTGCCCATTAACCAACGGCGCCCGCACCGCCTTGCCCGGCAGCACTCCTCGCTTCAACGCTCCGTCCCGCACCACGAAGACGCCGCTCACCAGCACATCGCGGATGCCCTCCGAGGACCGGTCTGGCTGTTCGTAAGTTGCGCGGTCGCGCACCGTTGCGGCATTGAAAATCACGAGGTCCGCGTCCGCGCCCACGCTCACTCGGCCTTTGTTCCTCATGGCTGGAACACGTTCCTCCAGGCGCCGCGCGGGGAGCAGGGAAAGCTTTTCCACCGCCTGCATCAGCGTCAGTGCCCGCGTCTCGCGGGCATAGTGGCCAAGGAGCCGCGCGCTGGTGCCGGCGTGGCGCGGGTGACCGCGCAGACCGTCGCTGGCGATCATCGTGTGCGGATGCGTCACGGCGTGCTGCACCACGGCCTCCGGGTTCGAGTGAACGATGACCATGCCCCCTGTCTGCCGGAACCTCGCGAAGGACTCCGCCGTCAGCCGCTCGCCGGTCGCAGGCCATTGCAGGTCACTGAACGTGATGCCCGCGCGCTGCTGCCAGCCAGGATCGAAAATGGCCGAGCGGATGTCCGTCATGCCGGCGGTGTAGGGATAGCATTCCACGCTGATGTCCAGTCCGCGCGTGCGCGCGGCGGCGATGAGTTCCAGCGCGCGCGGCGTGAGCCGGTTCGCGGTGCTTTGGACATGGCAAACGTGGGCGCGGGCACCGGTGACAGCGGTGGCGGCGATGAGTTCCTCCAGCGACGAGAAGACATTGTGCGGCCCCGCGTCACCCTTTGCGCGGAGGTGGACTGAGCACGGGGCCCGGAACTTTGCAGCGGCGCGGAATATCTCCAGAATTTCCCACTGGGTTGCGCCGGGCGTGTATTGGATGCCGAAGCCCACGGCCACCGCGCCGCGTTCGAGGCCGCGCTCGATGAGGCGGCGAAGTTCCGCAAGCTGCGTATCGCTCGCCGGATTCGTTGCCGTCATGGAGTTCGCGCCGGGCAGAAAACTCGGCCGGTCCCCCATCGTGGCCATCCGGCACGGGATGTGGCCCGCGCTGACGCCGTGGTGGATGAGCGCCTTGCCCGCGCGTGCGGCATACCATGCGTCCACGTCCGCCGTGCCGACTTCCAGCTCGAAGGCTGCCGTCACGCCGTCCTGCGCCTTCAGCTCATAGTCTTCCGGCCGGTGTGCGTGCTGGTGCAGGTCAATAAAGCCGGGTGCGATGACGTGCCCGGCGGCATCCACGACGGCCCGCCCGGGCAGAGGGGTTTCCGACACGGCACGAATGACCCCGTCCCGGATGCCGACGTGACGGATGGCGTCGAGCCGCGTCTCGGGATCCAGCACCCGGCCGTGGGCGAGGACGAGGTCGAACTCCTGGCCGAGGGCTGGGCCAAGCCAGATCAGCCAGGCCGCGAAGCACAAGCTGGCGCGGGATGCACAAGGGGTGGCCATGGCGAAGGAAGGTTGGCTTGATCGCGCGCTGGCTTTGGATGGCTACAGCGTTGCCGGTGACACGCCCACGCCCACAATACTGCACGCCTGAATCACGTTCAGCCCCAGCCGCTCCGCTTCCGCGAGGACTTCCGGGGATTCCGTCCCGGGGTTGAGCCAGAGTTCGTCACAGCCTTTCGCCGCGATGGCAGGAAGCACCTTGAGCAGGACCGCCGGCGGGAGATAGACGCTCACCAGCTGCGGCCGGGCCGGCACGTCGGCGATGCTCGTGAAGGCCGGCAGTCCCTCGACAACGGACTCTTTCGGATTCACCGGCCAGACGGTGAAGCCCTGCCGGGCATAGGCGCGGACGGCCTTGTTGCCGAACTTGCTGCGGTCGGTGGAGGCCCCGATGACGGCGACGGATTTCATGGCGGCAGTATCGCGCCTGGCGGTTGGCGCGCAACCGCGCACTGTGGCCCGGTCCGATGCTCACCCACCCGGCTGTCCCGGAGGCAGTTCGCGGCGGAAGGAGCGGATCGCCAGCAGCAAGGCCGTGACGGTCAGCGCGCTGCTGAAGAAGAACGCCGCCCCCGGCAGCTTCATCGGCGCCGCGGCGCTGATGAAGTAGCCAAACAGCCCGGTGGCCAGCGGGGGGCCGATCACGCCCGCGATGCTCGCCAGGCTGTTGAGCGAGCCTTGCACCGCGCCCTGTTCATCCGCGCCGACACTCCGCGAGATCAATCCCTGCACCGACGGCCCCGCGATGCCGGAAAGCGAGCCGGCGGCGATGATCGCATACGCCATCCAGCCTTCGGTCGCCAGCCCGTAGGCAATCAGACAGACGGCGCTGATGCCGAGGCCAAGGCTCGCCGCGCGGCGCTCGCCGAGCTTGGGAATCACCGCACGGGTGAGGCCGCCCTGCACGATGGCCGCGGTGAGGCCGACCAGGGCGAGCGAGAGGCCGGTCTGTTTCGGCGTCCAGCCATAGCGATACCCGGTGTAGAGCACCCACGTGCTGGGGAAGACTTGATGCGCGAGGTTCATCAGGAAGCACGTCCCGGTCAGCCCGAAGACGACCGGGTAGCGTTGCAGGGCGAGCAGCGCCCCGACGGGGTTCGCGCGCCGCCACGAGAACTGGCTGCGGTTCTCCGGCTTCAACGACTCGGGCAGCACGAACAGACCGTAGAGCCAGTTCAGCAACGTCAATCCCGCCGCGGCGAAGAACGGCATCCGCAGGTTGTCATTGCCCAGCCAGCCGCCCAGCGCGGGACCCGCGATGAAGCCCAGCCCAAACGCCGCGCCGATGATGCCGAAATTCGCCGCGCGCTTCTCCGGCGGGCTGATGTCCGCGATATAGGCCGTGGCGGCGGAGAAATTTGCGCCGGTCACGCCCGCGATCAGCCGGCCGATGAAAAACCAGGTCAGGTTCGGCGCAAAGGCCAGCAGCAGGTAATCCAGCCCCGAGCCGAACAGCGACGCAAGGATCACCGGCCGGCGCCCAAAGCGGTCGGACAAGCTTCCCAGCAGCGGGGAGCAGATGAACTGCATGAGGCCGTAAAGCGCGGCGAGCAGCCCGTAGGTGTGGGATGCCGCCGCCACGCTGCCGCCCTGCAGGGTCTCCACCAGCTTCGGCAGGATGGGCACGATCAGGCCGATGCCGAGAATGTCCAGAAACAGCGTGATGAAGATGAAGACGAGCGCCGGCTGACGGGCGGTTTTGGCAGGCGCGGATGGCACGGGTGTCGGACGGGCGGAGGCGTCGGTCATTCAGCGGCGGGCTGTCACGGGCGTGGCCCAAACACGGTGCCCAACACCACATCCCGGGCCTTCCAAATGAGCGACATGGTCACCGAAACCGGCAGCAGCACCAGCACGACCACCAGCGCAAAACGGATGCGCGCGACCTGGCCGAAGTCCAGTGCTTCCAGAATCGGCTGCGGAAGATAGTTGAGCCGGGCCAGCAAGTGCCAGCCTCCCACCAGGGCCGCCCCGAGCAGGATGAGCGTCAGGTTCAGCCGCGTGAAAAAACGCGTGTCTTCCCGCAAAGTCTCATCCGGCAGCAGCGCGACCAGCCGCTGGAGGACGAGGTTGAGCTGGAGCACAAAGCACAGGCCCGTGACCGCGAGCGCGAGCGCGGCCTGCAGGTAATACGCCTCCGTCGGCACGCGGCTCCAAAAGTAAACAAACGGCGCGAGGCCGCAGTTGGCCAACGCGAGCAACTGGAGGCGTTCCAGCGCGGTCTGCCACAACCGTTCCTGCGGCTGGAAGCGCGCCAGCTCCAGCGTCCCAAGGAGCAGCAGACCCGTCGTGATGAGGGGCGGGGCGCAGCCCAATGCGCGGGGAAACTCCGCCACCGCCATGAGCACGCATACCAACAGCGTGCTGGGCAGTCCCCAAAAGATCGCTGTCAGTCCCCGGACCAGCCGGCGCAGCGCGGGCAAGAGGTCGGGGTTCATGGAACGAAATGACAGGTCTCCGCTCCCCATCCCCGGAACGGCTCACCCTTCCCTGGCCCAGCCACCCGCCCGTTGCGGGAGCCTGGAGCCCTGAGTTGGCAGCCGCTTTGCAATCTGGGCATGGGAGCTTGGAGCTGTTTCCCTTCGCTCCCTTGGTTAGAACGTGAGGTAGGTGTATTCCTTCAGCCCGCGCTCGTAGTCGTCCAGCAGCCGCATGCCCTCGCTGGGCTTCATGCGGTCGGAGCGGATGGCTTCATCCACCTGCGCCTTCATGCGGCGCTTGATTTCGTTCTCGTCGTATTGCACGGCGGCGAGGGTCTGGACGATGGTGTTGCCCTCGATGATTTCCTCGATGTAGTAGCCGGTGGGCTCGTCGGGCTCGAGGAAGACATGCACCTCGTTGACGCGGCCGAAGAGGTTGTGCAGGTCGCCCATGATGTCCTGATACGCACCCATCAGGAAGAAGCCCAGGTAGTAGGGCTCCGGCGTGCCGTTGCTGTTCGTGCCATTGAGCGCGTGGAGCGGCAGCGTGTCGCGCACGTCGCGCAGGTCCACGAACTTGTTGATGCAGCCGTCGGAGTCGCAGGTGATGTCCACCAGCGTGCCCTCCTTGCACGGGCGCTGATCCAGTCGCGCGATGGGCATGATGGGGAAAAGCTGGCCCAGCGCCCAGTGGTCAAGCAGCGACTGGAAGACGGAGAAGTTGCAGAGATACTGGTCCCCGAGGCTGTCCTCCAGTTTGCGGATCTCTTCGGGCACGTAGGCCTGCCCGCGGAAACTGGCCACGACGTCCTGGCTGATTTCCCAGTAAAGCGTCTCAATCTTCGCCTTGTCCGGCAGCTCCAGCAGGCCAAGGGTGAACATCTGGTGCGCGTCCTCCTTGCGTTCCTCGGCGTCGTGATAGGCCTCGAGCTTGTTCAGCTTCGCGAGGTTTTTCTTGATGTCGAGCAGCTCGCGGACGAGCGCGTGTTCGTTGTCGCCGAAGGTCAGCGAGTCGCCGCCCTTGGTCTTCGCGATGGAGCCAAACACCTCGACCAGCAGCACGGAATGGTAGGCCACGATGCCGCGCCCGCTCTCGCTGACGATGTTCGGATGCGGCACCTTCTCCGCGTTGCACACGTCGGCGATGTAGTAAACGATGTCGTTGGCGTATTCCTGGAGCGTGTAGTTGGTTGAGGAGTCGAACGCGCTGCGGGAGCCGTCGTAGTCCACGCCCAGGCCGCCGCCCACGTCCATGTATTCGATGCCGAAGCCCATCTTGTGCAGCTTGGCGTAGAAGCGGGACGCCTCCTGCACCGCCTTTTTCACCGTGAGGATGTCCGGCACCTGGGAGCCGATGTGGAAGTGCAGCAGCTTGAAGCAGTGCTCGAGCTTCTCCGCGCGCAACAGCTCCGTCGCCGCAAGCAACTCCGCCGTGCTCAGGCCAAATTTTGCATTCTCGCCGCCGCTCTCGGCCCACTTGCCCGCGCCCTTGCTGGCCAGCCGCGCGCGGATGCCAATGAGCGGCTCCACGCCCACCTGCCGCGACACCGCGATGATCTGCTTCAGCTCCTCGAGCTTCTCCACCACCATGATGACCTGTTTGCCCAGCTTGGTGCCCATCAGCGCCATGCGGATGAACTGCGCGTCCTTGTAGCCGTTGCATATGACCAGCGAGCCGGGCTGGCTTTGCAGCGCGAGTCCGGCGAAGAGTTCCGGCTTGCTGCCCACTTCGAGGCCGAAGTTGAACGGCTTGCCGGCATCGAGAATCTCCTCCACCACCTCGCGGAGCTGATTGACCTTGATGGGAAAGACCCCGCGATACTGGCCGGTGAAGTTGAACTCCGCGATCGCGCTGCGAAACGCCTTGTTGATGGCCTCGACCCGGTGCCGGAGAATGTCCTGAAAGCGGATGAGCAGCGGGAATTTCAGCCCGCGCGCCCGTGCCTCCTCGGCAATGTCCGTTAGATCCACGCCCACGCCCGCCTCTTGCAACGGCCGGGCCACGACGTGCCCGGCGTCGTTGATGTCGAAATAGCGCGCACCCCAGCGGTCAATGTTGTAGAGGGTGCGGGCGTCCTGAATGGTCCAACTGCCGTTGGCGGCGGAGGGTTCGCTCATTTCATTCGGTCAATTCGCGCGCACTATAGAAACGCGCTCCGCGAATGCAATAGGCGCGTGCGCCATCGGCGACATTTACTGCGTGGTGACGCGCCCCCATTCGTCCCCCGGCGTTGGCCTCCTAGATGTTCCTGCGCCTTCGCACGCCGAAATCACTGTGCCCACCTCCTTTCAAGAACCGCGACTGACCAGAACCCCTGCTGACATGTGTTGGTCCAAATGCCGGCGAACATGCTTGCGCCGCCACACCACGCTTCCTTAAAGTGACCGGACTTCGAGTGGCGGAGTAGCCAAGTGGTAAGGCAGGGCTCTGCAAAAGCCCCATTCGTCGGTTCGATTCCGACCTCCGCCTCCATCGAAACCCCCAATAAATAAGGGGTTTTTGG
>CAZQEW010000015.1:0-6681 GCA_964591495.1 uncultured Klebsiella sp.
CCGCTCGACCTGTGTTTCGGCCTGGTTGGCGCGCAAGGTGCCGGATTGCTTGAGGAGGCAGTCCACGAGGGTGGTCTTGCCGTGATCGACGTGCGCGATGATGGCGATGTTGCGGATGTGCTGCATAAAAGTTGTGCCGGGCGGGGCGGTAGGGAGACGCTCATCGGAATGGTGAGCGGGAACCTGCGGTTTCCGACCGGGCCGCGCACTATGCCGGGCGGCGGTGAAAGGTCAAGCGGCGGTTCGGAGCCCACAGAGCCTGTGATCCGGGCGCTTGGTTCATGCGGGAACCGAGCTTTGCCGGGCAGGATGCGGCGTCACCGGGGGCTGAACACGCTGGCGAGGTCCAGCTTGTCGTCCAGTGCCCTTTGAAGATCGAGCAGGCGCTGGAACAATTTCGCCTGACGGTCGGCGTGGTCCGGCACCCCGGCGAGGTCGCGGGTCTCGCCGGGATCGGCGGCAAGGTGGTAGAGGCGGAGCACTTTCGCCTTCGGGTAGGCGATGAGCTTCCAGCCGTCGTGAATGACCGCGCGTTGAAGTTCGAGGTAGCCGCCATAGATGGCCTCGCGCGCGGCGGGGGATTTCTCGCCGCGCAGGAGCGGGCGCAAACTTTGAAACTCCACGTGGGCCGGGCGCGGCGCGCCGGCGAGGTCCAGCGCCGTGGCCATCGCGTCCTGCAAATAGATGGGCGAAGCGTCCCGCCCGCCTGCCTTCACGCCGGGGCCGTTGACGATGAACGGCACGCGCAGGCTGTGATCATACATGTTCTGCTTGCCGAACAAGCCGTGGTGGCCGATGGCCAGCCCGTGGTCGGCGGTGAAGAAGATCCAGGTATTGCCGGCCTGGCCGGTCTGCTCCAACGCGTCGAGGATGCGGCCGATCTGCGCGTCGAGGTGGGTGATCAGCGCGTAGTATTCCCGCCGGTGGGTTTTGACCGCCAGCTCGGTGCGCGGCATGGGGGCGAGGTTTTCATCCCGGAGCTTGTGCGCGCAGCCGATGGCGTCGGCATGCGGATAAGCGGGCAGGAAATTCGTCGGCACGGCGATGCGGTCGAGCGGATACCTGTCCAGGTATTCCTTCGGTGCCTGCCGGGGATCATGCGGCGCGTTAAAGGCGGCGTAGATGAAGAACGGCTGGCCCGACTCTTTCGCGGTGCGGAGGTAATCCAACGTGTCGTCGGCCACGACTTCACTCCAATGCTTGCCCCCCTCCCAGAAGCCGCCAATGGACGGGTCGAACGGGCTCCACGGGTCCGGCTGGCCGGCGAGCGGGCGGTTGTAGGATTGTGGCACCGTCTTGGGCATGCCGGGACGGATGTGGCGGGTCACATCGAAGCATTTCGCCGCGTCGGTCTGGATGTGCCATTTGCCGGTGAAGTAGGTGCGGTAGCCGGCCTGCGCCATCAGTTGCGGCCAGAGCACGCCCGCCTGCCGCTCCCGGTCCGTGGTGTTGTAAACCGTGTGGGCCCGCCAGACGGTGCGTCCGGTGATCAGCATCGTGCGGCTGGCCACGCAGACGGCGCCGCTCCATGAACCCATGTTGTAGGCGTGCGTGAAGGTCGTGCCCCGGCGCACGAGCCGGTCGAGGTTCGGGGTCTCAATGTCCGTGTGGCCGAGCGCACGGATGGTCTCGAAGCACTGGTCGTCCGCGAAGAGGAACAGGACATTCGGCTTGGGCGACTGCGCGAACGCCAGCGGGGCCAGCAGCAGGCCAAGGAGGGCGGCGATCAGGGGCGATGAAGATGAGCGCGTCATGGCGGATGGTGAGGACAGCATGAGCACGAAGGCTGGCCAGTTCGAGGCCAATTTCTCGCGCCCGTCCGCCGGCCGAAACTTGCGCTGCCAAGCTCCCGCCCGGTAGCGTGCGCCCGGCTGAACGCCGACCGATGACCGCGCCACCGACCCCGAATTCCCTGCCTGAGGCTGCGGCCGCCACCGCCGTCCGCGCCGCGCTGCCGGCGGGCGGTCTCTTCGCCGACCAACACTGGCGGGTTGCGCCCGCGCCTTTCCCGCTCGGCCCAGATCTGGCGAAGGAAATCGACTCGCTGGGCCGCGTGCTGCTCCAGTTTTACCGGGCGGTCAACCTGCTCTACCGGCGGAGCGCCGAGGGCAAGCAGCCGGAGTGGGTCGCGCGCTGGCTCGATCAGGGCAAGCCCGCGTGGCTGGTGGAATTGCAGCGCCATCCCGCGCTCAAGCACGAGCTGCCGCGCGTCATCCGCCCGGACATCCTGCTGACCGAGGACGGGTTCCACATCACCGAGCTGGACAGCGTGCCCGGCGGCATCGGCCTCACTGCGTGGCTGAATCAAACCTACGCGTCGATCAATAGCCAGCCGACGCCGGGCAATCTCATCGGCGGCTTGGAGGGAATGCTCACAGGCTTCGCCTCCCTCTTTGGCGACGCGCCCCGGGTGCACATCGTCGTGTCCGAGGAATCAGCCGGCTACCGGCCGGAGATGGAATGGCTGGCTGGCCAGCTCAATGCCGCCGGCCAGGCGGTCTTCCAAGTCCAGCCCGCGACGTTCGACGCCCCTGCGTCTGGCGATGCCGTGTATCGCTTCTTCGAGCTGTTCGATGTGGCGAATGTCCCGGGAGCGAAACGGCTCTTCGAGCTGGCCACGGCCAAGCAGATCCGCCTCACCCCGCCGCCGCGTCCGGTCTTCGAGGAGAAGCTGCTCTTTGCCCTGTTGTGGAACCGCAACCTGCGCGGCTTCTGGCGGCAGGAGTTGGGTGAAGGTTTTCTCCATCGCCTCCAAAAGGCCGTGCCCTATTCGTGGGTCGTGGATCCGACACCGTTGCCGCCACACGCGGCCATCCCCGAGCTGAACCTCACGGACTGGCGGCAGCTCGCCGCGCTTTCCCAGCGCGAACGCGAGTTGATCCTGAAAATTTCCGGCTACTCGGAAACCGCGTGGGGCGCGCGCGGGGTGCACCTGGGCAGCGACCTGTCGGGCGAGCTGTGGAGCGTCGCCGTGGAACAGGCCCTGCGCGACTTCGAACGCTCGCCGCATGTGCTGCAACGCTACCACAAGCCCCGGCTGGTGGAGGCCCGATGGTTCGACTTCGACCGCCAGCAGCTCGTGCCCATGCCGGGCCGCGTTCGGCTGTGCCCGTATTATTTCGTTGCCGGGGAACAGGACGCCGCGCGGGCAAAGCTCGGCGGCGTGCTGGCCACCATCTGCCCGGCGGACAAGAAAATCATCCACGGGATGAAAGACGCGATCCTGGCGCCGGGCGCGGCGTAAATGCCACCCGGCCGGAACGGGTTGGACAATCACCCGCCGGCACTCGAGAGTTATCTGCGTGAGCTTGCTGGCCTTCACCTTCATGGCGTTCAGCTCGCTGTTCGTGATCGTGGACCCGATCGCGGCCATTCCTGCGTTTCTGGCCATGACCGCGCGCGACACTCCCGAGCAGCGCGTCCGCATGGCGCGGCTCGCCTGCCTGGTGGCCGCCGGCGTGCTGCTGGTCTTTGCCTTGGTGGGCAAATGGATCTTTCAATACCTCGGCATCACCTTGCCCGCGTTCCAGATGGCCGCGAGCCTGGTTCTGCTGCTCGTGGCGTTGGACATGATCCGCGCGCAGCGTTCGCGGGTGCAGGAAACCGCCGAGGAAACCACCGCCGGCACGGAGAAGGAGGACATCGCCATCACCCCGCTCGCCATCCCGATGCTCGCGGGACCGGGCGCGATCTCCACCGCCGTGTTGCTGCACAATCAGGCGCGCGGCTGGGAGCAGAGCGCCGCGCTTTACGTGTGCATCGTCGCCGTGTGCGCGGCCAGCTACGTGATCCTGCGGCTCAGTGCCCGCGGCGCCCGCTGGCTCAGCCCCATCGCGCTGCGCATCACCACGCGCATCATGGGCCTGTTGCTGGCGGCACTGGCCTTCCAGTTCCTCATCAACGCCGTGAACGAGGTGCGCAAGGGCGGCTAAACCGCGAGCGCCTTTTCCTGCCTGCCGCTATTCCCAGCCAGCGCAGCCTTGGTCGGTAAGCGACCATTCATGGTGATGCCTCCCCGACTGGTAATGCTGCGCCTCAGTGGGGGAGCGAGGCGGAATTGGCGGCCGTGATGATTTGGTAATACCGGTCAAACGGCCCCATTTTCTTGTGGGCCGGCTCCGGCGCTGTCCGGGGCAACACCGCCAGCTGCACGATCCTGCTTTGAAACAGCTGCTTGAGCGCCGGGCCGATGTCCTCGCGGTCAAAACCCACCAAGGTGAGCGCGACAAGGGGCATCTTGCCCGCGGACAGGCGCCGGAGTTGCTCCGGCGTCAAGAGCGGTGGACCGACCAGGGAAACCAGAACATCGGCCTGGGAGTGCTTCGCGAGGATTCGTTCAAAATCGGCCGCCGACAGCCCGCGGCCGGGCAAGGGCGCGGTCTCGCCAGGCGCGTTGGCTGCCTTCCCGAGCGTTTCAACTGCGGCGACCGTAATGCCCTTCGTCCGCCCGATGCTCTCGAGGAAAGGCTTCAACTGCAGTTCGCCGGTTGGGTTAAGCTTGGGATCCACCGTGATGACGACGATCCGACCCTCCCGCTTGATAAGCTGGCCCACTTCCATGGCCAGCCGCTGTCCCACGGCTTGATGGGCCTTTTGCTCCTCGGCCGTGGAATCCGGCATCCGTTGGCAACCGGCCAGCACGGCCGCCAAACCCACCATAATCGGAATTGCCCAAAGAGCGCTCCGGGGGAGGCCGGCCACACGAATATGGGTGCGGCTTGTCACGGCGGCGATTGCCAGGATTGCAGGTCTCTCAAATCCTCCATGTCCGCCGCACTGCTCAGGAGAGCCTGTGAGATGCCTGAGCCCTTCCACTTGTGCTCCACAACATGTCCGTCGGCGAAGGCAAAGACCCCGCGGCCGTTTTGGGCCGAGGGCGTGACCGCGTTCTGGCTGACTTGCTCCGCTGTGCCATGCCGCCATGTGGGCCGGTCCCCGCTGTAGGCGTTGACGGTGTTGTCGTTGATGTTGATGGCGATGTTGCAGTTGTTCGGTTGCTCCTGTTCGGCAAACACCATCATCTGAACCGCCTGTTGGATCTCCGCCATCCGTTTACGGTCCAAGCCGCCAAAGGAGGTGTTGGCGCCGGGATTGTCCACGCCAAGGCGGATGTTCATCGCATAGCTGTAGCTGGATTCCGCCCGCAACGCGATGACCGCGGGGTCGTCCGCGATGTTGCGGTCCAACGGGCAGCGGTAACTCCGCACGTTCGGCGCGAAACGGTAGAGCAGGCCGGCCTGAATATTGGTGGTGTTGATGTCCGACCGGTTATGGCCGGCAATCCACGAGTTTGACTGCGTCATGAACCGCGCGGCCGCCTGATTGCGCACGATCTTCTCATCCCCCTCCGAGGCATACAGCAGCCACGCCGTGATCAGCTGCTTGTTGTTCGTGAGGCACTGGGTCGCCTTCGCCTTCCGCTTGGCCTTGCCCAGCGCGGGGAGCAACATGCCGGCGAGAATCGCAATGATGGCGATGACGACCAGCAGTTCGATCAGGGTGAAGGCCATCACGCGCGCGTTCCGCTGAAAGGAGGATGAGCCGGTCGGCAAGGCTTTCATGGCGATAAGTTCCTGACGGCCTTGCCGCGCGCCCATTCATTACCGGGTGCATGCTCCCTGAGCCAAGCGCTCGCGCCTCACACGTCCACCGTGTGCCCGTGGGCAATGCTGTCCTCGGCGGCGATGGCTAACAGGCTGCCGTCCACGCAGTCGGCCACCGTCGTGAGCGGGCGCTTGCCATCCAGCACGGCATCGAGGAAGGCGGCGTGCATCTCGTCGAAGCCGAGGTGATTCCCCCAGCCCTCGCCGGCGGGCGATTCGATGTGATGGACGATGGGCTCCTTCTGTCCGGAGCCGCGCCGCCATTGCAGAATGTCCACCGTCGAGATGCGCGTCTGCAACGAGCCGGCCTCGCCCACCACGCCGAGTTCCAAGTCCTCCTGCGGGAAGTCGCGGCCAAAGAGGCAAATCTGGAGCGAGCCGAGCGTGCCGTTGTCATACTCGAAGCTCACCGTCGCATGGTCGTTGACCTGGTGCTCCGGCTCGACGACGTGCATGACCGCGCTCGCGCCGAACGCCGAGACGCGCGTGGGCCGCGCGCCGGCCCACCAGTTCATCAGGTCGAACTGATGGCTGTTCTTGTCCACCAGCATCCCGCCGGAGCGGCGTTTGTCCTGAATCCAGTTCTGCGACTTGGGCTGGAACGGCCCGCGAAACTCGCGCGTCCAGACCATGCGCGGTCGGCCGATGTCGCCGGCGTCCACGAGCGCCTTCACCTTCTGGAAGAACGGCGAGTAGCGCAGCTCGTGGCCGATCATCACCACGCGGTCGGTGTTCGCCGCGGCCTTTTCCAGGATGCGGCACTCGCCGCGCGTGATGCCGCAGGGCTTTTCGAGGAAGAGATGCTTGCCGGCCTTGAGCGTCTCCAGCGCGAGCGGGACGTGGTTGAAGTTCGGCGTCGAGATGCAGACGGCGTCGAGGTCGGAGTGGATGAGTTCACGCTCGTCGCTGAAGACGCTGGCGTTCGGCGCGACTTCGAGCGCGCGGCGGAGATTGGCCTCGTTGCGGCCGCAGAGCGCGACGCACTCGGACCGCGCGGCGAGCTTGGAGTGGAACTGGCGGACATGACTGATGCCCATCGCGCCAATGCCGAGAAAGCCGATGCGGAGTTTCATGCCGC
>CAZQEW010000015.1:6781-40462 GCA_964591495.1 uncultured Klebsiella sp.
CCGCTTGTGCCTTCTTGTGGCCCTCCTCCCGCCAGTAACCCGGCAGGTTCGGCTTGGTGTCGCGGAGGATTTCGAGCAGGGCGCGGCGCGTGTCGGGTTCGAGGCGGGCGAATTCGGGCGAGGTGTCCTGCCCGGTGAGAATCTCGTGCAGCCGTTGCAGCACATGCTCGCGCATCGCCTTGGGCAGCAGGTCGAACGCCTCCGAGTAGATGAGGAAGCTGCACGGGTATTTGAACAGCCGCGTCTCCAAGTCGAACTGCCGCAGCGAGCGGCCGCGCTTGTCCTTCGGGCCGAGGCTGGCGAAGTGCTCCGCGAAACCGGCGGTGCCCCTGACCTTGGCTTTGAGCGGCGTCTCCTCGGTGAAGAGCAGGTATTTCAGGAAGCCCTCGGCCATGCTCTTGAGGTAGCGGATGTGCTGGTAGCGGGTGAGCGCCATCTGGGACTCGTAGTGCAGCCGCGTGAGGAAGTTGTGCATGTGCGCCTCGTGCTCCAGCACCATGAGCGCGACGATGTCGCTGTGCGGCGAGGCGAAGCCGTCGAGATCCACGAGCTTCTTGAGCGAGGTGAGGTTGCCGAGGTAGTTGGGCTTTTCCTCCGCTTTCGCGAAGGCGGCTTTGCCGAAGAGATTGCCGCGATGCGTCACCTTGCCGTGCGTGCCCGTGACATACCAGCCGCCCCAGCGGTCTTCGAGCGGCGTGCGGTGGTTCACCTCGGAAACACCCGTGATGAGGTCAATGATGCCCTGCTCGTCAGTTTTGAACGAGCGGATGAGATGGCCGGGCACGCCCATTGTCTTCGCGGACGCATGGCATTCGAGACACTGGTTGTTGCGGACGAACTGCGGCTTGTCGCTGGCGGTCTGCTCCAACGTGTAGAAGACGCCGCCAAGCTTCGGGTCCACCTCGCTGATTTCCATGACCGGCGCGTGGGGAATCCAGCCGATGTAAACGTCGTCGTTGAAAAAAACCGAACGCGGCGTCTGCGGCGAAATGCGCTCGCGCTGAAGCGAGGTTTTCGAGAAGAGCAGCGTCTGCGACTTGGGCGAAATCTCCAGCGCCGCCAGCAACGAGTCGCGCCAGCCGCCCGCAGCGGGGTCGAACTTGAGCTTCACCTCGCCCCGGTTGATGCGGTTCTGCAGGCGCACGATGGGGCCGGTGGACGGCGTCTTGTTGTAGCTGATGGTGTCTTCCTCAAAGGGCACCATGTGCGTCGCACCCTGAAAATCCGACTGTGCGGCGGCGGGTAAAAGTGCGCAGGCCAACGCAAAGGCCGCGCTGGCGGCCGGTAATCGCCGAGGCCTGGCCGGCG
Source organism: uncultured Klebsiella sp. (assembly GCA_964591495.1). Lineage (GTDB taxonomy): Bacteria > Verrucomicrobiota > Verrucomicrobiia > Limisphaerales > SXTU01 > SXTU01. Next base: position 8,090 of record CAZQEW010000015.1, read on the forward strand.
CGGAGAAAAAGACATGGCTGCTCATTTGCTCCAATAGACTTCAAACGGGGGCAGATGAGTGGCCCGAACTTGGCGCAGGCTGGACAGGAGTTGACCGGCGGTTCCGCCCGCCGTGACGCAGCACGAGCCAGCCGGTCAAGGCCACACACGTCCAGCCGAGCCAGTTGCCGTGCCGCTGGTAGAACGTCGGCTCACGTGGGCCGGCGGGCACGGCGAGCTTCACCACGCGGAAGCCGGCGCCATAGACATCCGCCTCGTCGCCCACGCCGAGGTCGTGCATGAAGCCCGTTTCGTCCACGTAGCAGGTCAGGCCGTTGTTCGTGCAGCGGATGACGGGCCGGCGGTTTTCCACCGCGCGGAAGACGCTGTGCGCCGCGTGCTGGAACTGCTGCGCGCTCTCGCCGAACCAGCCGTCGTTGGTGAGGTTCAGCAGGAAGTCCGCGTCCGCCGCGCTCTCGCGGGCGACGGAGGCGACGGCGTCCTCGAAGCAGATGAGCATGCCAGCGCGGAGCTTGGAGCGCGGCTCTGTGAGCTGCAGCGGGTTAGAAGACTCGATCGCGCTGCGGGTCGCAGACCCGCGCTCCGAAGGTGAGTCGTCCGTCCTCAGACCGGCGAGTTCAAATGCCACCGGCTCCTTCCCCGGCGTGAAGCCGCTTTGAATCGGCGTGAACCACTTGAGAAACGGCAGCCAGTCCGCCAGCGGGATGTATTCGCCGAAGATGACCAAGTGCCGTTTGCGATAGGTGGAGACGACCTTTCCTTCGGGCGAGAGGAGGAAGGCGGCGTTGAAGAACTGGTAATCCGCCGGCTGCGTCGAATCGCGCGGCGCGCCGGGCTTGAGCGCGTAATCGTCCGCGCCGAAGACCATCCAGACCTGATGCCGCGCGACGAGGTTGGTGATGGCGCGGAAGCTCTCTTCGCTCAACTCCGGCAGCGCGGCCTCGGGCCAGACTAGCACGTCGGGCTTGGTGGCCAGCGCGAGTTCGGAAAGCTGCATGAGCTTGGCGAGGCGGTTGGTCTTCTCCGCCGGGTTCCAGATCATCGTCTGGGGAATGCTGGGCTGGACGAGGGCGAGGCGAAGGTGGGCACGGGGAGTTTCCCCATTTGAAGGTTCTCCGTCGCGCCGCACTTCCAACAGGCCGAAGAAAAGCGAGAACCCAAACCAGACAGCAAGCCCCGTTGCTAGAAGCGGAATGAGACAGGTCAATTCCCCCAACCTCCAGCCGCCTCGTTGCTTCGGCAATCCAGCGAGCACGTCGCTCGTCGCAGCCGCCGCAAACCACACCACCAGCCACGAAACTCCTCCGACGCCTGTGACCGAGGCGATTTGAAGCAACGGCCACAGCTTGTGCTGCGACACGCCCAACGCCAGCCAAGGAAACCCCGTAAGAAAGCAGCCCAGAATCGTCTCCAACGCCACCCACAGCACCGCGCACTTCAGCGCCCACGCGGCGCGCTGAACGTAGCCCGCGTCCGCCAGCGGCCCGTGCCGGCGACTTGTAGCCGCCGCTTCTTCACTGTTGGTGGCGTCCGGACGGCGGTTGCAAACCGCCGGCACGGGGGCCAGCCGCCAGCACAACCACACCCACAGCCCCGGATACACCGCCGCATACGCGCACAACGCCAGCCAGCCCAGAATCGGAAAGCCCGTCACTGGGATGAACAGCAGCCAGTGCAGCGCTGCGAGGTTGAAGGCCAGCCCGCCCAGCCACCCGAGCCGGAAGGCCAGCTTGCCCGGCACGCCCACCGCGCTAAACAGCAGCAGCCCCGGCGCGACCCACGCCAGCCCCGCGATGCCGAGCTTGGGAAACGCCGCCGCCAGCAAAAGCCCCGCGACCACGGCGAGCGCGTGGCGCAGGGCATTTTCGTTACGTTGGAGAAAGCCGGTCAACGCGCGCAGCTTGGCCGGACCGAGCACACGTGTCCAACCTGCGCTCCGGGTCGCGATGCACCGTTGTCGGCGCGCGTGATTACTCCACGACTGTAACCGTGATCTTCTTCGAGATCACCGGCGGATCGTGCGGCACGTGCGCGTGGTCGGCGAAGACGAGTTGCAGCGTGTGTTTGCCGGGCGCGAGGTCGAGCATCACCTCGGTCTGGCCCTTGCCAAAGTGCATGTAGCGCGTGGGCTGGTCGGGCGCGAGGTGGGTGTCCAGCGGCGGCAACTGGTCCACGTCCACGAGCAGGTGGTGGTGGCCGGTGTCAGGCAGCGGCTTGCCGTCGGCGGCGAGGATGCCGGCGGGGCAGATGCCCATGCCCGTGAGGCCGAAGACGACCTTGAACTTGCGCTTCACCGTGGCGCCGTCAGCGGGGCTGACGATGTAGGAGACCGCGCCCTTGGGCGAGGGCGTGCGCTTGGGCTTGTCGTGGTGATCGGCGGCGCGCAGCAGCGGCAGCGCGGCAAACGCGGCGAGGACGAGAACGGCGGCGGGGAGCAGGAGTTTTTTCATGCGGTAAACAGGACAGGTTGCAACTGACACGGGTTTCGGGCGGGCGCAATCTGCCATCCCGCCCAGTGCCCGCAAGGGCTATTTCGGCGGACGGCGGAGCGCCGCCGCAAATTCGCCTTGAGCCGGGGCCGCCGCGCTCGCCACCCTCCGGCCATGTCGCAAGCGCTGTATCCGCTCACGTTCCAGCCCATCTTCAAGGACCGGGTCTGGGGCGGGCGGCGGCTGGAACAACTCTACGGCAAGGCCCTGCCGCCGGGCGTGCCCATCGGCGAGTCGTGGGAGATCACCGACCGGCCCGAGGGCGTGAGCGTCATCACCAACGGCCCGCTCGCTGGCCGCGACCTGCGCTGGCTGATGGAAAACCATGCCAGTGAACTCCTCGGCGACTCGCGGCCTTGCGCCGGCCGTTTCCCGCTGCTGGTCAAAATCCTCGACGCCCAGGAGAAGCTCTCGCTCCAAGTGCATCCGCCCGCGCACAAAGCCGCCGAGCTGCGCGGCGAGCCGAAGACCGAAATGTGGTATGTGGCCGACGCCACGCCGGACGCGGACCTGTTCGTGGGCCTGCGGCGCGGGGCCACGCGCGCGGAGTTCGAGCGGCGGATTCAGGACGGCTCGGTGGCGGAGTGCTTTCACCGCATTCCCGTGAAGCGCGGGGATTCCATGTTCCTGCCGAGCGGCCGCGTCCACGCGCTCGGCGCGGGCAACGTCATCTTCGAAATCCAGCAGAACTCGGACACCACCTACCGCGTGTTCGACTGGAACCGCGTCGGCCTCGACGGCAAACCGCGCGAGCTGCACGTCCCGCAGGCGCTGGCCTCGATAGACTTCGCGGACTTCGAGCCGGCTTTGGGCCCGGCGGAGTGGCGGACAACGGGCACGGCGCAAACGCGCCGGCTCGCGGAGTGCGATTTGTTCACGGTGGACTTGAAGCACCTTGCCTCAGGACAGCCGCATCAACTGGAAGGGGGTCGCGTGTTGGTGTTGGCCGTGGTGGAAGGCCAGGTGGGACTTTCCTTCGCTGGCACATCTTTAACGCTGCGGCCGGGCGAATTCTGCGTGATCCCTGGGTCGTGCGCCGGGGCGACTGTTCTCCGCGCAACCACCAAGGCCACCTACCTTCAAGCCACCGCGAAGTAGCCCGCTTTCTCCCTCACCCCGGCCCTCTCCCGCTGAGAAAGGGTGAAAGTCAGCCAGTGCTGAAAGTGCTGCCGCGTTCCTCCCTCTCCCAGCAGGAGAGGGCGGGGTGAGGGAGAGCGGCCCGAACTTCCAAAGGGGACAAGGGCGTCCCATTCCGCGCACCTACTGCACCACATTGAACGAGAGGAAATACATGCGGCCCGCCTGGAGGCGCGGGAAGTCCACGCCGAGGTCAAGCTTCACCGCGTGCGCGTCGGCCTTGCCGAACAGGCGGAAGAGGCTGCCGAAGTTGAAGGGCGGCTGGTATCTCACGATGTTCGCCTCGGTGATGCCGGCCAGCTTCTGCGCGCGCTTTACCGCCACGTCGAAGTTGCCCAGCTCGTCCACGAAGCCCAGCCGGTGCGCCTCCTTGCCGGAGAAGATGCGGCCGTCGGCGTAGGATTCCCAATCGTCCGCGAGCGCGCGGCTGTCCTTGTCGTGACCGGCCTTTTTACTTGCAGCCTGCGCGTCTCCCCGGCCCTTGCGCACGACGCCCTTGAAGGTCGCGTAAGTCTCGTCGATCAGCGCCTGCACCATCTCACGCTCGCCCGCCGGCACGTCTTCGGGCCGGCGCGTGCTGCTGAGCATGTCCTTGAACTTCCCGCTCTTGTAGACCTGCGGCTGGATGCCGACCTTGTCCATCAGGCCGCGGAAGTTCATCCCGGACATGATGACGCCGATGCTACCGGTGAGGGTCAGCTCGTTGGCCACGATCCAGCGGCACGGCGCGCTGACATAATAGCCGCCCGATGCGGCGAGGCTGCCCATCTGCGCGACGACGGGTTTGCCAGTTTCCTCCTGAAACTTCTCAATGGCCCGGTAGATCTCGTCCGAGGCGAGCACTTCGCCGCCGGGTGAGTCCACTTTGAGGATCACCGCCTTCACGTGCTCATCCTTTCGGGCGAGCTCAAGCTGATCTTTCACGCGCTCAACCATGTCGCCGTCGCCGTCAAGGTCGTGGCTGCTGATGACGCCGCGGACGTCTATGGCCACGATCTTGTCGTGGGTGTCCTTGTCGGTGAGCGCGTGCTCCTCGTAAAACTTTCCATCCAACCGCGCCATGTGCGGGCCGTGGCCCATGCCGCTCATGCCCGCCAGCATCAGCCCGGCGACGGTGACCAGCCCGAGCACCAGCAGCCACACCCACCAACGGCCGCCTCGGCGCGGGGGCGGGGCGGGGTAATAGCGCGGGGGAGGCGGCATCGGCGGTGGGGTCAACGGCGGCGGCGTGGCCGCGGGGGGCTGGACTGGGGGCACGGGATTGTCACCGGTTTCCATGCCCGCACGCTACCACTCCGCCGTGACCGGGCAAGTGAGTTTCCAGGCGGGGCTCGTCACAAAAGCACCGGAAGGCGGGATTTTTGGCGTAGCCCGGCAGCGCGACAGTCCGCATGGTCCTCGGCACTATGGGCAAAGAATTCAGCATCACGCCGCGCACGGTCCCGCATGTTGAGACCAAGTATCGCCGCATCGTCACCCCCATCCCGCACCCCGATTCGGTGCCGACCTTGGAGAAGCTCCGGCACTTCGAGCCGCAGTCCATGCGCGGGCAGCCGCCCATCGTCTGGGATCACGCGCAGGACATCTTCGTGTATGACAAATTCGGGAACCGCTGGATCGACTGGTCGAGCGGCGTGCTGGTGACCAACGCCGGCCACTGCGCGCCCGAGGTCAAGCAGGCGATCCTCGACCAGGTCAACAGCAACCTCCTCCACAACTACTGCTTCCCCAGCGAGGAGCGCGCCGCCCTGGCCGGGGAACTGGCCGCGCTCGCGCCGGCCGGCTTGCAGAAGGTCTTCCTCCTGACCACTGGCTCGGAGGCGACGGAGTGCGCCATCAAGTTGAGCCGTGCGCACGGCATCAAGGTCGGCGGCAGGAAGAAGATCGGCATCATCGGGTGGGAACGCGGCTTTCACGGACGCACGCTTGGCTCGCAACAGGCGGGCGGCATGGCGGGACAGAAGCATTGGATCGTGAACGAAGACCCCGCGATCATCACCGCGCCGTTCCCGGATGGCTACTGGCAGCAGGACACGAGCTTCGAGTCGTTTCTCAAGGCGGTCACCGCCCGCGGCCTCCAGCCGGAAAACGTCGCCGGCGTCATCATGGAGACGTATCAGGGCGTGGGGCCGGACTTCGCGCCGGTGGAGTTCGTGCAAAAGCTCCGCGCGTGGTGCGATGCGAACAACGTCGTGCTGACCTTCGATGAAGTGCAGGCGGGCTTCGGGCGCACCGGCAAGTTCTGGGCGTTCGAGCACTACGGCGTCTCGCCCGACCTCATCTGCTGCGGCAAGGGCATCAGCAGCTCGCTGCCACTCTCGGCGGTCATCGGACGCGAGAGCGTCATGGATCAGTTCGGCCCCGGCTCGATGACCAGCACGCACACAGGGAATCCGGTGTGCGCCGCCGCCGCGCTGGCCAGCGTGCGCAAGATTGTCCGCGACAAGCTGACGGAAAATGCCGCCGCGCTGGAGCCGGTGCTGCTGGCGGGCTTGAAGGCGATCCAAGCAAAGCATCCCAAGGTCATCGGCCACGTCACCGCGCGCGGCCTGGTCGCGGGAATGCAGACCGTCAAGCCCGGCACCAAGGAGCCGGACCACGATCTCGCGCACGCCATCATCGAGCGCTGCATGTGGAAGGGGCTGCTGCTCTTCGCGCCCGTTGGCGCATGGGGCCAGACGGTGAAGATCGCCCCGCCGCTGACCATCCCGCGCGATGCCTTGGAGGAGTCGCTGGCCGTGCTCGCAGAAGCGACTGATGAAGCCGTCGCCGCGCGCGTCTAACGACCCGTGTTCACCCGTGCGTTCACCGCGTCCAAGCCATTTATGAAGACCCTGCCGCTTGTCTCCGCCCTGCTGTTCAGCTCGCTAGCCGCGTGGGCGGCGGACGGCGTCAAGCTCACCGATGCCGACGGGCGCGTGCGCGTGGAGATCGGCGGCCAGCTCTTCACCGAATACCATTACCGCGACACTCCGCGTCCGGTGCTCTACCCCGTCATTGGCGCGACGGGCGCGGGCATGACGCGCAACTACCCGATGAAGGAAGTTGCCGGCGAGACCAAGGACCATCCGCATCACCGCGGCATCCAGTGGTCGCACACGCGCATCAACGAGGTGACGACGTGGGGCGAGTCCAAGGCCCGCGACGGCACGCCGCCGGGCCGCACCGTTCACAAAAAGTTCCTCGAACTCAGCAGCGGCCCGAAGTTCGGCGTGATTCGCAGTGAAAACCAGATTGTCGCCGGCGACGGCAAGCCCGTCTGCGCCGAGTTCCTGACCATCCGCTTCCACCATCGGGGCCCGGCCCGGGTGATGGATTACGACGTGGAGCTGCGCGCCACGCACGGCGAGGTGGTGTTGGGCGACCAGAAGGACGGTGGCATGGCCATCCGCGTGGCCGAGTCCATGCGGGTGGAAAAGCCGTTGGCCAAGGGCGAGAAAAAGCCAGCGGTTGGCGATGGTCACATCGTCCTCAGCAGCGGCCCGCGTGACGGCGAAGCGTGGGGCAAGCGCGCGGCCTGGTGCGATTACTTTGGGCCGGTCGAAGGGAAAATTGCCGGCGTCGCCATCTTTGACCATCCGTCGAACCCGCGCCATCCGACTTGGTGGCATGCACGGACCTACGGGCTGTGCTCGGCGAACCCCTTCGGCATCGCAAGCTTCGAGAAGAACCCGGACAAAAACGCCGGCAACATGACCGTGCCGGCCGGGAAGAGCGTGACCTTCCGCTACCGCTTCTACTTCCACGCGGGCGACGAGAAGGAAGGCCGCGTGGCGGAGGAATACGCCGCCTATGTGAAGGAAACCGGCGGGAAGTAGCCGGGGCTACTGCTTCTTGTCGAACACCATGTGGAACTGCACTTGCGGCGTGGTGAAGAAATCCTTTGGCCGGTCGATGCCGGGATTGGCCGCGCACCATTCCAGCTTGCCGTCCTTGATGCGGTAGATGCCCTGGAAGACGCCTTTCTTGCCGTTCTTGGAGTCGCCGGTGGCATCCAACGTCTTGCTGGCAGGGTTCAGGGTGAGGGTTTCACAGTTGCCGAGGCTCACGCCCTTGCCGTCCTTGCAGGCGGTGATCTTGCCGTCCTTGATGGTCAGCTCGGAGATTTGAACCATGGTGGCCGAGCCTTCCTTGGCCTTGCCGGCGGGCGAGCGGACGCCGCCGACCCAGGTGCCTTCCATCTTGGCGAGTTCGTCCTTCGCACCCTGGGCGAGCAACGAGGAGGTGAAGGTGAGGGTGAACGAGGCGAGGAGAAGTGACTTGCACATGCGGGCTTTCATGGCGGGACAATGAGAAGGCCCGCCGTCGCTGGCAACATGCTTTTTTGCCGGTTCAGGCAACGGCTGCGCGGCAAAATTCGGCCGGCGAATTGCCCTCGGCAATCCGCTTCACAAACCAGGCAATAAGTCCGACGCTCGCCCGACTCAATTGTCGCGCCATCCATGACTCGGCCAGCCCTACCGCCTTCGCGCCCACTCGCCTCCCTGCTGCTACTCTTGCTTGGTTTGGCCGTCATCGACGCCCGCGGGGCGCAGGCTGCACTCACGCCAAACGTTCTCCTCCTGGTCGCCGACGATCTGAACACCCGGCTCGGCTGCTACGGCGACCCCGCGGCGTTCTCACCGAACCTAGACCGGCTCGCCGCGCAAGGCGTGCGGTTCGACCGCGCGTATTGCCAGTATCCGGTCTGCGGCGCCTCCCGGGCATCGTTCCTGACCGGGCTGCGGCCAGACACCATCCGCGTCTTCGAAAACACCCGGCATTTCCGCCAGACCGTCCCTGACGCGCAGACGCTGCCGCAGACATTCATGCGGGCGGGCTATTCCGTGGTGCGCGCCGGCAAGCTGTTTCATTACAACGTGCCGGCCGGCATTGGCACCGAAGGTCACGACGACCCGCCGTCGTGGCACCGCACCATCAACCCCAGCGGGCGCGACAAGGCGGAGGAAGCTGCGCTCCGGAACCTCACGCCCAAGTTCGGTCTCGGCGCGGCGCTCGCGTGGCACGCCACGGCGGGCGACGGCACCGACCACACGGACGGCCTCATTGCCACTGAAGTCATCCGGCTGCTGGAGCGGCACGCCGCGCGGCCGGAGAAGCCTTTCTTCATCGGCTGCGGTTTTTTCCGGCCGCATGTGCCGACGGTCGCGAGCAAAAACTTCTTTGACCTGCATCCGGTGGACAAGTTCCGCCTCCCGTCCGCGCCGCTGGAGCAGCTCGCGAAAATCCCCGCCGCCGCACGCCTGCTGCCCGTGCCGAACTATGGCCTGCCGGAGGACCAGTTGCGTGAGTTCATCCGTTCCTACTATGCCAGCGTGAGCCTCATGGACGCGCAGGTGGGCCGCGTGCTCGACGCGCTGGACCGGCTTGGGCTGGCGGCGAACACCATCGTCGTCTTCCTCAGCGACCACGGGTGGCTGCTCGGCGAGCATGGCGGGCAGTGGCAGAAGCGCAGCCTCTTCGAAGAGTCCGCACGCGTCCCGCTCATCATCCGCGCGCCCGGCGCGAAGGGCAACGGCCAGGCCAGCCGCCGCCCGGTGGAACTGGTGGATTTGCACCCGACGCTCGCCGAACTCGCCGGCCTGCCGGTGCATCCCAAACTCGAAGGCAAGAGCCTCAAGCCGCTGCTCGCCAATCCCCAGGCCATGTGGGCTAAGCCCGCTTTCACGCAGGTCACGCGCAATGCCGAGTCGAGCATCACCGTGGCGGTGGACCCGTCCAAGCCCGCGTTCATGGGCCGCAGCATCCGCACGGAACGCTGGTGCTACATCGAGTGGGATGGTGGCCGCGAGGGCGTGGAACTTTACGACCTGCAGTCGGACCCGGGGCAGTTGCGCAACGTGGCGGACAATCCGCTGCACGCGCAAACCACGGCCGAGCTGAGGAAACTGCTGGCCCAAGCCGACCCGGTGAACGCGCGCCCATGAATTTCTCCGATGGCCTGTCCGGAAACCCGACGGGCAAACCTGCCGTCCACCAAGCTATGCGAAAGTTCCAAGCTCCAAGCTCCAAGCTCCAAAGAAGTTCCAAATCCCAAGCTCCAATCGGCCTCTGTCGCGCGTGGCTTCATTTTGGAGCTTGGAGCTTGGTCATTCTTTGGAGCTTGGGCTTTGCGTTTTGGAGCTTCCCCGCCAGCGCCGCGCCCGCGATGCCAAACATCATCTACATCCTCGCCGATGACATGGGCTTCTCCGACCTCGGCTGCTACGGGAGCGAGATTGCCACGCCGAATCTCGACGCGCTCGCCGCGGGCGGGCTGCGCTTCACGCAGTTCTACAACACTGCCCGCTGCTGTCCCACGCGTGCGTCGCTGCTTACCGGGCTTTACCCGCATCAGGCCGGCATCGGGCACATGGTGGACAGCAAAAAGGGCGGCCCCGGCTACCAGAACGACTTGAACCAGAGCAGCGTCACCATTGCGCAGGCGCTCAAGCCCGCCGGCTACCGCAACTACATCGTCGGCAAATGGCACGTCACGCCGCGCGCGCCTGACCCGGCGAATCCCTCCAAGCACAACTGGCCGCTCCAGCGCGGCTTCGACCGCTTCTACGGCACCATCCACGGCGCGGGCAGCTTCTTCGACCCGAACACGCTCACGCGCGACAACCAGTTCATCTCGCCGCACGCGGACCCCGAGTATCGCCCCGCCGAATATTACTACACCGACGCCATCAGCGACCACGCGGTGCGCTTCATTCGCGAACACGCGCAGCAATCGGCGGACAAGCCCTTCTTCCTCTACGTCGCCTACACCGCCGCGCACTGGCCGATGCACGCGAAGCAAAACGACATTGCCAAATACAAGGGCCGCTACGACGCCGGCTACGAACCCATTCGCGCCGCGCGCTGGGCGAAGGCCAAGCAGCTCGGCCTCGTGGACCCGAAATGGCCGCTCACGCCTGCGTCCGGCGCGTGGGCGGACGTGACGGACAAGGCCTTCGAGACGCGTTGCATGGAAGTGTATGCCGCCATGATCGACTGCATGGACCAAGGCATCGGGCGCATCATCGCTGAGCTGAAGGCGCGCGGGCAGTTCGAGAACACGCTTATCTGCTACCTCCAAGACAACGGCGGCTGCGCCGAAGGCATGGGCCGCGGCACGCAACGCCCCGCGACGCCGCGCGCGAGCGAGCCTACGCTCCCTCCGCTCGCGAAGGATTACCTCCAGCCCGACATGATTCCCAAGCAGACCCGCGACGGTTATCCGATGCGCCAAGGCTATGGCGTCCTGCCGGGCAGCGCGGACACTTACATCGGCTACGGCCGCGAGTGGGCCAACGTGAGCAACACCCCGTTCCGCGAATACAAGCATTGGGTCCACGAAGGCGGCATCAGCACCCCGCTCGTCGCGCACTGGCCGAAGGGCATTTCCGCGCGCGGCGAACTCCGCCACCAGCCCGGCCATCTCATTGACCTCATGGCCACCGCCGTTGACTTCGCCGGCGCGCGGTATCCTGCCGAACTGAATGGCGAGCGCATCACGCCGATGGAAGGCGTCAGCCTGCGCGCCGCATTCGAGGGCCGGCCGCTGCCCCGCTCGCAACCCATCTTCTTCGAGCACGAAGGCAACCGCGCCGCGCGCGAGGGCGACTGGAAACTCGTCGCCAAAGGCCCCGCCGGGAAGTGGGAACTCTACAACCTCGCCGCCGACCGCACCGAAACCCGCGACCTCGCCGCCACCGAACCCGCGAAGCTCAACGACCTCATCGCCAAATGGGAAACCTGGGCCAAGCGTGCCCACGCCATTCCCTGGCCGCACAGCCCGCAATATGGCGAGACCATGGCCGATGCGCCGGCGAAGAAGGGGAAGAAGAAGCAATAGTTCTCCGCGAAACTTCCCTGATCAATTGGGTTTATCCTCCCATGCGCCGCGGACACTGGCTGCTCTTGTTGACGCTGCTGCTTGCGGGCGGCGGCTGGTTCTGGCTGCGGCCGGGCAAGGCCAGCTACGTGAACTTCCCGCCCACCGCGCGCGGCGAGTGGGTCGCGTTCGGCGACAGCCTTACGCAAGGCTTCGGCGCGGAGGAAGGCGGCGACTATCCCAACCAGCTTGCGAAGCGGCTCCGCATCAAGATCCGCAACCTCGGCGTTGCCGGCAACACCACCGCCGACGGCCTCGCGCGCGTCGACCAGGCCGTCGCCCTCCAACCGCGCGTGGTGCTGCTGTGCCTCGGCGGGAACGACACGCTGCGCAGCGTTCCAGCAGACGAGACCTTCGCGAACCTCGCCGCGCTGATTGACCGCTTTCATCAGGGCGGGTCGTTCGTCGTGCTGCTGGGTGTGCGCGGCGGCGGCCTGACGGACAAGAAGGCGAAGCGCTTCGAGCAGTTGGCGCAGGCGAAGCGCGTGCTGCTCGTGCCCAACATCCTCGAGGGCATCCTGTTTACCCCCAGCCTCATGGCCGATCAGATTCATCCCAATGACAAGGGCTACGCCAAGATCGCCGAGCGGCTGGAGGTGACCCTGTCTCCGTTTCTGCCCAGCCTGTAATTGCCCTCGTCGTGCTTCCGAAAAGCCGCCTGTCCCGAGTTTGACACTTTTTGCTGCGCAATCAGCGCCCAGCGGCAGGAGCAGAAATGATTACGGTGGTTGATGCTCTATTACCTCTGACGGGCGTCGGCTCTGGCGGGTTGCCTCAGGTGGGCAGTGGCGCGCCGACGTTGATGTTGTGCTTCAGGCAATACGCGCCGTTAGCCACGTATTTTTCCGCCCACCACTTGAGCCCGGCCCGTTCCTCGGGCTTGAGCGCGCGCACCACCTTCGCGGGCGAGCCGAGCACGAGCGAGCCGGGCGGCACCTTGGTTCCGCCGGTCACCAGTGCGTTCGCGCCGACAATGCTTTGGGCGCCGATCTCCGCGCCGTCGAGGATGGTTGCGCCCATGCCGATGAGGCACTCGTCGCCCACAGTGCAGGCGTGGACGATGGCAGAGTGGCCGACCGTGACCCACTCGCCGATCAGGCAGGGAAAGTCATCGGCGAGATGCACCACTGCGTTGTCCTGGATGTTCGAGTTCGCGCCGACGACGATGCGGTTGATATCGCCGCGGAGCACCGCGCCATACCACACGCTGGCTTGGTCGCCGAGTGTCACGTCGCCCAGGACCACCGCCGTTTTGGCGAGATACACGCTGCGTCCAAGGACCGGCTGCTTGCGGAGGAAGGTGTTGAACTGGTCTTCCAGAGTCATGCCGGGATGAAACGGCCGCGCAACCGGCCTGCAAAGCCGAAAGTGTTCTGCAGGGGGGTCATTTGCCGCGCAACTGATTCCACGCCCTCGCCAGCCGGCCTCCGAGGCTGTTGTCCGTGACGGTGTGCCGACCCACGATGGTGCCGCAACGGGCGCACCGGAGTTCGATGGTTTCTTCGCGGGTGTCGGTCAGCCGCTGCTCGCGGACGGGCAGGCACTCATTGCACTTGGGGCAGAAGAGTTCCGCCGCCCGGAAGTCGCTGAACTGCCGGCCCACGGGTCAGAGCTTGGCGACCACGCGCAGGATGTCGCGCAACACCTCGACCGGGCTTTGGGCGGCGTCAATGCTGTGGACGATCTCCGGCCCGTAGTAGTCCAGCACCGGCTTGGTCTCGAGGTCGTAAACCTGGAGGCGGTTGCGGATGACTTCGAGATTCGCGTCGTCGAGGCGGTTGTCGCGGAGGGCGCGGCGCTGGAGGCGTTCGACCATCTTGTTCCGGTCGGGGCAGGTCAGGTGCAGCAGGGCGCGGACGTCGAGGGTGTTCTTGAGCATCTCGGCCTGCGCGGCGTTCCTGGGAATGCCATCCAGCACGAGCGTGTCGCGCTCGGGATTGAAGCGGCCGAGCATGGTGTTGGCCTGGATGTTGTTGCGCCAGAGATCCACGGTCGCCTCGTCGGGGACGAGTTCGCCACGGCTGGAGTATTCGAGGAAGACCTTCCCCAGCCGGCTGTCCGCGTTCAGGTTGCGGAACACATCGCCGCAGGCGCAGTGGTAGAAGTTGGGGATGGTGCCGAGGATTTTGCCCTGCGTTCCCTTGCCGGAGCCGGGTGCCCCGAAGAGCAGGATCGTGCGTAGCTTCATGTTCAGCCTTCCTGCGGACGGAGATGGATTTCAGTGATCTCGACGATCTGGACGGTTTGATCCACGGAGCTGCCGCCTTCCTGCGGGCAGTTCACCACTACCTCGGTGGGGCTGATGCTGGCCACGCGTTTGCTCCAAAACTCTCCGCCCGTAGCTGTCACCCACACCAGCCACATGTCCTTTTCCGGGGCGGCGGGGACGGCCTTGAAGAAGCCGGCGAACTTGGTCTCGATGAAGCGCTTGTTGATGTTGACCTCGCCCTTGCGATAGACGGCGGGCTGTAAGGTCGGCGGGGCGGCGGCTTTGACGGGTGCGGGCGCAGCGGCGGGCTGGGGCGCGGCCGGCGCAGCATGGCCGCCGCCTTCTTCCGCCTTCTTGCCCAGGGCGAGGCCGCCACCAGCCCTCTTTTTGCCGGGAATGGCCTTGGGTTCAGGCTTGGGCTCCTCTTTGGCCTTCGCAGCGGCGACTTCCACCGCCGTGGGCTTGGCCTCGGTTTCGTTTTTAACCGCCGGCATGAACAGGAACACGATGGGCGCGAAAAAGCCGAGGCCCGGGATGGCTGACAAACCCATGACCAGTTGCTTGGGCCGCCGGCAATAGATGGCGACCTCGTAGCCGGCATAAATCACGCCCGCATACATCATCACCAGCGCAAACCAGCCCACGCCGGTGGTGAACATGCCGCCAATCAGCCCAGGTTTCTCCGGCAGTTCGGGCTTGTCCTTGACCTCGCTCCACTTGGCGGGCGGCCGCTTGGGCACGGGAATGTCAGGAACGTTGGCCTCGGCCGCGGCTGCTCCGCCGGGCGGGGTGGCGTCCTCAATCAGGAGCTCGACGAAGGGGCGGGCCTTGGGGTTCTTGGCGAATTCCTTCAGGGCTTCCTGGGTGAAGTTGGTCCACGCCATGCGGGCCGACGGCTTGCCGTCGACGTTGAGCACCACGCCCTTGTCATTGGAGGACACGTGGTCACCGACAATCTTGGAGCCATCCTTGAGCTTGAACTCGGCGGCGATCACAACGCCTGTCAGGCAGACTAGCGCCACGGAGAGCGCGCGTTGAATCTGAAGTCGTTGCATGGCCGGCGATGTTGACCAAAAGCCCGTTTCGGGCAAACAGAAAAAGCGGCGGACACGCACACGTGCATCCGACCGGTCAGCGCTTGCTCGGGTCGGCTAATCCGCCTGTTTGCCAACGGGAATCTCCGCCTTGAACTTGCCCATGAGCCTCAGCTCAATCACGCCGGCATCCTCGCTGGTCTTGCGCGCGGTCATTACGACCGGGGCCGCGCCCTTGCTCTTCTCGGCGGTCAGCGGCACGCGCAGCACGGGCGAGCTGCCCTTGCCGTAAACGGCGAGCTGGAACTCACGCTTGCCGCCCTTCTCGATGCCGAGAGTGAAAAGCGCCAGCTCCATCTGCTTGTCTTTCGCGTCCACTTTCACGAGGCGGAGCCGGTCGTTGGGCACTACGGCGTCCTTGTCCTTGGGCGCGAGCTTCGAGGTCCACAGCTGGCCCACGGGGATGGCCTCGCCCTTGGTCTTGTTCTGCTTGCGGTCGGCCTTGTCGGTCTTTTCCACCTTGAGGCGTTTGTCGGGGATGATGAGCGCGCCAACCTCGCCGGCCTTCAGGCCAGCGGCCTGATCAGGGGCCAGCTCGAGCTTGAGCGGGAGATCACCGGCCCGGGAGGCGGCCTCCATGAGGAGCTGCGTGGCCTTGGCCAGCTCGTCAGCCGGAATGGGCTGCGGTTGTTCCTGGGCACGTAGGGGGACGACAGTGAAACTGAGGGCAAGGGCAAGGAGGAGGGTGGTTTTCATGGTCGGATACGCGATTTAGTCCTCCCCGTAAGACGGATGTTCAATACCACCCGTTACAGGATGTCGGGCAAGCCATTGGCGCCGGTCGCTTACTCCGCGCTGGCGACCGGCTCATGGTCCCCACAGGCCCCCGTCATTCCGAAGCCACTTTTCCCGGGTAACGACTCGCGCGGACCCATCCGCCAGGCAGACATTCCCCTGGTCCATCATCTTTGGGCTGGAGTTGGGGACCGCCGATCCGTTCTGACGGTTGTGGTGGAAAATGAAGTTATTGCACCGGGTGACGCCGCCGAACAACGAAGCATTGCTGTCCATGACTCCATCGCCATCCGTATCCGTGTCGAAACTCCACACCGTCGGTGTGTAGATGACTTGGTTAGTGGATTCGCCGACGAGGAACGTGGATGGCGGCACCTGTCCCAGACGGGCCGACCCTCCGGAGCCGGAGGCCACATTGAAGTAGGCAATCACCCGGTTGTAATTGGGCGCGGTCGTGATGCTGATGCTGGCCGGAGTCGTCCGGCTCAACAGCGACGGACAACCCAGCCGCCCCTCAAACTCGGCGACCACATTCCCGGTGGTCATGCCAATGTAGGTGGCCATGGATTGGCGCCACTCGGGAAATTGGGTGACGCCGGCCAACGGAGTTCCGGCCATGTTGTAAGCATAGGGAGGAAGCTGGTCATCGTTGTCGCCCGCGTAAATGGTGAGGCCCAGCGCCACCTGCTTTCGGTTGTTGAGACACTTGGTCATCTTGGCCTTCTCCTTGGCCTTGCCCAGCGCAGGCAGGAGCATTCCAGCTAGGATCGCAATGATGGCGATGACGACCAGCAGTTCGATCAGGGTAAAGGCAGCATGCAACGGCGGTGGCTGAAGCCTTTTCATAGGTGTGAAGTGGACACTTTGCGTGGTGGGCGCGGTTGTCAACGCCCAATCCTGATGCGGCCAGCACGATGCCAAGCCCTCGCCGCCGACCGATGAAATCAAGTCAGCACCCGCACAAATGGGTTTTGTGTAGCCGCCCGCCCACCGGGAAACCGGGGTCATCCATGCTGGAATGCCCGCCTGGTCGTTCCCCGCTTGGGCGAGGAATGGGCTTGCTCCGTCCGGAAAAAGGGCCGGCCCGCTCGTAGTTTTTGCCCAGCCCGGTCAAGAAGCGCCACCCGGCCGCCGCGAAAGGGCTGGCAGTTTTCCCGCCGGTTCCTAGATTGCGGCCCATGTTCGATTCGCTTTCCGGCAAGCTCCAGAACGTCTTCCGCAACCTGCGCGGCCTCGGCAAGATCTCCGAGTCCAACGTCAGCGACTCCCTGCGCGACGTGCGCCTCGCGCTGCTGGACGCGGACGTGAACTTCAAGGTCGCGCGCGACTTCATCGAGCGCATCAAGGCCAAGGCCATCGGCCAGCAGGTCATCCAGAGCATCCAGCCCGGCCAGCAGATCATCAAAATCATCCACGACGAACTGGTCACGCTGCTCGGCGCGGAAAACGCCGGCCTGAACCTCTCAGCCAGCCCCACGAACATCCTGCTCTGCGGCCTCCACGGCGCGGGCAAGACCACCAGCGCCGGCAAACTCGCCAACTGGCTCAAGAAACAGGGCCGCCAGCCCTTGCTCGTGGCGTGCGACGTCTATCGCCCCGCGGCCATGGACCAGCTCGAAACGCTGGGCAAGCAGCTCGAGGTGCCCACCTTCGTGAAGCGCGGCGAAACGGACGTGCTCAAAATCGCCCGCGACGCCCAGCAGCTCGCCAAGCTCACCGGCCGCAACGTGATTCTCTTCGACACCGCCGGCCGCCTGCAAATCGACGAGGTGCTCGTGCAGGAACTCGTTCGCCTGCGCGACCTTGTGCAGCCGCAGGAAATTCTCCTCGTGCTCGACGCCGCCACGGGCCAGGAAGCCGTCAACGTTGCCACGCACTTTGACCAGGCGCTCAAGCTCACCGGCTCCATCCTCACCAAGCTGGACGGCGACGCCCGCGGCGGCGCGGCCCTCAGCCTGCGCGAGGTCACGGGCCGGCCCATCAAGTTCATGGGCGTGGGCGAGAAGCTCGACGACTTTGAGCCCTTCCACCCCGAGCGCATGGCCCAGCGCATCCTCGGCATGGGCGACGTGGTGTCGCTCGTCGAGAAGGCCGCCGAGAAAATTGACCAGGACTCCGCGATGGCGCTCGAGGAGAAGATGCGGAAAGGCCAGTTCACGCTGGAGGACTTCCTCATGCAGCTCCGCGAGATGAAGAAGCTCGGCCCGCTGGAGAACATCATGGGCATGCTGCCCGGCGGCGCGGAGATGGCGAAAGGCGCGGACCTCGGCAAGGCCGAGAAAGATTTCCGCCGCAAGGAAGGCATCATCTGCGCGATGACTCCCGCCGAACGCCGCAACGTGAACCTGCTCAACGCCCGCCGCCGTCAGCGCATCGCCAAGGGCAGCGGCGTGACCGTCACCGAGGTCAACACGCTGCTGCAGCAGTTTGCCCAGATGCAGCAGATGATGAAGAAAATGTCCAAGTTCCAGAAGATGATGGGCCGCATGGGCGGAATGCCGGGGATGCGGTAGCCGCGCGTGGCGGGAACTTGGCGGGTGCTACGGCTCTGGCGTGATCGCGACGCTCTTGAGCAGCGTGGTCGGCGCGTTGGTGGTGCGGATGAGGATTTGCGCCCACTTCATTTTGTCGGAGCCGGTGAAGGCGTGCTCGGTGGTGTTGGGCTTGAATGCCGCATCCACGGGCGGCAGCCCTAGGTTGGTGTTCTGACGGAAGCGGAGGACGACATCCCCGGGGCCGGGCTGGGACTGCCAGTTAAGTCGCAGTGTGTAGCGCGCGCCGTCCTTGAGCGGGACGAGGTCACCTTCCCAAGCGGTCTTGGTGGGATACCAGCAGTCGGGTGAACCGGCTTTGAGCCACTGAATACTGAACTCTGGGTTGCGAACAAGGTTCTTCGCCTGGCCAGGAGGTCGGGGGATACCGGGCGAACCGATGTCCAGAATGGTCCTGAAACCGTTCGGTTCGACGCGCTCAGTTGTTCGCACTGGGTCGCCATCCCTGAAAGCCACGAATGAGTATCTTCCTACCGGCAGATCGCCTAGCTGATAGGTGCCATCCAAGTTGGCCATGGTTGAGAACGGCGTGCCAATGATGGCGACTTTGATGGGTAACCTGGGATTGCCGTAGTCTTCGATTCTAACGCTCGGCAGGAAACGGTTGGAATGCGAACGGGGAGTGTCCGCGAATTTTCCCAGTGTCTTCAACAAATCCGCCACCACGCGGCTCGTTTCCAGCGCGCTTTCGAGGACGATGGGTTCCACCTCGGCGCGCTTGTCCGCGAGGACCAACGGGCGGCAGCGGTCGCCGCGTTCCTTCGAGTAGGCGATAAGGCCGTCCATGCGCCGGAGGAAGCCGGCGAGCGCCTTCTCCTCCGTGTCGCCGAGGAGTTGCGGGCGGTAGCCGGGCAGGCGGATGAGTTTCGCGTCCACCCAGTTCTCCATCTTGCTGTGAACGTCGCCACGAATCTCCGCCGAGTGCGGCGGCGAGCCAGTGTCCTCGACGAAGTGCAGCAGCGAGCCGATCCAGCGTGCGGCATTCAGCGGCGTCTCCGTGCGTAGCGCCTGGAGCGCGCGGCGGAAATACGGCTCATAGGTCCGCTTGACCTCGGGCACGAGGTGGTCGAGATGCCGCTCCATGCCGGGGAACAGCAGGTAGTCGTCCGCGTAGAAGAACTCGCCCTGCCGTTCGTAGGGCATGCGGCGGTAATCGCCCAGCCAGCAGTAGTGGACGAGCTTGGGCGCGTTGGTGCCGAGGTGTTTTAGCAGCGCGTCGTCAGGGCCGAGGGCGTCAAGGGCAGCCTGGGTGATTTCGCCGTGCGGACCCCACGCGATGGCGCGTAGGCCAAGGGCGAAAGTAAGTAGGCAAAATGCCAGAAATGCAGGCGCGAGCCTGCGGTGAGACGCCGCTTGGATTTCTGACTTTACGGGCAAAACGGCGGGCGCGGGCATGACTGCAATCGGCGCGCAGCCGGCTTGTTCACAACTCAAAGTCCACCACCGTCACCTTTTCGATGAGCGGCAAGTTGTTTTGCACGAAGGCCTGATGCTCCGGATGAGTGAGATAGGCGTCGCGTGCGGCGGCGTCGGCCAGGGTCATGATGAAGGCGTGCGTGTGGCCGCCGGCGAGGCCTTCGGGGCTGTTGTTGGGGCCGGAGATGAAGTCTTCGACGCCGGGGATGCTCTCGGACAGGTCCAGCAGGGCGCTGAACACCTGGTCAATCTGCTCCGGGGTGGTGTCCGCTTTGAACTGGATCAGTGCGATGTGTTTGACTTTGGCCATAGTGCTTGGTGCCCCGCGCCGGTATTTCCCGCCGCCCGGACGATTGATTTCGGGCGAGTATGGGCACCGGGCGGGCCAAGTCAAACGTGCGTTCCGCGCCATTCCCCGGAAATCCACTTGCTTTGGCCCTGCTCGTTTCTACCTTCCCGCAGTGCTTCGCACGGAACTGACCTGCAACCGCTGAAATTCTATCGATGACCGCCACGCCCGCCGCTTTTGCCCACCCTGACACCTTTGTCCGCCGTCATAACGGTCCACGCCCCGCCGAGGCCGCCGAGATGCTGAACTTCCTTGGTTACGAGTCGCTCGACGCGATGATTGACGCGCTCGTGCCGGCGGACATCCGCCTGCCCAAACCGCTCGACCTCCCGCCCGCGCTGTCCGAGTTCGATGCGCTGCGGAAGCTCAGGGGCATCGCGAGCAAGAACCAGGTTTTCAAGTCTTACCTCGGCCTCGGCTACCACGACTGCATTACGCCGCCGGTCATCCAGCGGAACATTTTGGAAAACCCCGGCTGGTATACCCAATACACGCCTTACCAAGCCGAGATTTCGCAGGGCCGCCTCGAATCGCTGCTGAATTTCCAGACGATGGTCTGCGACCTCACCGGGCTCGACATCGCCAACGCTTCGATGCTCGACGAAGGCACTGCCGCCGCCGAGGCCATGACGCTGTGCCATCGCGCAATGCCGCCGAATGACAACCGCGCGAAGTTCTTCGTCTCCGAAGCGTGCCATCCGCAAACCATCGCGCTCGTGAAGACCCGCGCCGAGGCGCTCAAGCTCGAAGTCATCGTGGGCAACCACGAGACGTTCGCGTTCGACAACTCCGTCTTCGGCGCGCTGGTGCAATACCCGACCACGACTGGCTCGGTGCTGGATTACTCGGACTTCGCGGCGAAGGCCCACGCAGCCGGTGCGCTCGTCGTCGTGGCGGCGGACATTCTTGCGCTCACGGTCCTGCGCGCGCCGGGCGAGTTCGGTGCGGACGTGTGCGTCGGCAGCGCGCAGCGCTTCGGCGTGCCGCTGGGCTACGGCGGACCGCACGCGGCGTTCTTCGCCACGCGCGATGCTTACAAGCGCAACATGCCGGGCCGGCTCGTCGGCGTCTCGAAGGACGCGCGCGGCAAGGTCGGCCTGCGGCTCTCGCTCGGCACGCGCGAGCAGCACATCCGCCGCGAGAAGGCCACTTCCAACATCTGCACCGCGCAGGCGTTGCTCGCGAACATCGCGGCGATGTATGCGGTTTACCACGGGCCGGCGGGGCTGACGGCCATCGCCAACCGCGTCCACCGGCACGCGCGTGTGCTCGCGGCGGGCGTGGCGAAGCTCGGGCACACGGTGCTCACCACGGCTTACTTCGACACCATCGCAATCCAGCTCAAGGGCTACACCAGCAAGGAAATCGTCGCCATCGCCGAGAAGCACGGCGTGAACCTGCGCGTGCTCGACAAGGCCACGCTCGGCGTCGCGCTTGATGAGACCACGGACCTGGCCGACGTGGAATTGCTCGTCCGCATCTTCAACGCGGGCTTCGAGCTGCCGTTCAAGCTGGAGGAGTTTTACGCGGACGCCGGGGCCGCCAATTTCGGCAAGCACGCGCGCACGACAAAGTTCCTCACCGCGCCGGTCTTCAACCGCCACCACTCGGAGACCGAGCTGCTGCGCTACCTGCGCAAGCTCGAGTCGCGCGACCTCTCGCTGTGCCAGGCGATGATTCCGCTCGGCTCCTGCACGATGAAGCTCAACGCCACGAGCGAGATGTTCCCGGTCACTTGGCCCGAGTTCGGCAAAATCCATCCGTTCGCGCCGCTTAAGCAAACCCTCGGCTACCAGGAGCTGTTCAAGCAGTTGGAGGAATGGCTCGCCGAGGCCACGGGCTTCGCGGGCATTTCGCTCCAGCCCAACTCCGGCTCGCAGGGCGAATACGCGGGCTTGCTGGTCATCGCGAAGTATCTCGCGAGCAACGGCCAGGCGCACCGCGACATCTGCCTCATCCCGAACTCCGCCCACGGCACGAATCCCGCCAGCGCCGTGATGGCCGGCATGAAAGTCGTCGCCGTTGCATGCGATGCGCAGGGGAACATTGACGTGGCCGACCTCCGCGCGAAGACCGCTGCGCACGCCGCGAACTTGGCGTGCTTGATGGTCACCTACCCGAGCACGCACGGCGTCTTCGAGGGCACCATCCGTGAGATTTGCCAAATCATCCACGAGGCCGGCGGGCAGGTTTACATGGACGGCGCGAACATGAACGCTCAGGTCGGGCTGACTTCGCCCGGCTTCATCGGCGCGGACGTTTGCCACCTGAACCTGCACAAAACCTTTTGCATCCCGCACGGCGGCGGCGGTCCCGGCATGGGCCCGATTGGCGTTGCGGAGCATCTCGTGGATTTCCTGCCGGACCATCCCGTCGTTTCGCTCGGCGGCGAAGACCCCATCGGCCCTGTCAGCGCCGCGCCGTGGGGCAGCGCGAGCATTCTGCCCATCTCCTGGGTTTACATCGCGTGCATGGGCAGCGCAGGTCTCACCGAGGCGACCAAGTATGCGATTCTCAACGCGAACTACATCAGCCGCCGCCTGGAGAAGTATTTCCCCACGCTCTACAAGGGCACCGGCGGGCTCGTCGCGCACGAGTGCATCCTGGACCTGCGCGGCTTCAAGGCCACGACCGCCGAGGACGTGGCGAAGCGGCTGATGGATTTCAGCTTCCACGCGCCGACGCTGAGCTGGCCCGTGGCGGGCACGCTGATGGTCGAGCCAACCGAGAGCGAACCGAAGTGCGAACTGGACCGGTTCTGCGACGCGATGATTGCCATCCACGCCGAGATGACCGATGTGGAAACCGGCAAGGCCGACAAGGCGAACAACCTCCTCAAAGGCGCGCCCCACACCGCCGACCAAATCGCCGGCGACTGGACGCGCCCCTACACGCGCGAGCAAGCGGCCTTCCCCGTGAAGAGCCTTGTGGACTACAAGTTCTGGCCGCCCGTCGCCCGCGTGGACAACGTCTTCGGCGACCGCAACCTCGTGTGCTCGTGCGCCGGGATGGAGAACTACCAGTGACGCGCGGTGGCGCCGAGAATGGGTGAACGCTTCACTCCGTCGCCGCGCCTGACGCGGTCTGGGTTGGCGGGGCGGCTCAGTTGAGCTGCTTCTTCTTGCCCTTGCCTTTTTTCTCCGTCGGCGGGGCGGAAGCTTTTTCGGGCTGGTTGGGCTTGGGCATTGGGGCTTTCACCTCGGCGCGCCAGGCGACGAGCCGGGCGTGGAGTTCCTTGGCCTTGTCGGGCATTTCCTTCGCGAGGTTCCGTTTTTCGCCCAGGTCTTCGCGCAGGTTGTAGAGCTCGAG
Organism: uncultured Klebsiella sp.; assembly: GCA_964591495.1. Classification (GTDB taxonomy): domain Bacteria; phylum Verrucomicrobiota; class Verrucomicrobiia; order Limisphaerales; family SXTU01; genus SXTU01. The sequence continues at coordinate 31,241 of CAZQEW010000015.1, forward strand.
CTTTCCGTCTTCGAGATACTCCATGAGCTTCCAGTCACCGGATTGAATGAGGCTCACGGGCGTGGTGCGCCAAAGGCCGGGACCAGCGCCGAGGTAGCCAGGGAAGTGCTGGTAAATCGCGTCGCGCTGGAGCTTGGCAGCGGGATCGCGGAAGAGCTTCACCAGACTCTCACCGTCGAGCACTTGGCGGGGTTTGGGCGCGGTCGCGATTTCCAGGAGCGTCGGGAAAATGTCCACGTGGATGGTGGGCACGTCGCAGGTGGTGCCGGGCCTGGTCACGCCTGGCCAGCGCACCACGAACGGCTCGCGCGTGCCGCCTTCGTAGAGGCTGCCCTTGCCGCTGCGGAGGGGGGCGTTGTCGGTGATGCCGCCGCCGTCTGCGTCGGCGCCCTTGGCCTTTTTGCCCTGGCCTTCCCGGCCCGGTTCGCGGAGGAGCCCGTCGGGCCGCCCGTAGCCGCCCACCCCGCCGTTGTCGCTGGTGAAGATGAGCACGGTGTTGTCCGCGAGTTTGAGATCGTCGAGGGTCTTCATCACGCGGCCGACGCTTTCGTCCACGCTGGCGATCATCGCGGCGTAGGTGGGGCTGTTGTGTCCGCCGACGGGCGGCTTGGGTTTGAACTTCTCGACCAGCTCGGGTTTCGCCTGGTGCGGGGAATGAACGCCAAAGTGCGGGAGGTAGAGGAAGAACGGCTTGTCCTTGTGGCGCGTGATGAAGTCCACGGCCTTGTCCGTGAGGAAGTCGGCGAGGTAGGTGCCTTTGGGGTAGTCCACCTTCGGCGTCGTCTCGAAGTTGAAGTGCACGCCCATGCTGACGATGGCCTCGTCGAAGCCGCGTTTGTTGGGCAGGAAGTCGCCCTTCTGCCCGATGTGCCATTTGCCAAACATGCCGGTCGCATAGCCGGCGGCCTTGAGCTGCTTGGCGATGATGTCGCGGTCCAGCGGCAGCTCGGTCACGTTCTCCACCGGACGCAGCGGCCGTGTGCTCCAGTCGAAACGGTCAATGCCACCCACGGTGTAAACGCCGGTGCGGGCGCCGTATTGTCCGCTCATGAGCGCCGCGCGCGTGGGCGTGCAGTTCTGGCAATGATGGTGGCTCAACAACCTCAGCCCCTGCGCCGCAAGCCGATCGATGTTCGGCGTCTCGTAATACTTGCTGCCGAAGCAGCCGACATCCGTGTAGCCAAGATCATCGGCCATGATGAAGATGACATTCGGCGGGCGCGGCGCGGCCGAGGCGATTGAGACAGCGAGAGCGAACAGCAGCAGGGCGACTTTCATGCGTTGCTGGGAAGACGCCGGGACGCCGGACCAAGTTTCAGTGCACGCAGGCCGCCGGCTTTGGAGAACAGGCTTGGTTGTCATCTGGCACGGGTCTTGGCGCATCGGCCATGCTCCCTCGCTGTCGCCTTGGAGGACAGCTGAACGGGTCGGCAGGCCAGTCCAATCGTGCTTAGCCGACGGTCATGGGATTACCGCCCTTGAACAAACGCCTGCCGGAACCTGTTTGACACCTGGTCACGTAACTGTCACAGACGACTACTTCCCATCAGGGGGATCTCAGCGCAGTGTATGTTACACGTGCATAAATCTCCTCGCGTGGCGGTAGTGGATGGCGATCTGGCCGCAGCCAGAGAGCTGGAGCTGACCCTGCGCCAATTGGGGTTTGAGGTCTGTGGTTCCGCCACCAGCAGTGCGGAGGCGCTCGCCTTGGCAGCCGGGGCAAAGCCGGACCTGATGCTTATCGACGCCACCCTGTCCGGGACGCCGTCTGGGATTGAAGCCGCCGGCCGCATCCAACGTGAGTTCGATGTGCCCGTGGTGTATGTCACCGCTCACCCTGATGAAGCGCTGCTTGCCCGTGCTTTGAGCACTCTGCCGTATGGATATTTGGAAAAGCCAATATCCCCGAGCGTCCTGCGCTGCACACTTCTGATTGCGCTGAGCCGGCACAGCGCCGACCGGCAAAGCCGGGACCAACCCCGGCAGTTTTTACCCGAGGCCGAAGCCGGCGCGCAGAGGTCATCCCCGGATGAAGAAATGGATTTCGCCACCTGCCTGTGCGCCGCCCAGGGTTGTTCCCGGGCGGAATACGCCGATCGGGTGCTGTTAAACGCTCTCTACCGACACGCCCTTCCGGTTGCCTTCCTGCTGTGGCCATGGCGCCGGCGTTGGTTCGCCGCGGACTATGCCCTCATCGAGCAGGTGGGAACTTTAAAATGCAGTGCTGACCTTGGCTTGGAGCTGGACCGGTTGCGCACGAAGTCCTGGGTGGGGGGACCCATGCGGTGGTTGTTCCGCGTGCGCGTCTCCTCGCGGCGGCTCGGGGTGCTGATGGTGGATACCATTGGCTCGGCAACAGCAGACAAATCCGACACTGCCAACTGACCGGCCGACCTGCCTTTCACCAAGCCATCTTCGGTGAAAGATTCTCCCGCCGGCGCGTCCAAAGCGCGCATGCCCGGCTCTTCACCGTTACCACTGTCCCGCCGTTCTGCGCTCCGCACCGCTTCCCTCGGTGCACTTGGCTTCGCGCTGCCGAACTTCACTTCCGCCGCCGAGCCGAAGACCAAGCCCGACGGCACCGCCCTTGCGCCGTTGAACCGCTTCCCACGCATGGTGCAGGAGCATTACGTGCAACGGCTGCGCGCGGTCGAGGCCCGTGCGAACCAGCGGCGCGACGCGCTTAAGACCAAGGCTGATGCCGAAGCCTACGTGCGCGACGTGCGGGCGCGCATCCAGCAGTGCTTCGGCCCGTGGCCGGAGAAGACGCCGCTCAACGCGCGCGTCACGCGCATTGTCGAGCGCGACACGTATCGCATCGAGAACGTCATCTTCGAGAGCCGGCCCGGCTTCCTGGTCACGGCCAACTTGTATGTGCCCAAGGGCAAGCTGCCCGCGCCCGGCGTGGTTGGCTCATGCGGCCACTCGGCAAATGGCAAGGCCATTGACGCCTACCAATCCTTCGCACAAGGGCTCGCGCGGCAGGGCTATGTGTGCCTGCTCTTCGATCCCATCGGTCAGGGCGAGCGGTTGCAATACGCAGACGAGCGGCTCAAGTCCCGGGTCGGCGTGGGGGTGCAGGAGCATTTGCACGCGGGCAATCAGCAGTTCCTCGTCGGCGAGTTCCTCGGCTCCTGGCGCGCGTGGGACGGCATCCGCGCACTCGACTACCTCCTCACGCGTCCTGAGGTGGACCCGCGCCACGTCGGCATCACCGGCAACTCCGGTGGCGGCACGATGACCACGTGGCTCTGCGGCGTGGAGTCGCGCTGGACGATGGCCGCGCCCAGTTGCTTCGTGACCACGTTCCGTCGGAACCTGGAAAACGAACTGCCCGCCGACACCGAGCAATGTCCCCCACGCGCGCTTGCCCTTGGGCTGGACCACTCGGACTTCATCGCGGCGATGGCCCCCAAGCCCGTCGTGCTGCTGGGCAAGGAGAAGGACTACTTCGACGCGCGCGGCATCGAGGAAGCTTTCGCGCGGCTCAAGAAGCTCTACCGCCTGCTTGGTGCGGAGGAGAATATCAGCCTGTTCATCGGCCCCACGCCGCACGGCTACAGCCAGGAAAACCGCGAGGCGATGTATCGCTGGTTCAATGGTATCACCAAGGTCTCCAATGCCCAAACCGAGCCCGCCCTCACCATCGAGAAGGACGAAACGCTCCAATGCACGCCGAGTGGCCAGGTCGCGGAACTCAAGTCACGGACGGTCTTCTCGTTCACCAGCGACCGGTCACGCCAGTTGGCGGCCAAGCGCGGAAAACCCGCGGGTGACAAGCTGAGGGAGGTTGTTGCCGCCACGCTCAAGCTTCCGCCGCGCGCTGGCGTGCCGGACTATCGCATCTTGCGCGTCATCGGCGGACGGCGCTTTCCGAAACCGCACTTCACCGCTTACGCCGTCGAGACGGAGCCGGGCGTTCACGCGCTGGTTTATCGACTGGGCGACGAGGCGCACCATTCGCGCCCGGCCCGCGGCCCGGCCCGCGCGGTCCTCTACGTTTCACATCACAGCGCCGATGCCGAGCTGCGCGACGAGCCGCTCGTCAACGAGCTAATGAAGGCCGAACCACAGGCCGCCTTCTACGCCTGCGATGTGCGTGGCATTGGCGAGTCCCGCCCGAACACCTGTGGGCAGGACACCTTCCTCAGTGCCTATGGCTGCGACTTTTTCTATGCCATTCACGGCGTGATGCTCGACGAGCCGTATGTGGGCCGGAAGACGCACGACCTCCTGTGCGTGCTCGACTGGCTCGCCGCACAAGGCCATACGGAGGTCCATCTGGCCGGCCGAGGGTGGGGCGCAATCCCTGCGACCTTTGCCGCGCTGCTGTCCGCGCCCGTGAAGCAAGTGACGTTGAAGAACGCGCTGACTTCTTACGCCGCGCTCGCCGAGGCGGAACACTACAAATGGCCGCTTTCCGCGCTGCTCCCGGACGTGCTCAAACATTTCGACCTGCCCGACTGCTATGCCGGACTGGCCGCCAAGCAGCTCCGCCAGATTGAACCCTGGGGCGCCGGGCAGGCCAAGTCGTGAGCGCTGGGCGGGGCGATCCATCGGGGCAACGCCGGGTGCTGGACCGCCAATTCGTGGCTTTGTTTTCCCGCCGTGCGGGCTAACCTTTCCCCAGCCAGACACCGCGCCATGATCCACGACACCCTCTCCAAGATTGAGTCCCGCATCGGTCAGTCCGGTGTGAAGGACGACGCCAAGACCGAACTCCTCACGCTGCTGGGCACGCTCAAGTCCGAGGTGGCCGAGCTGTCCAAGACCCACGGCGAGGCGGCGCAAAGCATCGCCGGCTTCACGCAGGTCTCCGCGCACGAGGCCACCCGGGCGGAGCCGAACCCCGCGCTGGTGCAGCACTCCCTCGACGGCCTGTCGGCGTCAGTCGAGGGGTTTGAAGGATCGCACCCCCGCCTGGTGGAGATCGTGAACCGCATCTGCACCACCCTCTCGAACCTCGGCATCTGAGGCGCGCGGTGGAGCAAGAATGAGGGCGCAGCGGGTGGGTTTGCAGAACGCGACCCACGCCCGCAATCCGTGGCCTCACCGTCCTATTCGCCGATGATTTTCACCAGCACGCGCTTTCGTCGGTTGCCGTCGAATTCGCCGTAGAAGATTTGCTCCCACGGGCCGAAGTCCAGCCTCCCCTTCGTGATGGCGACCACGACTTCGCGGCCCATGATCTGCCGCTTGAGGTGGGCGTCTGCGTTGTCCTCGCCCGTCCGGTTGTGATGATAATGCGCGGTGGGTGCGTGCGGCGCGAGGCGCTCCAGCCAGACCTCGTAGTCGTGGTGCAGGCCGGGTTCGTCGTCGTTGATGAAGACGCTGGCGGTGATGTGCATGGCGTTCACGAGGCAAAGGCCCTCCTGGACACCGCTCTTGCGAACGAGCGCCTCGACGGTTTCCGTGATGTTCACCAGGCCGCGCCGGCCCGCCACTTCGAACCAGAGGTGTTCGGTGAGTGATTTCATGCCTGAGGCTAGCAGCCATCCGCCGCCAGCAACAACTGCCGCAGTTCCGCATCCTGCGTCGCCGCAGGAACACATCGCTCAAACTCCGCGCGCGGCAGCCGGCGGCTGAAGAAACGGGTGTGGCAGGTGAGATGTTCCGCCTCGGCCGCGCCGCAGCGGCGCAGTTCCTCCAGCCCGCGGATCATCGCCTGAATCCCGGCGGGCTTGTCGCCCTGCACGAAGACCAGTTGCCCGCGCATGGCGACGGCCAGCCCATGCGCCCGCGCGTCGCCCAGGGATTCGGCGAGCGGCAGCAGCTCGTCGTAGCACGCGAAGGCCTGCGGGACATCGCCCTCGTAGCGGGCAAGCTGGGCCATCTGGAAGAGCACGCGGGCGCGGGCGGGGCGCTGTTCCGGCTGCGTGAGCAGCGGCAGCGCGCGGGCATAGACGGCGAGCGCAGCGGCGGAGTGGCCGGCGGTTTGCGCGGCGTCGGCCTGGGCCAGCAGGCCGGGCAGCGATTCGCCGGGCGCGGTCATGGCAGTCAGATGGCCGCGGCAATCGCGTCGCCCATCTCGCGGGTGCCGACCTTTTTGGCGGTGGCATCCAGCGGCGAGAAGATGTCGCCGGTGCGGAGGCCGGCGGCGATGGCTTTGGCCACGGCTTGCTCGACGGCGCCGGCAGCGTCATTGAGGCCGAAGCTGTAGCGGAGCATGAGCGCGGTGGAGAGGATCTGGGCGATGGGGTTGGCGAGGTTCTTGCCGGCAATGTCCGGCGCGGTGCCGCCGGCCGGCTCGTAGAACCCGAAGGTGAGTGCGCCGCTGGCCTTGCCGAGGCTGGCGCTGGGCAGCATGCCGAGCGAACCGGCGAGCGCCGCCGCCTCGTCGCTGAGGATGTCGCCGAACATGTTTTCGCAGAGCATCACGTCGAACTGCGTGGGCTTGAGCACGAGCTGCATGGCGCCGTTGTCCACGAACATGTGTTCAAGCTGCACGTCGGGGTATTGCCGCGCGACCTTGGTGACCACGTCGCGCCAGAGCACGCCGTTCTCCAGCACGTTCGCCTTGTCAATGCTCGTCACCTTCTTGCGGCGAAGCGCCGCCGCCTTGAACGCCACGTGCGCGATGCGCTCGATCTCCGGCGTGGTGTAAACCATCGTGTCAATCGCCCGCTGGGCGCGCTTCATGATGACCGTGGCGTTCACGTCCGCCTGCGGTTCCTCGTGGAAATAATCCTCCGTCTTCTTGGGCTGGCCGAAATACATGCCGCCCGTCAGCTCGCGCACGACGAGGATGTCGATGCCGTCGCCCTGCCGCTCGGGACGCAACGGGCAGGCGTGCGCCAGCGCCTTGGGCAGTTGCACGGGGCGGAGATTGGCATAAAGGCCGAACTCCTTGCGGATGCGCAGCAGCGCGGCGCGCTCAGGGCGTTCCTCCTTGGGGATGGTCGGGTCGCGGTCCGGCAGGCCCACGGAGCCGAAGAGGATGGCGTCGCTTTCCTTGCACAAGGCCAGCGTCGCGTCGGGCAGCGCCTTGCCGGCGGCGTCAATGCCCGCCCAGCCCACGGGGGCCTCGGTGATAGCCAAACTCAGGGAAAACTTCTTCTCCACCGCGCGCAGCACCTTGATGGCTTCGCGCATGACCTCGGGACCAATGCCGTCGCCCGCGAGTGCGGCGATCTTCAACGTCGTTGACATAGGGCGCGGAGAATATCGGTGCGGCCGGCGGCGTGAAGGACAAAGTCGGCCAGACAGTGGCAGAGCTAGAGGCTGAGAACTTCGCCAGCCGCGGCCGGCTAGGGATTACAACAGTTCGTGCGGGAGGAACAGGATTTCACCACGCTCGCTATTCGTCTCTTGGGCGCCCGTTTCTTCAGCGGGTTTCTCCCGGGCCATGGGGAGATTGCCAATGGCCTCGGGAGAAGCGAAACGGGGCATGCGGGCATGCCAGCTACATCACCTTCTTGGGTTCGTGGCGGGGCGTTTCCTTCAGCACGCGGCGGATGATGTCGTCCACTTTCACGCCTTCGGCCTCGGCATTGAACGTGGGCACCAGCCGGTGGCGCAGCACGGGGGGCGCGAGTGCCTCAATGTCTTCCACGGTGACGTGAAAACGCCCGCGCAGCACGGCGCGGACTTTGCCACCGAGGATGAGCTGCTGGCACGCACGCGGCCCGGGGCCCCAGGCGATGAGTTCCTTCGTGAAAGCGGGCGCGTCGGCGTCGGTGGGACGCGCGCGGCGCACGAGGTCGAGCACGAAGTCGGTGACGTGGTCGGGCACAGGAACTTTGCGGACGGTCTTTTGGATGGCGATGACTTCCTCGCCCGTGACAACCGGATCAATGTCCGCCGTGTAGGCGCTGGTGGTGCGCTTGATGATTTCGCGCTCCTGCTCGCGGGTCGGATAATCCACGCGCACATGGAACATGAAGCGGTCCTTCTGCGCCTCGGGCAGCGGGTAGGTGCCTTCCTGTTCCACGGGGTTCTGCGTGGCGAGGACGAAAAAGGGCTGCTCCAGCTTGTAGGTGCGGCCGCCGACCGTGACGCTGTGTTCCTGCATGGCTTCGAGGAGCGCGGACTGGGTCTTGGGCGGCGAGCGGTTGATCTCGTCCGCAAGGATCATCTGCGCGAAGAGCGGGCCCTTGAGGAAAGTAAGATTGCGCCGGCCGGTGGTCGGGTCCTCCTGAATCACATCCGTGCCCGTGATGTCCGCCGGCATGAGGTCCGGCGTGAACTGCACGCGACGGAAGGAAAGTTGCAGCGCATCGGCAAGGGTTTTGACCATGTAGGTCTTCGCCAGGCCGGGCACGCCCTCCAGCAAACAGTGGCTGCGCGCGAAGATGGCGATGAGCAGCTGCTCGATGACCTCCTCCTGGCCAACGATGAGCTTGGCTACTTCCTCGGTGACGCTCGCGTAAGCGTCGGTCAGGCGCTGCGCGAGACGGGCATCGTCGGCGTCCGACGCGGTGGCGTGGGCGACGGCTTTGGGCACCGGCGGTGGCGGCGCGGGCAGAGTGCTGGCCGACACGATGGCCGGGGCAGGCGGTGCGGCAGGAGCCTTCGCTTCGGCTGGTGGCGCGTCCTCCGGTTCCGGCAGCGGTGGCAACAGCGAAATCTTCAGGCACGTGGGGCACTGGAATTCCGTGCCGGCGAGGGCTGGGCCGACGCGGAACTCCTCCTCGCAAAGCGGGCACTTGAAGGCGATGTCCATGGGCGATGGTGATGGCAGCCTGCCGCAAATCTGAACGCGAGGGAATCCCTTTCCTGCGGAAGCGGCCACGCCGGCCGCAGGAAAAACTCCTTGCCGCTCCCGCGTGTGCGCCGGAAAGTCGCGGCGTTTCAACGCATTCACTGTTCCAAATTCATTGCCATGAGCGCCGAAGCCCGCATTGCCGAACTCAAACTCGAACTCCCCGCCGCGCCCATCCCCGCGCACGTTTACAAGCCCGTCGTCATCAGCGGCAACATGTGCTACGTCTCCGGCCACGGTCCGCTGCGTGTGGACAAGACGGTCATCACCGGCGTCGTGGGCAAGGACTTGAACCTCGAGCAGGGCCAGGCCGCCGCGCGGCAGGTCGGCCTCGCCATCCTCGCCACGGTGCGCAACGAGCTGGGCAGCCTTGACCGCGTGAAGCGCCTGGTGAAAACGCTCGGCATGGTCAACACCGCCCCCGACTTCTACGACCACCCGAAGGTCATCAACGGCTTTAGCGAGCTGATGCGCGACGTGTTCGGCCCCGACGCGGGCGTGGGCGCGCGCAGCGCCGTGGG
>CAZQEW010000015.1:40562-49404 GCA_964591495.1 uncultured Klebsiella sp.
TCCCGCCGTTCCCACTCCTGCTCGTAATCCTAATCTTGATCCTGCTCCTTCTCTGCGACCCAAGGTCGGGAAGTTCATGCAACTGCTCGCAACGGATACGAAACGTCCTCCGTTCTAGCATGGCGGCTTCCGGCGTGCGCTCCTGCGGCGGTTTCCCTACAAGGTTTTCTACCGGGCCGAAGACGGTCGCGTCATCGTCTTCCGCGTGTTACACGGGCGACGCGATCACCCGCGCTGGGTCCACCGCTAAACCGCCTCCCTCCGCGTCCACCGTGAGCTGCGCAAGGTCCTCGACCCGCACGGCATCCTGAATCCGGGCAAGATGTTTGACTAACCGTGCGCAATGCCCGTTGCTATTGCCGGGGCTGGAACTGCCTTTAGCGCGGCGAGAAAGCCGCGGGCCTTCGCCAGTGTTTCATCGTATTCCGCGGCTGGCACGGAGTCCGCCACGATGCCCGCACCCACGTGGAAGTGCGTGCGGTCCGCCTGCCGCACCGCCGTGCGGATGGTGATGCTCAACTGGCTCTCGCGGTTGAAGCCGAGGTAGCCGTGGCAGCCGCAGTAGGGCCCGCGCGTCACCGGCTCCAGCTCGTCGATGATCTCCATCGCGCGGAACTTCGGCGCGCCGGTAATGCTGCCACCGGGGAAGCACGCGGCGAACGCCGCGAAGTGCGTCACATCCGCGCGCAGCCGCCCTTCGACCGTGCTGACGAGGTGCTGCACCTGCGGATAGCGTTCCAGCCGCACCAGCTCCGGCACCTGAACGGAGCCGTATTCGCAGACGCGACCGAGGTCGTTGCGGAGCAGGTCCGTGATCATCACCAGCTCGGCCATTTCCTTCGTGCTGGTTTGGAGTTCGTAGGTGAGCTGCGCGTCGCGCGTCGGGTCGGCGGAGCGCGGACGCGTGCCCTTGATGGGCCGCGTGGTGATGTGCGGACCGCTGAGGCGGAGAAACAACTCCGGCGACGACGAGGCAACCTGGAATTCCCCGCAATCAAGGAACGCCGCGAACGGCGCGGGTGACACCTCCAGCAGCCGCTCGAACAACTCCCAGCCGCTCAGCCGCGTCGGCGCGCTCAACCGCTGCGCCAGGTTGACCTGGTAAATGTCACCGGCCCTGATGTAGCGCTGAGCCTGCTCGACTCGCGCGATGAAGTCCTCCCGCGTGAAGTTGGACTGAACATCGGTTACCGCAGCCAGATTGCTGATTTCCTCCGGGGTTTGCGGCTCCGCTTGCCGCCCGAGCCGCTCCCGCCACCACTCCGCGCGCTGTGCCGCCCGGGCTTCGCACCGTGAGCCGTCCACGCCGAGCCCAGTGGAGACGATCCACGTCTTGCCGAGGCGATGGTCGAAGACAACGAGGCTATCGTAGAAACCGACGTGACAGTCGGGCAATTCGAGGTCGTTCACGGCCCGGCGCGGGAGCTTCGGCTCAACGAAGTGCCGCAGGTCGTAGCCCCAGTAGCCAAAGCAGCCGCCCAAGGGAAAGGGCAGGTCCACCTCATCGAGCAGTTCGTAACGCGCCATCAGCTCGTCCAGCACACGCCATGGGTTGCCGAACTGGGTCGGTGGTCTGGCGTCCGGGGTCTGGGCAGTCGTGAGTTCACAGCGCGTGTCGAAGGACCGGAAAGTCAGAAACGGCCGCGCCGTGACGAACGAGTAGCGGGCCTGCGGAGAGGCAGATCCGGCGCTACGGAGCAGCGCGATGCCCGGGGTGCCAGCCAGTGCAGCGGCCAGCATCTCAGGCGAGAAGCTGGTCTCCACTTCGATGAGCAGCGGTGGCTTCATCTGCGACGGCCATGCCTTCGCGCCTTTGGCGTCCGGCGTCAATCCACTTTCAACCAACTCGCCAAGTGCTTGGCCTGCGTCAGAGGACCAACCAGCGCGAGGCTCAGGCGTTCCGGGCGGAAGAAATCCTGGGCGACGCCGCGAATTTGAGCGGGGGTGACGGCTGCCAGCCGTTCGCGCAGACGCGCGGCGGGAATGATCCGCTCGTGCCCCATGAGCTGCTCGCCGAGCCAGGTCATGTGCGGCTCGGTGCCCTCGAGCGCGAGATCAAACTGGCCGACAACATAGTCGCGCGCGCGGCGGACTTCCGCCGCGGAGGGGGCGCGCTGCCGCAGCCGGCGCAATTCCAGGGCGATCAGCCGCAGCGCCTTTTCCAGTTTGTCGTCGTCGACGCCCGCGTAGATGGAGAGGTCACCGCAGTCGGCAAAGAAACTCAGGGAGCTGTGCACATCGTAGGCGATGCCCCGGTCTTCGCGCAGGCTTTGAAACAGGCGTGAACTCATGCACTCACCGAGCAGCGCGTTGAGCACGCGCAGGGCGAAGCGCCGCTCGTCGTGCCGGGAAGCAGTGTGGATGCCGAGCGCGAGCTGGGTCTGCTCGGCGGGCTTGGTTTGGAGCCGGATGCACGGCCCCGGGGCCTTGCGCCCTTGGTCAAGGGCCGGGGCTGGCCCGGAGACCGGGCGGGGGCTGACCGGGAACTGCGGCGCGAAACGCCGGACCGACCTGACCAATTCCGCGTGCCGAAGGTTGCCGGCCGCGACGATGCACGTGTTGGCCGCGACGTAGTTGGCCTGGAAAAATCCGCGCAGCCGCGCGCGGTTCAAGCCATCCAGCGAGCGCGGCGTGCCCTCGATGCTGCGGCCCAGCGGGTGGCCGGGCCAGAGGGTTTCATTCAGCAGTTCCTGGACGAGATGGTGCGGCTGGTCGCGGTAGCTGGCGCGTTCCTCCTTGATGACCTCGCGCTCCCGGCCAATGTCCACCGGCGCGAAACGCGAGTTGAGAAACATGTCCAGCAGCACGTCCAGCAGGGCGGGCAAATGGTCGGCTCGGGCCTTGGCGTAAAAGCAGGTGTGATCCTCGCTGGTGTAGGCGTTCAGGTAACCGCCCAGGCCCTCGACCGCTTCAGAGATCTGCCGGGCCGTGCGCCGACGGGTGCCCTTGAAGAGCAAGTGTTCGATGAAGTGGGACGCTCCGTTCTGCGCGGGGGTCTCGTAGCGCGAGCCGACGCCCACCCACACACCCAGGCATACGCTGGCCATGTGGGGCATCGTGGCGGTGGCAACGGTCAGGCCGTTGGGCAGGCGGGTGAGGCGGTGCATCAACCGGACGGGGAAGCGGGCCGGCAGCCGGCCCGCGGCAGCAGACGGGCCTACTTCACCTTGTTGATTTTTTCCCGGCAGTCCGGGCAGCAGGCGTGATAGGCGGTCTCACCGGTGTCCGTGGGGAAGGGCAGCTCCAGCTTGTGCCATTGGTCCTGCAGGTCCTTGGCGCGGCCGCAGACGCTGCATACCTGAATGAAGTTTTTGAACTGGGCGACGTTCTGCAGGGCCGCCTCCGCCGTGGAGATGCGTGAAATCAGGTAGGATTGAAGTTCAACCGAGCGCACGCCCACCTTGAGCCGGGCCTGCAGGACTTCCTTGTCAAAAGGCTTGCTGACAAAATCATCCACGCCGGCATCGAAGGCATCCAGCAGACTGTCCTTGCCGCCCCGTGCCGTGCACAGGACCACATAAAAGGGAGCAATGTTCGCGTCCCGGATGCGGCGGGTCAGCTCCATGCCGTTGATTTCGGGCATGAACCAGTCGAACAAGCCCATGCGCAACTCGTTGTCGTGCTGAAGGACTTCCCAGGCCTCGGCGCCGTTGGTGGTCGGGACGACTCCATAGCCCCACTTCGACAGCAGGTTCATCAGAACCTGTCGAATGATCGGGTCGTCGTCCGCGATGAGAATCTTCATGAAAAAAGCTAAAACCAAGGGCGCTAACCCCAGTTTCCGAACTTTATTAGCCGCTGGCTCTCGGGGGGACAATCAAATTATCCCGGTGAGGCAGCCCACCCGGCTAGGGCATGAGCACTGTTACCGCCATCGCCTCGACCAGCCCGCGCCCAAACGTCAGCCGGTCAGCCGTCGTCGGCAGCCGCCCAAGCTTCGCGCTGGGGCCGATGCGCAGTTCCATCAGGGCGACTGGCACCCGGCGCTCCTGCCACAGCACATTGGTGGTATTGCCCGGCGCGGGCGTGATGCCGAGCTTGCGCGACGGGTCGAAGGACGTATCCGCCACAAGCTTCGTGAAGAGCCGCTGGAACTTCGCCTGGCCCGCTTCATCGTCCACCATCGTGTCGAGATACTCGGCCGTCTCCGTGTTGTGCAGGTTCACCATCAGGTCAATGGGCTGCTCGGCGTGCGCAGCGAGAATCGCCTTCTTCACATACCAAATCTCCGGCATCAACTTGAGCCAGCGCGGGTCGCGGAGGTCCACCTTGTCCCAGTGGCGGTTCACGTCCCAGCCGTGCGCGTTGAAGCGCACCTGGCCCAGCGCGCAGCCGTCCGGATCCATCATCGGGGCGAACTTGAAGACGACCTTCTCCCGCAATGCCCGCGCCGCCGGCTCGTCCGACGTGATGAAGCGCAGCGCGCCTTCCATCACAAAGGAAGTCCCCGCCTCCCACGCGTGCTGGCGCGCCTGCAGCCAGACCACCTTCTTCCCCGCGTCCGGCCGCGCGAAGTCGGTTACCGTGACCAGATGCAGATCGCGACCCAACGCCGACTTCCCGATCACTTCGATCCGCGCATGCGGTGAACGCCCCACGACGTCGAGCTGCTTCAGCAGCTGCGAGTGTGGATAGGGCGGGATGTGTGCTAGCCAGACCGTGTCGCGCGCGGGCTTGAACTTGAGCGTGGACTCCTTCTTCTCCGCGTCCCATGCCAGGTCGCGGAAGTGTTCCCACGTCTCGCCGTCGTAGCTGAAGACGGGTCGCAACGTCGGCCCCATCGGGCACGCGCCGGGCTTGTCATTGTATTCGCCCACCCAGTCCGTGAAGGTCAGCGTCAGTTCGCGCCCGGCCGTCTGGTCCATGCGGAAGTAGAACCACGTCGTCTGCCGGTTGCGCCCGCGCTCGTCGGATTGGCCCGCGACATGCAGGCGAAACTCCGCGTCGCCGAGCTTTTCGATCTTGCCCAGGGATGCGCCCTCGAAGGCCTGGTTGAACATGACCGGCGGCGGTTCCTGCGCGGCGAGGCTGACCACAGCGAGCAACCACGCAGCAATAAAGCGGAAACTTGGCATCGCGGCTGATTGCACCCCACGGCCCGCAAGGCGGCAAGCGAAAGCCGGCCGGGATTTCCCGTTGACGCTCGCGCGCCCGGCCCGCCATCTTTCTCCCGCTTGGCGCGCACCAAAACCATCCTGTTCGTTTGCACCGGGAACATCTGCCGCAGTCCGATGGCGGAAGGTTTGTTCCGTCACGCGGTGAAAGGCCGCGGCGATTACCGGGTGGTTTCCGCAGGCGTCGGGGCCATCAATGGCCAGGCACCCAGCACGCACGCCGTTACCGCGCTCAAGCAGCTCGGCATCGACATCACCGGTCAGCGCAGCCGGATGCTTACCAGCGCGATGGTGCAGGAGGCGGACTACATCTTCGGCATGACCCGCGGCCACGTGGAGGCGGTCACGCTGCTTTATCCGCAGGCGGAGGAGAAAGCCTTCGTGCTGCGGGAGTTCGATGACACGCTGGATTTTTGGGAGAAAGACATTGCCGACCCGATTGGCGGCAATTTGGAGGTTTATCTCAACTGCCGCGACCAGATCGAGCAGGGCATCCAGTCCATTCTGCGCTTCGTCGAGCAGGAGGGGGACGTTCCCGGCAGCGGCCGCGCGATCACCTTTGCCTTGGGCGCAGACCATGGCGGCCTGCACCTGAAGGAGGCCCTCAAGCGCCATCTGGAGAGCCGGCACGTGCGCGTGGTGGACTTCGGGACCAATTCACCCGCGTCAACGGACTACCCGGACTACGCCAAGCTGGTCGGCGAGCTGGTGGCGGCGGGCAAGGCGGACTTTGGCCTGCTTTGCTGCACGTCTGGGGTGGGCATGAGCATTACGGCCAACAAGGTGCCCGGCGTGCGCGCCGCCCTGGTCTTCAACGAGGAAATGGCCACCCTCACCCGCCAGCACAACGACGCGAACGTCCTGTGCCTCGGACAAAAGCAGACTTCGCCCGAAGAGGGCAAAAAAATCGTGGACGCCTTTCTCGCCGCCGAGTTTGAGGGCGGCCGCCACGAACGGAGAGTCAACAAAATGGAACAGAACCCCGGATTGCGCTTGTCGGCCGTAGATCCCGCCATCGCTGAAACCATCGCCAAGGAACGCCAGCGCCAGCAGGAGAACATCGAGCTGATCGCCAGCGAGAACTTCACCAGCCCCGCCGTCATGGAGGCGCAAGGCTCCTGCCTAACGAACAAATACGCCGAGGGCTATCCCGGCAAGCGCTGGTATGGCGGCTGCGAACACGTGGACGTGGTGGAATCCCTCGCCATCGAGCGCGCCAAGCAGCTCTTCCGCGCCGAGCACGCAAACGTGCAGCCGCACTCCGGCTCCGGGGCAAACATGGCCGTTTACTTTGCCTTCCTGAAGCCCGGCGACAAGATGCTGACGATGGATCTGAGCCACGGCGGCCATCTCACCCACGGCAACAAGGCCAACTTCTCGGGCAAATTCTTCGAGATCGTCCACTACGGCGTGCGCAAGGAGGACGAGCGCATTGATTATGACCAGCTCGCCGCCATGGCGCGCGAGCACCGGCCGAAGATGATCACCGTCGGCGCGAGTGCCTACCCGCGCACCATCGACTTCAAGCGGATGGGCGAGATCGCGCAGGAAGTGGGCGCGATGCTGCTGGCCGACATCGCCCACATCGCCGGCCTGGTGGCCACGGGCGTGCATCCCAGCCCGGTGCCTTACGCCGACTTTGTCACGACGACGACGCACAAAACCCTGCGCGGCCCGCGCGGCGGCCTCGTGCTGTGCAAGGCGAAGTATGCCAAGGAGATTGATTCACAAGCCTTCCCCGGCATCCAGGGCGGCCCCCTGATGCACGTGATTGCCGCGAAGGCCGTCTGCTTCCACGAGGCGCTCCAGCCTGCGTTCAAGGCCTACCAGCAGCAGATCACGGTCAACGCCAAGGCCCTCGCCGCCGGCATGCTCCGCAACGGCTTCCGCCTCGTCTCCGGCGGCACGGACAACCACCTCATGCTCGTGGATGTCGGCGCACGTGGCATCACCGGCAAGGAGAGCCAGATCGCCCTCGACGAGGCCGGCATCACCACGAACAAAAACACGATTCCGTTCGAGACCCGTTCGCCCTTCCAGGCCAGCGGCGTCCGCCTCGGCACCCCTGCCTGCACCACCCGCGGCATGAAGGAAGCTGAGATGGCCGCCATCGCCGACATGATCGCGGAGGTGCTGCTCGACATTAAGAACGTCGAGACGGCCCACAAGGTCCGCGCCCGCGTCCGTGAGCTGACGGCCAGGTTCCCGCTGCCGTATTGAACGCGCAGGCCGAGCGGCCCGGTGCGGCATCAAAATCATTGACACACGCGGGCACGTCCGCCAGCTTGCGCGCGAATTTAACCGCAAGATTCCCGCCACCCGGACAGGGTCAGGGTCAATCCCCAGCAGAAATTCCCCGGCAGACATTGGCGTTTGATTGAACGCCCTCCCGCGGCAGCGAGTCGAATCCCGACTCACCAGCAGGCGTCAATGTCCGCCCGCATCACAATTTAGTTTTCTTTCACTATGCCAAGAGTTGCCAAACCGAAGGCGGCCAAGACCAAGCGAGCCGTCGCCGAAAGCGAAGTGCCAGTCGCACCGCCTGCGCCAGAGTCAGCCGCACCCCGCGCCGAGTCCATGTTCCCGGACGAGTCCGAGCCGACGACCGCCACGATCACCCCGCCCATCGAGGAGTTTTCGCCCGGCATGGGGCAGTCCAGCCCGCCACCCGCGCCGCCGGCCGAGCCCCCGCCGGTTACCGCCGCCGAACCGCCCGCCCCCAAACCGCAGCCGCAGAGGCAACCCCGCCAGCCAAAGCAGCCGGCCCCGCCACCGCAGCCCGAGCGGACGGCACCCGAACTCAAGGGTCCGCCCATCGCCATCTCCACCCTGCAGGCGCTCTCCATCGCCGAGCTGAACAAGATGGCCCGCGAGATGGAGGTCGAAAATTTCGGCACGATGCGCAAGCAGGAGGTCATTTTTGCCATCCTCAAAAAGAATGCCGAAAGCGCCGGCGGCCTGTTCGCCGAGGGCGTGCTGGAAGTCCTGAGCGAAGGCTTCGGCTTCCTGCGCTCGCAGGCCTTCAACTACCTGCCCTGCCCGGAGGACGTCTACGTATCACCGTCGCAGATCCGCCGCTTTGACCTCCAGACCGGCGACCTAGTGGCCGGCCAGATCCGCCCGCCGAAGGAGAAGGAGAAGTTCTTCGCCCTGCTCAAGGTCGAGTCCGTCAACCACATGGAGCCGGACAAGGCCAAGGAGAAGACGCACTTCGACAACCTCACCCCGCTCTTCCCGAACAAGCGCTTCATTCTCGAGACCGACCCCACGGAGCTTTCGACCCGCGTGCTCGACCTAGTCTGCCCCATCGGTAAGGGCACGCGCGGCGTCATCGTAGCCCCGCCCCGCACCGGCAAAACGGTGCTGCTCCAGAAGCTCGCCAACTCCTTGATCAAGAACAACCCCGAGGCCTACCTCATCATCCTCCTCATTGATGAGCGCCCCGAGGAAGTCACCGACATGGAGCGCTCCTGCAAACCGGCCGAAGTCGTCGCCTCCACACACGCCGAGCCACTCTTGCGCCACGCGCAGGTGGTCCGATTGCTCATCGAGAAGGCCCGCCGCATGGTCGAGCACAAGAAGGATGTCGTCATCCTGCTCGACTCCATCACCCGCCTCGCCCGCGCCTACAACACGGTGCAGCCACACTCAGGCAAGATCCTGTCCGGTGGCGTGGACGCCAATGCGCTGCACAAGCCCAAGCGCTTCTTCGGCGCGGCGCGCAACAT
>CAZQEW010000016.1:0-48660 GCA_964591495.1 uncultured Klebsiella sp.
GGTCTTCACGGGCCGCGAAGGCAAGCAGGTGCCCGTCGCTGAAACCGTCCGTGGCTTCAAGGAAATCCTCGAAGGCAAGCACGACGCCGTCGGTGAGAACGACTTCTACATGAAGGGCGGCATCGACGAGGTCAAGGAAGGCTAAGCCAAACCGCGTCATGGCCATGACCCTCAAACTCGAAATCGTCACCCCGGAGTCGAAGATCTACTCTGAGGACGTGGACATGGTCACGCTCCCCGGCGTCGAGGGTGAAATGGGCATCTACCCGATGCACATTCCGCTGATGACGCAGATCGCCCACGGCGAGATCGTTGCCCGTAAGGGCGGCGTGGACCACTACCTCGCCACCGGCGAGGGCTTTGTGCAGATCACCGGCGACCGCGTGGCCATCCTCACGGACATGGCCATCAAGGCCGACGACATTGACGAGGCGAAGGCCGAGGAAGCCCGCAAGAAGGCCGAAGCCCGCCTCGCCGAGAAGCTCACCGACGAGGAGACCGCGACGGTTCAAGCCGCGCTGCTCCACTCGCTGACGCAGCTCAACGTCAAGCGGCGCAATCGGCGCTAATCTTTCACCATGCTTTCGCCAGCGGCGGACTCCGGTCCGCCGCTATTTCTTTTCCGCATCTGGCTTCTCCGGCGCGAGAAACTCACGGATGGTCTGGAACGGGCGTAGTGGCAGCAGCAGAAACTTCGGGATGAAGCGCGGCTCGCTGCGTGGATTCCCGAGTGACCCGGTCAAGCGATACTCGAACACCTTGGTGACCGGCGTGGTGAGCAGGCTTAACAACGGCCCAAGCAGGAACGTGTCGCGGAACATTTCGGCTTCAACATTGGCACTTACCCCGCCGGAAAAATCCACCGTGCCGTCGTAGTGCAGGCGCGCGGGCGGGGAAAGGATTTCAAGATCCTTGGTGTAGATGACGCTGTTGGTGAGGATGAAGGTTCCCGCCGCCTGTTTGGCCCGGCTGTTGCCCAGGTCCTTGCTGAGGGCGTTGAGCACGGGCGAGAAGAGCCCGAAGATGGGGATGTCCCACAATAGCCCGTCCACCAGCCGCACCTCGCCAAAGCCCTGCCAGCTCTGCCAGTCCGCCGTGTTGGCGTTGGTCACGGTCACCGCGCCGTCCACCGTGCCCTCGAGCCGGTTCGACCGGCCGGTCACATCCGCAATGAAGCTGGGCAGGCTGGCATTGGTGAAGCGCAAGGCAAATTGGAAGTCTGCGCTCCGCTTGGGCGCGAGATCAAACGCGAGATTTCCTTGCAGCGCACCGCCATGGAACGCGCCCGCAAGGTTCGAGATCACCACGGTGTTCGTCACCCAGTGAACCTGCCCCACGACCTGCGGCAGATGGAAAAACGACCAACGGAACGGGCCGCCCTTAATGTCAAAGTGCAAATCCGTCGTCTCGCTCTCGCGGAACGGCACCGAGCCGTGGACGCGCACGCTCGGCGCATTGCTGAACTGGTAAGGCAGCACCGCTTTGGCCGTCTGCGGGCCGATGATTCGGGTGAAGGCGTAAGGATCAATTGTGCTCTCCGCGTTCGTCACCCAGAGCCGCTGGAGCCGCGCATCAATGCGGACATCCGGGGTGGTCACCACGCCCGTGCCGCGCCGCGCATAAACGTCCGCGATGGCAAAGAGGTCGTTGGTGAAGGCCACGCGGCCGTTGACGACGTCGACGTGCTCGCCCCGGAGCGTGAAATTCGTTGCCGCCAGTTTGGCCTGGAAACCCGTCTCTTCACGCGCCCGCCAGCGACCCCACACTTCGCCCTGCACCACTGGCGGGACGGCGGTGAAGGAAAAGTTGGTGAGGAGGCGCTTTTCCTCGGGTCGCTCCAGCAGCGGTTCAATGGCCTGCGGGAACACGCTGGCCTGGCCGGCCCAGTGATACTGCCGCGTGCGGGGGTTCACCATGTAGGCCAGCCGCACTTCGCCCTCGGGGCGGCGCGCCCACAGGTTCGGCAGGCGCAGCACGCCATTGGTGAGCGTGAGGTCGGTGTGGGCTTCCAGATAAGTGGCATTGCGATACGCGCCACCGGGGCTGTCCACGTGCGCGGCCAGCGTGACGCTGTCCCCGACGGCCCGCCAGTCCGGGGCGCGATTCGTCCACTCCGGCAGCGTGACCGCGACGCTTGCCCGGGCTTTGGGCGGGGCGTTGAAAGTGAACCGCGACAGCTCGCGCTGGGTATTCGTGTGCAGGAGGTGTTGGATGCGATAAACGTCGAAGTCGAGGCCGCCTGTGGCGATGAGCTGACGCGAGGCGACATCCAAATGTGCGGTGGCATCCAGGGCGCCATCGTAAAGCTCGGCATGCAGGTTGGTCAGGCCAAGCTGGGGCGCGCGCCAATGGGCGGCGAAGTTCAGCCGTGCGACTTCGAGCGGCCGCCAGTCTGATTTCACGGCGTCGAGGGCGACGGCCGCGTCCACCTGCCACGGCGCAAGATTGGTCCAGAAGCCCCACTCGGCGGGCCCGCCAGTGGCCGAACCGGCGCGGGTCGCTTTCGCCGAAACCCGGGCCTGTCGTGCCTCGCCCCATTTTGTGCGCGGCGTAGTGAGCTGTGTTTCCACGTCGGCGGCGATCAGCTCCTTGCGCGCAGGCGCGAAGGTGGCGCTGCCCGAGAGCCGTCCCTCGGTCAGCCGTGCCCACTCGGACTGCAATTGCGTGGTGTGCAGCGTGAGCGAGGCGCGGAGTTCATCCGGCGCAAGCGGGCGTGGCGCGACCTGCCCGGTGAGGCGCAGCGTCGCCCCCTCGGCCCATTTGGTTTTTGCCTCGCGCAAGGTCAGGTCCCATGTGGCGTCCCAGTCGCTGGTGCCGGCGGACTGGCGGTTGAGGTGCGTGGTGAGCACGAGGCGCTCGACACTGGCGGCGAGGTTCGTGGCGGTTGCCCGCACGCGGTCGGCCTCGATGCGGAAATCTGCGCTGGCCGCGCCGTTGGTGCCGGGCGGCTGGACGATGCGGGCGGAGAAGCTCACGTTCCGCCCGCCGCCCCAGGGAGTGCGGACATCCTGCGCCCGCACTTTCAGGTCGGCTTGCAGGCCGCGTTCCAGTTTCGCGTCGGCGCGCAGCACCAGTTCGATCTCCGGCGGCACCGTGAACTGCACGCGTGCCAGTTCGTTCAGGACGCGGTGCAGGATCCCTTCCGCGCCGGGTTGAGGAGGTTTGGGCGCGGTGCTGGCCGGGCCAGGCGGCTTCTCGCGCTTCCGGCCCAGCGCGCCTGCGTTGGTGACTACGGCACTGACCTTCATCTGGATGCCCTGCACCGTGGCGGTGAGCTGGGGCAGCTCCCACACGTCCCCGGGCAGGAAGCGCAGTGCGGTGGCGAGGTTCGTGACCGTGAGCGTGTGCGGCGGGAGGTTGGTCGGGGCGAGCGTCCATGTCAGCCCGCCCTGCCGGAGCGCGACGCCCGTGACGACCAACTCGAAGCGCTTCAGCGCGTCGTGGTCGAGCTGCACCTCGGCCTCGGCAACGGCAAATTGCGGCCCCGGCGCATCCCCCGCGCGGGCGAGGGTGATGCCTTCCGCCACCAGTCCGCGAAACCACTGCCAGCGCAGCCGCTGAAATTCGAGGTCGAACCCGCGGGCCTTCAGCTCGGCCAGGACGGGCCGTTTGACGAACGCGGGAACGCCGCGTTGGTTGAACCACAGGAATGCCAGGACCAGCGCCAGCAGCAGCAGCCAGAGCACGATGCGCACACAGCGGAAGCCCACCCGGCAGACGCGCCAGAAGGTCCAGTTTTTTCTTGGCGGCGCGGATTCGCTCATGGCGCGGGGCGGCGCGGGGCCGCCTCACTTGGACGGGCTGAGATACGGGACGATGTAATCCATGAACAAAGGCCGCGGAAACTCAAAGATCAGCGGCTGTCCGCTGCGCGGATCCGTGATGGCGGCCCAAGGGTTCCGGCCCTGCGGGATAAACCCGAGCGTCACCACGTTCGTTTTGGCCGGAGTGCCGGCGAGTTCAATGCTGACCCGGTGGCGCGTCTCGGAGATGCCATAGATCGGCAATCGGTCCGCTCCGAGGTGAACCCACCGCTCGGCACGCAGTTGGCCCAGACGGAAGGTGGTTTCCTCAAGTGCGACATTACGCACGTCTTCCACCGGCTGGCCGGCTTCGCTCCAGCGTCCGTCTCCCGACCGGGTGAGCCGACGCGAGCGGCCGTCGAACTCCACCGTCACCGCAGTGACCGCGTTGGAGGCGAAGTTCCACACTGCGCGGTCCTGCACCTGCCACAGGGCCCAGGCGAGGTTCTCCACGTCGCCCCGGGGCACGACATACACGGAGCCCTCGTCGTGCCGCCGGGCAAACATGCGGTCGGGCGGAAGGTTGGGGACCACGCCAAAGTCCAACCGGGCCACGAGCCGGTTCGTCGTTGCACCCGCCGTATTGGTGACGCTTTGGAGCAGGACGACGGAACGCGCGGGCGTGGCGAGACCATAGGGGGAGTAGTCCGTGACCACCTCCTTCTCCAGCTCGCGGGCCTCCAAGGTTTCGAGGTTCAACAGGAAGCTCTGCATCAGCTGGGGATCCGCCGGCGTCCTAGCTGGGTTGTCGGCCACCCAGCCGGCGTTGTTGGTGGCGTTGGTCTGGCGGCGGAGAGTGAAAGTTTCGCGGCCGCGCACCTCGATGAGGTCGAACTGCCCGGCCGAGAGCGGATCCAGCAGCCGGTGCTCGGAGAAATCCCACACGGGCGCGCGCAGCTGGGCGAGCAGCTCGGCGGAAACCAGCACGACGTTGGTGGTCGTGAGATTGCGCGCATAGACCAACCCGGGCTGGTTGGTCGGGCTGCGGCCGAACTGCACCACCAGTGCGTCGTTGGTGCCGACGCCAAAGGCAACCTCGGTCTCCGGCTTCGCCAGTCCGTAGGGTTCCAAATCCGCATCCGGACGGTCGCTCACAAACTCCTGCACCGGCCACCGCATCAGGGTCGCCAGCAGTTCCTCGATCTGCGCGGCGTTGGCCCGGCGCGGCGGGGTCGGGGCCACGACCCGCCACTGATTGTTGGTGGGGTTGCGCTGGAAACGCAGCTCGCGCGCTCCGGCCCGCAGCAGGTTGAGCCGGTCGAATTTCACCCCGGTCAGGGAGAGCAGCTGCCGGTCCCGCCAGTCATCCGCCGTGCGCGGTAGAAACTCCAGCAGGTTTACATCCGCCACCACCACGTGCGGCGTGCCGGCTACCTGCAAGTAAAGCTGGCTGGTCACCGGCGTGCGCGCGCCGATCCGCAGTTCGACCGGCGCGCCGCCCTGGTGGAAGCGCAACGTCGCTTGCGGCGGGTCCAGGCCGAAATCCGCCAGCGATTTCACCTGCTCGGGAGGGATGATGTGCTGCGGGCGCAGGCGGGCGCAGACATCCAGGAGGGTTTTGAGCAGCAGGGTATTCGCCGGATAGACCACTGGCTGAGTGAGCCGCCAGTGACCGGTCAGCAGTTCGGCGCTCAGGTTCAGATTGGTGCGGATGAGTTCGACGCGTGTCACCGTGGCCGGCCGCAGGCGCGGAGCGATCGGCTCATCGGTCAGCTTGGTTGCCGGTGCGGGCTGGCGGCGCGTCTCCGTCAGGATGATGAACGCGAACAGCGCGAGCGCCACGGCTAAAAGCCACTTTGTCTGGGATGAGTTCACACGTCGGTCATCTCACATCTGCCGCCGGAACCAGACCAGCAGGCCAAAGCCCAGGATTCCCCCCGGCACGCCGAGCAGCAGAATGAACTGCACCGAGCGCATCTGGGCGTCGCTCATGTTGAACAGGTATTCCCGCACGGGACGGGGCGCGATCCCCACGAGCCGGGGCCGGTCCACGAGCCAGTTCACCGCGTTGGCGGCGAAGTCGCTGTTCACCGAGTTGCGCATCATCTCATTGTCGAGGAAGAACGATTCCCCCACCACGACCATGCGGGTGGAGCCGCCCTCGATGCTGCGCAATCCACCGCGCTCCACGGCGACCGCGACCGAGATCGTGCCGGCCCGGTCTTCCCGCGGGTCGAACTGGCGGCTGGGCCGGCGGCCGATGGCCTTGCCGGCGGGCGAAGTGGCGACGAGCGGCTTGACCTGGGGCGCGTCGGAGCCTTGGCCGGTGGGGGTGCGGGGCGTGACGGAGCGCGGGGCGGCCAGGACCAGACCGCCCTGGGTATTGCCGAACGGACGCGTGATCTCGTGATCGCCGTAGTGGCTCAGGATCACATAGCTTCCGTCCCGGGCACCTTGGGCATCCGTCACCAGATCATCGCCCAACTCCACCCCCCAGGTGCGGAGGAGCAGTTCAAGACCGGCATTGCTGTTCTGCGGCAGCAGCACCAACGCCCGTCCGCCGCGGCTGAGATAGTTGTGCAACTGGTTGACCTCGTCCGGGTGCAGCGGCGTGAAGGGACCGGCCAGGACGAGCAGGCTGCAATCGGCGGGCACCTCGTTTGTGCCGCCCAAGGTCAGCTCGAAGGGCGTCAGTCCGTAGCCCCGCTGAATCAGTTCGATGAAGCGGCCGTAGCCGGTCTGCGTGACGGCGGTGGTGGGGTCGTGCTCCTTGTGCCCGCGCAGGTAGTAGGCGTTGAGCTTGCGGTTTTCCATCAGCGTGATGATGGCCGACGTGAAGTGCGATTCGCCCGTGAAGGACTTCCGCTTCACTTCGCGGCTCTTTCCCGCCAGCAATTCGCTGGTGTCATACTCGGAGAGCTCCGCATGCCGGACAATCCGGCTGCGGTCGCCCAGCGCGAAGATCACCACATCCCGCGTGTTGGAAGGAAGCTTGTAGGTGAGCTTCAGGCGCTCCGCCTCGGCCGGTTCGGTGAGGTAGTTGACGGTCGCGATCTTCACGCGCGGGCTGGCGGCGGCGTATTGGCGGAGCGTTTGGAGAATGGGCGTGTAAAGTGTTTCCTCCGGGTCATAGAAGAGCGTGACTTGCAGGTCGTTGGTAAGCGCACTGACGACCTGGAGCGTTACGGGCGCCAGCGGCGGCACGCGGTCTTCCGAAAGCGGCAGGCGGCGGAAATGCCGGGCGGCGATGAAGTTGACCATCACGACGATGGCAAGAAACGCGGCGATGCCTACCAGCACGCCGAAGCCCGTGCCGAACTTGCGCGCGGCGGAGAAGCTGGGCGGGGAATTGTCGAAGTCGTCTGGCATGGCGGTCATTTCCAGCGCCGGCTTTCCACCACCTTCAGCGTGAGGAACAGGAAGAGCGCCGTGAGGCTCAGGTAAAAGACCACCTGCCGCGTGTCCACCATGCCGCGGGTGAAGTCCTTCATGTGCTCAATCATCGAGATGTGCTGGAGCAGGGCGGTCTGCCAGCCGGCCTTGGGCGGCAGGATGTGCGTGAGGTAGCCTAGGAGGAAGAGGCCGAGACCGAGCACGATGGCGTTCATCGCGGCGATGATCTGATTCCGCGTGAGCGAGGAGGCGAAGCAGCCCAGCGCGGTGTAGAGCGCTCCAAACAGAAAGATGCCGATGAAGGTCCCGCCCACTGCGCCGGTATCCACCTGGGACAGGTCCACCGAGAAACGCTTGAGGAGAAACGGATACGCCAGCAAGGGCAGCCACGCGGACATGAAGAACAGCAGCGCGCCCGTGAACTTCGCCAGCACCACCTGCGCATCACCCACCGGCGCGGTCATCAGCGTTTCGTAGGTGCCGGAGGATTTTTCGAGGGCGAAGGTCCGCATCGTGATGATGGGCGGTGCCAGCAGCATCACGAGCCAGAACAGGCCGTTGTTGAAGAACGCCTCCGTGACCGGCATGTCGAACGGCTTGTTTACCAGCGCGCTTAAAACGATGACGAAGCTCAGGCCCAGCAGAAACTGGATCGCCGCCACGATGACATAGCCGATGAGCGAGACATAGCAGCTCCCGAGTTCCCGGCGCACGAGGGTAAGGAAAGGTTGCATGGCTATAAGCTCCGGTCTCCACCCTCCCGATCGCAACACAGCGCCCCACTTGAGATTCCCAACACCCGGCGCGAGCCCGCTGCGCCTTGGCGCTGGGCGCGTGGGGTTTCCGTTGCAATTGGAACTCTGGATTGGGTCATGTCAGAGCTCCTCCTGCTCCTTCTTCGTCACGTGCACGAAAATGTCCTCCAACGAATGCCGCGTGCGCGTGAGTTCGCGGAGCTGCCAGCCGCGGGCCTTGGCCAGCTCAAAGATCTGCGGACGCAGGTCCAGGCCCGCGCGAGGCGTCAGCGAGCAGCGATGAAAACTTCCCTCCGCCGCTGCGATGTCGAAGTGCTCCACCTCAGCCAGGTGTTCCCAGGCCTCGCGCAAGTCGGGCACGGGCGCGGCCAACTCCACGATAACCTGCTGGCCGGCGCTCATCTTGCGCTGCAGTTCGTCCAGCGTGCCCTGCTCCCGGATGGCTCCCTGATGAATGATGATGACCTTCGTGCAGGTCAGCTCGACCTCGGGCAGCAGGTGCGACGAGATGAACACCGTGCGGTCCCTGCTCACGTCCTTGATGAGCTGACGCACGGCGCGCGTAAGATGGGCGTCGAGATTCTTGGTCGGCTCGTCGAGGATGATGAGCTCCGGCTCGTGCACGAGCGCATCAGCCAGGCCGACGCGTTGCCGGTAGCCGCCGGAAAGCGTGCCAATGACCTTGCCCGCCACCTCGCCCAGACCGCATTGCTCGGTCACGATGTCCACGCGCTCGCGGCTGCGCGCAACGCTGAGCCCCTTGAGCCGCGCGCGGAACTTGAGGTATTCGCGCACCCGCATGTCGAGATGCAACGGGTTGCCCTCCGGCATGTAGCCGATCCGCCGGCGCACTTCATCCGCCTGCGTGAACACGTCGAAGCCCGCCACGCGCGCGGTGCCGGAAGTGGCCGGCATGAAACACGACAGCATCCGCATCGTGGTCGTCTTGCCGGCGCCGTTCTGGCCGAGGAAGCCGACGATCTCGCCGCGCTGCACCGTGAAGGTGAGGTCACGCACCGCCGCCCGTCCGCCGTAGCGTTTCGTGAGGTTCTCGACCTCGATCATCGGAGTGGCGCTCATTTCAGCTTCACCGCCACGCTGCCCTCGCGGAAGCCGCCGAAGCTCCCGCGCTTGGGGGGGGCGATGACATTGAGCCGGGCCGTCTCTCCGGCCCGTTTCGCATGCAGCGCACGGCCCAGTTCCACGAGGTCGCGTGCCGTTTGGTTGTCCACGCCGCGCACCACGAAATACTTCTCCATCCGCGCTTCGGCGGCGGGCGACTCCTTCTCCACTTCCGTGACCACAAATCCGCCGTAGAAGGGGAAGCCCAGATTCGCCGCGAGTTCGCGGGTGAGCTCCTGCAAGTGGAGGCCCAGCCGCTGCCGGACCAGTTCCGCGTTGAAGAAATCGCGCTCGGGGGTGAGCCGCACGGAGAGCGTCTGCTGGGTGCCTGCGCGGCGGATGAGCAGGGAGACCGGCTTCTCGGAGCCGGCCGCATTCAGCTCGCGCATGAACTCGATGAAGTTCCGCGGCACCTTGCCGGCAACTTGCAGAATCGTGTCGCCAGCCCGCAGGCCACCCTTGTCCGCCGGGCTGGCGGCCTCCACGGCGGTGACCTCCAGCAGGCTTGCGCCCGAGCGCACGCGCGCACCGAACCAGAGCGCCTTGGTTCCCTCGGGGGTGAAGTAGCGCGAGAGCGCCTCGTTCACGCGCTTGATGGGGATGGCGAAACCAATGCCCTGGCCCTCGCGGAACACTGCGACGTTCAGGCCGATGAGTTCGCCGCGCAGGTTGATGAGCGGTCCGCCGGAATTGCCGGGGTTGATCGCGGCGTCGGTCTGAAGCCAGTCGGCGATGTCGAGCGGACTGTCCTCGCGCGCGGGACGGCGGGACTTCGAGCTGAGAATCCCCTTGCTGACCGAGCCGCCGAGACCGAACGGGTTGCCCAGCGTGATGACCGTCTCGCCGAGCAGCAAGTCGTCGTCCGCCGCGAAGCGCACGGGCGTGAACTTGTCCCCCTCCTTCGCCTTGATGCGGAGCAGGGCCACGTCACTCTTGGCCGTGCCGATGACGCGTTCGGCTTCGATTTCCCGGCCATCCATGAGCTTTACCCAGATGCGGTTTGCGCCCTTCACGACGTGCTCGTTGGTCAGCACGTAGCCCGACTCGTCAATGATGACGCCCGAACCAACGCTCGAGGGGACCTCCTCAAGCTGCGGCCGCACGCGATAGCCGAAGAATTCCGCGCGCCAGCGGAAGAATGGGTCGGTGTTGTCCACCACCGTTGTGGTGGCGATGTTCACGACGCTGGGCATGACGCGCTCGACGGCGGTGACGGCGGCATCGCGCCGCACGTCGCCAGTCTGGGCATTGGCGACGGCAAACGCCGCCGCGGCCGCGAGCGCGAGCGTCAAGCCCACTGCCCGCCGGCGCGAAAGGGTGATTGGCCGGATTCCGTTCATGCCCACACAGACAACGCCGCCCCGTGCGCGTTCAAGCACACGGCCGACCGGTTTCCCAGGAGATGCCTTCGCAGGAAGCGGTGCTGCGGCGGAAGCTGCGCGGGAATTTTTGCCGGACGCGGGAGCATAAAGCAACCGCAAGGTGCCGTCGGACTCATTCTTCCCGCCATTGCCTTCCCGGCGCGGCTCCGCTTTCCTTTCCCCATGCAACCGGTCCTCGACTATCTCGCCGCGAACGAAGCGCGCTTCCTCCGCGAACTTTGCGACTATCTTCGCTTCCCCAGCGTCTCCGCTCAGCCGCAGCACAAGCCCGACCTCGAATGCTGCGCCGCGTGGATTGCCGACCATGCCCGGACCATCGGCCTCGAAGTCGAGGTCTGCCCCACCGCCGGCAATCCCATCGTTCTCGCCCGCACCCCGCGCCGGGCGGGTGCGCGCAAACCGCATTACGTGGTTTACGGCCATTACGACGTGCAGCCGCCCGAACCGCTGGAGCTTTGGAAGTCCCCGCCTTTCGAGCCGCGCATTGACGGCTGCAACCTCTTCGCCCGCGGCTCCTGCGACAACAAGGGCCAGCACTTCGCGCACTTGAAGGCGGTCGAAGCCTTCCTCAAGACCGGCACGGAACTGCCCTGCGACCTCACGTTCCTCATCGAGGGCGAGGAGGAGATCGGCTGCGAAAACCTCGCGCCTTTCCTGCGGGCACGGAAAAAGGATCTCCGCTGCGACGCCTTTGTCATCTCGGACAACGGCCTGCCCAGCAAGCGCCACCCGGCGCTCACCTACGCGCTGCGCGGCATCTTCGCGGTGGAAATCCGCCTCGACGGCCCGAACCGCGACCTGCACTCCGGCCTCTTCGGCGGCGCCGTGGACAACCCGGCGATGGCGCTCGCCCAGATGCTCGCGTCGCTGCGGGACAAGCGTGGCCGCGTCAACATCCCCGGCTTCTACGACGACGTCGCGCCGCTCTCGAAATACGAGCGTGCCATGCTCAAGAAGCTGCCGGGCAACGAGGATTCCTTCCGCAAGCTCGTCGGCGCGCCGGCGCTGTTCGGTGAGAACGGCTTCACCAGCACCGAGCGCCGCACCGCGCGGCCGACGTGCGAGATCAACGGCCTGACCAGCGGCTACCAGGGCGAGGGCAGCAAGACCATCGTGCCCGCATGGGCGCGTGCGAAGCTCACCTTCCGCCTCGTGCCGGACATGGATCCGCAGAAGGTGCAGCGCTTAGTGGTCGCGCACCTCAAGAAGCTCTGCCCGCCGAGCTGCAAGCTGACCGTGGACGCCGGTCACGCGGGCGAGCCGTATCTCGTGCAGCCGGATAGCCCGCGCGCGCAGGCCGCGTTGCGCGCGTTGCGGGGCGCGTTCGGCTGTGAGCCGGTGCTGATGCGCGAGGGCGGCTCCATCCCCATCGTGAACGACTTCAAGCGCATCCTCGGCGTCGAGACGCTGCTCCTCGGCCTTTCGCTGCCGGACGACAACGCCCACTCGCCGAACGAGAAGTTCGACCTCGACTGCTTCCGCGCCGGAATGCGGATGAGTGCGCTGCTTTGGCCGGAGCTGGCGAAGCTTTGAGGCCAAGAGTTACTTGATCCCCGCCGCCTGCTTCACCGCGTTGACGATGCGGCGGTCGTCGTCGCCGGCGTCGCGCACGAGTTCGAGGAACTGCGGGAGGTTCATGTTCATCCGGCGCAGGAACGGCCGGTCGCCCGCGCAGCCATACATGAGGTCGTCGGGCATTTCGCCGCGCAGCTTGAGCCGGGCCTTCACGATGAGCCGCGGCAGCCAGGCGATGCCGTCCACCTCGGCGGACTTCGCGGGCAGGCTTTCCATCGTCACCTTGCGCGCCGCCGGCTTGCCACCCAGCACGTTGAGAAAGTAGTCGCGCCGGATGGCCGTGACAGCCAGCGAGGTCGCCAAGTCCGGGTCGCCGTTATAGCGCTGGCAGTCGTCCACGAAGTCGAACAGCTCCTGCGCCGTGCAGCCGATGCCCGCGAGGAAGGCCTTGTCCTCCGCGCTGAACATCGTGCCAGGCGTCTTGCGGCCCGCGTGCCATGCCTTCTCCGCCCGGTCCCACACGCGTCGGAACTCCCCCTGCCAGTCGCAGTCGCTCATGGACGGAGCATAGCCGCGCGACTTCCAGAGGCAACTTCTTGCCGGGGCTGCTACTCTACCCGCGATGCAACCGCTGAACGAAGCCATCGCCGCCGTGCTGCGCGAGGTCAACCAAGGCTGTGCTGCCGACCGCTCGCCGCTGAAGCCCGAGCGCGTCCGGCTCACCCTGAACTTTGCGCTGGAGGCCGGCCGGCCGCCGCACGCGGATCCCGCCGGGCCGCACTCCGTGACGGTGGAGTTCGCCGTGGGCAGCGCCGGCCAGTGGCAGCCCGTCACGCCGGCAGTGCAAGCGGTGCCCGTCGAACAGTCGGCTGCCCCGCACGAACTCGTGCCCCTTTTGGCGCAGGTGTTCGGCGAGCCCGGCTTCGACAGTTCCGCGCGGGCCACGGTGTTCCGCGAGACCCTGGCCGGGATAACGCCGGCGGAAGTGGAGGGCGTGATGGCCGCGCTCACCACGCCGCTCGCCGAAATCGCGGATGAGCGCCGCCGGCACGCTGTCCACATTCTGCGCGGTGTCATCCACAGCGGGCCGGCAAAAAAGGTGGAGTTGGGAGCCAAACTGTTGCGCCGCGTGTTCGCGAACCATCCACTGACCGAAGTGATGCGTGTCGTTGAGGTGGAGTGGAAGACGCAGGATGACTGGCTGGGCTGATCGGAGAAAGCTGCTTCGCGGGCGGTCTCAGCCTTCCTTCCGGTAGCTCGCCACGACCCATTCGCTGAGCACTTTGTCCGGAGTGGCCACGGCGTCAGCATCCAGGGTGAATTCCTTCTGCCCCGTATTGGTGGCGATGAGCTTCAGGCCGAACTGGTAGTCCTTGAACTTCTGCCCGCAAAGGTCGCGCACAGAAAGTTGCTTCTCCAGCGCCTCGGCCACGAGCGCGTCCGCTGCCGCGTCGGTGAAGCGCAGCGTCAGCCCGTGTTCCTTCGCGTAGCGCTCGCCGAACTCCTGCACGAGCTGCCGCATCACGGCGCGGCCCTCGCGCTCGTGCTCGGTGAGCAGTTGTTTCAGCGCGGCGGCGGGCTGGTCCACCAGTTCCCGCGTGACCACGAAGCGCTTCACGCCCGTGCTGGGCAGCTCGAACTTGAATTCGCGCAGCACGCGCTCGCACACGGTCATCAGGCCGCGCGCGCCGGTTTTCTCCTCGCCCGCACGCTCGGCGATGCGCCGCAACGCCTCGTCGCGGAACAGCACCTCGATGCCGTAGGCGGCGAAATCCTGCTCGTATTGGCGGATGATGCTGCCCTCGCTGGTCTTGAGGATTTGAAACAGATCGTCCACCGCGAGCGGCTGGCACACCACGCGCACCGGCAGGCGGCCGATGAACTCCGGCTCAAAGCCGAAGTCAACGAAGTCGCGCGTCTGTGCGTGGTCGAGCACGCGCTCGGCGTCGGCCGCCGTGTTTGGTTTCGCGGCGAAGCCGATGGTCGCCTCGCGCAGGCGTTTGCGGACGAGCTTGTCCAGCCCGTCGAACGCGCCGCTGACGACGAAGAGGATGTGCTTGGTGTTGATCGTGGCTGGCCCTTTCTTGCCGCCCCGCTGCATCTCCATCATGGCCTGGATCTGCCCGGCGATGTCCTGCTGCGAGCGGGCGGGCACCTCGGTTTCCTCCATGAGCTTGAGCAGGTTCGTCTGCACGCCGCGCCCGCTCACGTCGCGCCCGGAGCTGCTCGGCGCGCTGGCCAGCTTGTCAATTTCGTCGATGTAGATGATGCCGTGCTGGGCCCGTGCAATGTCGCCATCGGCCCGGCGGACCAGTTCGCGGACGATGTCCTCCACGTCGCCGCCCACATAGCCGGTCTCGCTGAACTTGGTCGCGTCCGCCTTCACGAACGGCACACCGATGAGGTCCGCCATGCTGCGAACGAGGTAGGTTTTCCCGACGCCCGTGGGGCCGAGCAGGATGATGTTCTGCTTGGTGTAATTGGGGGTGGCCTTGCCCGCGAGCGCGGCCTGGACGGCGTGGTAGTGGTCGCAGAGCGCAACGCTGAGGACCTTCTTGGCCTCGTCCTGCTGGATGACGAAGCGGTCGAGGTGCGCCTTGACGTCGCGTGGCTTGCGGTCGAAGGCGAAAGCGCTCTTGCCGCCGTCGTTGTCCGCAGTCTCGGCGCTGCGGCTGAAGTCGGGCTGCGCCTCGCCTGAGGACGCCGACGGCATTTGCAGGTGGCGCATCAAGTCGTTGAGGCGGCGCTGAAACTCCTCGGGCGTCGGCGGGCTGCTGGCGGAAACATTGCGCATGGCAGCAATACGGTGGCAGTGAACTGCCGCTTTGCAAGCCGCAGACGACCAAGTGAGCCAATGCCTACGGGGCGAGGGTGTGAATCTCCGGGTGGCGGAGCTGACCGCCCAAGTTGGCCGTGCGCGCCATCAGCCCGAATGTGGCGAGAGCGAGCAGCAGGGCGGTAATCACGGCCCACCGCGGAACCGGCTTGCCCCCGCGCGCGGCAAACAGGCCGGCTGCCGCCGCCAGGCCCAGCAGGAAGACGCCGGTGGTGGCCTGGTCGGCGGACTGCTCGTGGGCGTTGAGCAAATCCTTGCTGAGGGCGATGCCGCTCTTTTGGGCGGTCAACGCTTCGGCCGCGAAGTCACCGGTGAACTTGATGGCGATGGACGCCGCCGCCAGCAGCACCAGCGCCCACAGGCTCACGCGTTGCAGTTCGTCGCTCCGCCGCACCAATCCGACGCCCAGCAGGAGGCCGCAAAAAAGCACGCCGAGCACGGGCACATGGTTCAGGGCGAGATGGAGGTGGACCCAGTTCATGCGGCGACGGTAGCTGGCTGGCGCCCGCGGGCAAGCCGCCGCGCTGCCGGTTCACGGTGCCCGGAGGCGGTAGAACCTCCGCGGCGCTCCGGTGGTATTGGTCACGGAGAGGAAACGGATCGCATTGTTGGTCACGAAGACCGCCGGTTCGGCCACGAGGGTCCACGGATTGCCGGTTGAGACGAGGTTCGTGTTGAACTCCAGCTTGAAGTTCGCCGCGCTGTCCGGCCAACGGAGCACGAACAGCGGTGAACCGGGGGTGAAGTCAAAGGACAACGTGCGGTCCGCATCGGTGATGACCGGGATGTAGAGCGAGCCGAAGTTGTCGCCCGGGAACGGGTCGCTCTCGACGAGCGTGATCTGTGCGCGGTTTTCGGCGAGGCCGTTCACGTTCGCAGTGGCGACGATGGTGAGCGTCACGGCCGTGCCGTTGGTCAGTGCGCCCACGGGGCAAGTGACGACACCGTTCAGAAATGTGCAGGTGCCCCGCGTGCTGGTGGCGGACACGAAGCCATAGCCGGCGGGCAGCGTGTCCGTGACGGTCACGCCGGTGGCGATGGAGGAACCCTGGTTGGTCACGGTGACGGTGATGGTCACATTTGAGCCAAAGCTCACGATCGACGGCGAATTGGTCAGCGTCACCGCGAGGTTGGGATTTACGGTGACCACGAAATTGAACGGTCCAGCACCGGTCCCCTCGGGCGTCACAACGGTCAGTGGACCGGTGCTGGCCCCAGGCGGCACAACGGCGACGAGTTGCGTATCCGTCACCGAAGAAAAGCCCGAGCTCACCCCGTTGAAACGCACCGCCGTGGCGTTGGTGAGGCTTTGTCCGCGCACCGTGACAGTCGTCCCCACGGGCCCGAGCAGCGGCGTGAAACTGTCCACGCGTGGCGTGACGTTGAAGCTTCCCGTGCTGGCGATGACGCCGCCGGGCGTGGTGACGGTGATGACGCCGGAGATGGCGTTGGTCGGCACCACCACGGTCATCTGCGTGGCGGAGACACTGCTGACGGGCGCGGTAATCAGCGTCGCCGCCCGTCCGGCGAAGGTGACCGAGGAGACGCCCATGAAGTTCGTGCCGGTCAGCGTCACGGCCGTGGCTACCGGCCCAGCGGCGGGGGCAAAGCCCGTCAGACGCGGCGGCAGGTAGAACGGCACGGAGCTGGTCACGCTCCCGCCGGGCGTGCTCACGACGATCGGGCCGGTGGTGGCGGCGGCGGGGACGGTCGCGTTGATCTGCGAATCCGCCGGCGTGTTGAAGGTCGCGGGCACGCCGTTGAACAGCACATTGGTTGCGCCGAGGAAGTTCGCGCCGTTGAGCTGCACGCTGGAGCCGGGCAGGCCGTTCGTCGGCGTGAAGCTCGTCAGCACCGGCGCGAGCGCGAACACGGTGAGGTTGCTGGATGAGAGATTCGTCCCGCTGGGCGAGATGACCCGGATGGGGCCGTTGGTCGCGCCCACGGGCACGGTGGCGCGGAGTTGCGTGCCGGCCGTGATGGTGAAGGCCGCGTTGGTGAAGCCGCCCGAGGCCGAGGCCAATGCCACATTCGTCACCTCGAGAAAATTCAGCCCATCCACAACCACGTCCGAGCCGACCTGCGCCGCACTGGGGCTGAACCCGGTGATGAACGGGCCGATGATGAAGTTGCTGCCGGTGGTGTTCGTGCCGGCGGGGTTGATCACGCGGATGGGGCCGGTGGTGGCGCCGGCGGGGACGGTCGCGGAAATCTGTGTGTCCGAGGTGAGGAAGGCGACGGCCGTGACGCCGTTGAACGAGACGTTGGTGGCCGTGGTGAAGTTGAGGCCGGTGATGACCACGGGATCGCCCGGCTTGCCGCCGAACGGCGCGAAGCCCGTGACGAGGGGGGCAAGGCCGCTGACGACGAAGTTACTGCTGGTCGTGGCCGTGCCGGATGGCGTGGTGACGGAAACCGGCCCGGCGGTGGCCGTCGGCGGCACGGTGGCATGAATCTGCGAGGCCGCGGTGACGGTGAAGGCTGCGGTCACGCCGTTGAAGCGCACGGCCGTCGCACCGGTGAAGTCGCCGCCGGAGATGACAACGACGGAGCCCGTCGGCCCGATGGCAGGCGTGAACCCGGTGATGACCGCGGCGCCAGAGACGACGAAGTTGCTCGTGGTGACATTGGTGCCGGCGAAGGTGGAGACGGTAAGCGGCCCAGTCACCGCGCTGTTGGGCACCGTGGCGAACAGGACCGCCGCCGCCGTGACATTGACGGTTGTTGCGGCCACGCCTCCGAAACGGACCACGGTTTGGCCGGCCCCGGAGATGAAATTTGCGCCGTTGATCTGGATGGAAACCCCGACGTTACCCAGCGCCGGGCTGAAGCTGGTGATGCGAGGCGAAACGGTGAACAGGTTGGTGCTGCTCGCAGTGGCACCAGCAGTCACGCTGATGAAGCCGCTTTCGCCGTCGGCAGGCACAGCCGCCCGTATCTGCGTCGCGGACACAACTATCGGCGCGACAGCGGACGAGTTACCGAATTTTACCTGAGTTGCGGAACCCAAGCCTGTTCCGTTGATCGTCACCGTTGTTCCGGGGGCGCCGAACGTTGGCGAAAACGTGCTAATGCTCTGAGCCAAGGCCGGCAGGCCAAAGCCCAGCCAAATTAGCATGAGCCACCAGCGGAAGGATCTGTGCGGCAAGCGAAACACCGACGGCACTCAATCAGATTTCCTCCCTACAGGCAAACCGGCAGGCTGATCGAGCGCTCAGGAAAAGTCTGTAGCTTTAGCCGGTGCCAGCTCAGAGCTTCCGCACGTGCAGGTTGCCGAAGTCCATGCCGGCTCCGGTGTCCTTGAGACCGAGCGCGCCGGCCCCGGCGGGCACGGTGGTGCGGGAGATTTCCTTGTCGTTCAGGAACACGGTGGCTTCCGTGCCTTTCAACTGCACCCGGATGCGGCCGCCTTTGCCGCCTTCGAGCCCCGTTTTGAGTTCGGTGCCTTGGCCGTCGCGCCCGCGCACAAGCAGGGCAGGGGCGGCGTCGCCGGTGGCGGTCTTGCCGGCGCGGATGTCCATGAGGAACTCCACGTCGCCGAACTGCGCCTCGGTCCACAGCGTTTGCTTGTCGGCGGTGGCGTTGTCCTTGAGCGCGAGCTGCCAGCCGTTCGCCTGCCAGCGGATTTTCGCGTCACCGGCGCTTTTCCAACCGCGCAGGTCGGTGCCGGTGTAGAGCGGGGCCCAGCCTGGATCGAGGGGCGCGATATGTGTGGCGGGCGGATTGCTGGAGGGAAGTTCTTTGATGCGAAGGTTGCGAAACTCGACCGGCGCGCCTTCGCTTTCGAGGGCGAGGTAGCCCTTGCGGTAATTGCAGTCCTCGCCGCCGGAGACTTCCTTGCCATTCACGTGCAGGCGGATGACACCGTTGGTGGCCACGATGCGGTAGTGGTTCCACTCGGGCGAAGGCTTGCTGCGGTCCTCGCTGGGAAAGCTGCGGCTGCCGTGGTGCCGCCCGAAGGGCTTCATCGTCGCGCCGTGGATGGGGAAGACATCTCCGTGCGTGGTGAACCAGTCCGATTTCTTGCCGTTCTGCTTCTCGTAATTGACCGCATAGCCGTGGTCGAGCACCTGCACCTCGATGCCGCGCAGGAAGGGCACGCCCGGTGCGCTGATGGGCGAGCCCCACATGAAGACGCCGGAATTCCCGCCGCTGGTGAGGTGCCGCCACTCGGCTTCGAGGATGAAGTTCTCGTATTGCCGCAAAGTGCGGAGCGCCCCCACGGGCCGGCCGGTGCAGTGAATGACACCGGCCTTCACGGTCCAGGTCTCGGGGGCGCAGTTGATGTTGGTCCAGCCGGTGAGGTCACGTCCGTTGAACATCGGAACGAAGCCGTCGCTCTCGGCGGCAAGGAGCGGCAAGGCGAACGCAGTGAGCGCGAGGGTGAGCAGGTATTTCATTTGGGAAAGGCGATGGCGGTTGGGGTTGGGTCCAGAGTGCCGCCCGATGGGTGGGGCAGGGGAGGGCGCGGGCGGTTGATGACCTCCCGGGCGATGACGCCGTCCTTCATGTGGATGACGCGCTGGGCGCGCTCGGCGACCTCGTTGCCGTGGGTGACGAGGACGATGGTTTTGCCCTCGGCGTTGAGCCGGTCGAAGGTGTCGAGGATTTCGAGGCCGGTCTTGGAGTCGAGGTTGCCGGTCGGCTCGTCGGCCAACATGAGGAGCGGGTCGTTCACCAGGGAGCGGGCGATGGCCACGCGCTGCTGCTGGCCGCCGGAGAGCTGCTTGGGCCGGTGTTCGAGGCGCTCGCCGAGGCCGACCATTTTCGCGAGGCGGACGCAGTGCTCCTCGCATTCGGAGAGGTCGCGGCCCTGGTAGAAGAGCGGGACGTGGATGTTTTCGATGACGGTGAGCTGCTGGATGAGGTTGTAGCTCTGGAAGACGAAGCCGAGCGTGCGGCCGCGGAAGGCGGAGAGCGCGTCGTCGTCCATGGTCGCGACATCTTCACCCCCCAGGTAATACTTGCCGCCACTGGGCCGGTCGAGGCAGCCGAGGACGTTCAGCAGGGTGGATTTGCCGGAGCCGGACGCGCCCATGATGGCGACGTATTCGCCGGGATAAATGGCGAGGTCCACGCCGCGCAGAGCGCGCACCTCCACGTCGCCCATGCGATATACCTTCTCCAGCTTTTCGATGCGGATGATGGCACGCTCGCTCATGGCCCGGTGGAACTGCGCGCGGGCCGTTCGGCAGTGCGAGCGGGTTTGTCGGTGGACGTGGACTTATCCTTGGTCGGCTTTTCGGGCTTGGGAGTCGTGGCCGGTGGCTTGGCGGAATTGCTGCCATTGCTGCGGCGGACGCCCGCTGGCAGGTCGCCGTCCTTGGCGGGCTTGTCTTTGAAAGCGCCGGTAGGCGGGAGCTTGGGTAGCGGCCGGTTGGTGCCGTCGTCGTCGCGGCCCAGCACCGAGCCATCGAGCGAGATGGTGTCGCTGTTGGCCAGCGCGGACAACAGGACACGGTCGCCCTCGTTGAGCCCCTTGCGGATTTCAATCATGCGGTCGTTAAACATCCCGACTTCGACGGGCACGGGCATGTCCTTCTCGCCGCGTTGCACGAAACATACCTGCTGCCCCTTGACGGTGGTGACGGCCTGGATTGGAACGGTCAGAACGCCAAGCAGGTTGGTGACAACCACCTCCGCCCGGCCGGAAACACCGGGCTTGATGTCCTGCAACGACTCGTTGATCCAAACCTCCGTGGAATAGACCTTCATGTTGGGATTGTAGTAACGGCTGCTGGTATCGGGCAGCACGCCTACCTTTTTGACTACCCCCGTGAACTGCTTGTCTGGCAGTGAATCAATCGTCACGTAAGCCCCCAAGCCCGGTTTGACCTGGCGCACGTGGGACTCGTGAACCTTCACTTCAATCATCATCTGGGTCACGTCCGGAAGTTTCAGGAGATCCTGCTTCTGGCGGATCGTCGCGCCCTGCTCAATGAGAATGCCGCTGCTGCTGACACTGGTGGAGGGATAGACCACCAATCCTTCCTGGGGGGCGTAGATCTTGGTCAGCTCCAGCTGCTTTTTCATCTCGGCCAACCGCTCCCGCTGGAGCTCGAGCGTGTTGAGTTTCGCGGTCACGTCGGCCTCATACGACTTGATGGCGGAGGTGGCTTTCTGTTTGGTCTGCAACAACACGAGCTTCGCGGTATCCACGGCCGCCTCGAGGATGCGAATCTTCTTGGGATACTCGAAGCGCGTGGCGATTTTCAGCTCCTCCTCGGCTTGGGAAATGGCGATCTCACCCTTCTTGACGGTGAGCAGATCGGCCCGCAATTCGTCCTTGGTCGCGTAGCCGGTAGCCTCGAGCTTGCGCGTCCAGCTCAGCCGGTCCTGGGCGCGCTGGATGTCCTCCTGCGCGATGGTGACGCGGGCCTCGATGCCGCGCCTCTGTTGCGGCCAGTCGCCCTCCTTGTATTTCTCCAGGTCGGATTCGGCGAACTCCACCTTGAGCGTCGCGTCCTGCACGGCAGCCTCC
This sequence comes from uncultured Klebsiella sp., assembly GCA_964591495.1. Taxonomy (GTDB): domain Bacteria; phylum Verrucomicrobiota; class Verrucomicrobiia; order Limisphaerales; family SXTU01; genus SXTU01. The sequence continues at coordinate 21,228 of CAZQEW010000016.1, forward strand.
TGCGTGAGCTTTTGGATTTGCAGATCCTCCTTGGCCTTGCTGTAAGCCCCATCAGCGTTCTGGACCGTGATCTCCTGATTGTTGATCTTCTCGCGCAGGCCTGAAGAATCCAGCTCCACCAGCAGGTCACCCTTTTGCACCGTGGTGCCCTCGGGAACCACGCTCACAATGGTGGTGGTGCCTTCCAGTTCGTTCCGGATGATCAACTCCTGCACCGCGCGCAGCGTGCCGCCCTCGACCAACGAGACCAGGAAATCGCCGCGTTTGACGGTGTAGTAGCTGTTGAGCGGGCCGGTTGGCTTGCGGCTGCGCAAACCGTAGGCAACCCCGCCGATGACGAGCAAGACGCCCAGCAGAAGCCAGACGGGACGTTGACGGACAAATTGGAGGAGGCGTGCGAACATGAATCAGTTGCCGAATACTTTCTCGGGCGAAGCCACCGCTTGATCGCTGAGGTTGGCGGGTCGGACGGGCAGGGGGCGGGTCGGCAACGGGACGGGCTGCTCCCGCAACCACCATTTATCGCCGTCAATTTGCAGGCTGCCGACATCCACCAGGAACCGGAGCCGGGCGGTCAGATGGTCCACGAGCGTCTGCGTCACGGCATTCTGGGCGGTGAGCTGCGCGGTCTGGGCTTCGAGCTGGTCGCGGGTTTGCGCGCGGCCGGCTTGGAGCAGCATGTCGGTGACGGCGACCCGGCGGTTGGCCAGTTCGAGCGCATTGGTTTGAATGATGTAGTTCTGCTGGAGCTGCTCCAAGGTGCGCAACCCTTGGCGGACCGAGTCGCGCGCGGAATCCAGGGTCTGGCCCAGTGACCGCAGAGTCCGCTCGAACGTGATGAGGGTGGCGCGATAGGCGTTGCGTTGCAGCATCCGCTCGAACGGGAGGTCAAGCTGCAGGCCCGCGTTTGCGCGATATTGGGAAATGTCGAACTTGGAGTAATTCACCGCGTCATTGGCCAGCGACACTCCGGAAACCAGCGTCACGTTGCCGCGGAGGCGGTTGGCCGCAACGGCAATCTTGCGCTTGCTGTCCTCCAGCCGATCAATCTCATTGAGGATGTCCATTTTCCGCTCCACCGCGGCGGCATACGCAGCTTCCTCGTCGGTCGCGACTGGCACGAGGCCCGTCTGCCGCAGGTCTTCCAGAGGGGAGTCGTCCAAGGCCACTTCCACGCCCAGCGGCAGCACAAGGGTGATTTTGAACTGGTCGACTGCATTTTGATACGCCACCACCGAGCTGATATAGGCCGTCTTGCCCTGCAGCTCCTGCTGCCGGGCCTGGTCCACCTCAAATTTGGCCCGGCGTTCGGCCATCGACTGGGCTTCCAGCATCTCGCGGAGCTTTTTGAGCCGCTCGAAGTTGTTCCACGCGTTCCGCACGGCGTCCCGGCGTTGCAACAGCCGGTAGTAGGTGGTCACGACGTCGAGCGCAAAGGTCTGCTGGAACAACGCAAAGGCCCGCAGATCGTAGATGACGTCGCGTTCAGCTTGGCGAAGGTTTTCCGCGACGATGTCCGCGCCGGCACCGCGTAGCAGCGGTTGGGCGAAATTGAGCGATATCACGGAACTCACCGAACGCCGCGGATCGCCGGTGAAGTAGCGCAGCATGTCGTTGGCGAGGGACGCGCTGATGCTGCCGCCGGACTGCAACAGTTGGTTGAAGCCGACGGTGGCACCGCCATCCACCCGGCCGTCTGCATCGCGTTCGCGGGCCACGCCCACATTCCCGGTGCCAAAGGGGATTTTGTAAAACTCCCGCCGCTCGCCGGTGAGACCAAGCGCGGTCAGGTAGAGGGTTTCCTTCCGGAGCTGGTATTGGCGGTTCTGCTCGATGGCGAGCCGGAGCGCGTCGTCGATGCCGATCACCCGGCGGCCGCCGCCGCCCTTGCTATGGTCGTAGAGTTCCTCCCAACGGATGTCCTTGGGCTCGCGCTTGGACCATGCGGTGTCGATGGTGAACGCATTGGTCGAGCCGGTGAGCAGGCGTTGCTTGTTGCCGAGGATGCCGTAGACCGACTCGTCCGCCTGCGCCTGGTAATATTTTCGCGAACAGCCGGTCAGCAGGAGCGCCACCAGTCCGAGCACAGGCACGACAAGGCCTCCACGGGACAGTGCTGCCACTATCCCGAGACGCCGGATGCCCGAGGGGCACAGTGCGTGTTTGATTCTCGCGGACAAAACGTTGAGCCAAAGGAACAAGGGCGCGCAATAGACGCCATCCTTTGCAGCGAGTTTCAATGCATTATTGGGAACCTCAAAAGCACCCGAAAAATCGCTGCGGATCAAAAATACGCTCTGCGACCGAATGGATGTGTCTTGGTTTCAGTCGGATGGTGCCACAAGCCAACAAACCGCAGACCGCCCATGAAGCCCTGCTCCTACGCCTGCAACTCGGCCGCACACACCCTCGCCCGCCGCAACTTCCTTGGCAGCCTCGCCCTTGGCACCGGCGCGGTGGTCGGCGGCCTCGGCACCTTTGCCCAGCCCGCCGTCTCCGCCACGCTCGCCAAAGACCAGAAGCGCATGCTCGTCATCAACATGCATGGCGGCCTCTCGCAGCTTGAAAGCTGGGATCCGAAGCCCGGCACCGACACCGGCGGGCCGTTCCGCGCCATTCCCACCAGCGTGCCCGGCATTCACATCAGCGAACTGCTCCCCCACACGGCGAAGGTGATGCACCACCTCGCCCTCGTGCGGAGCATCAACACCAAGAACGACGACCACGGCAAGGGTAGCTACATGATGCTCACCGGCCGCCGCCAAATGCCCGGCCAGTCCGTCCCTGAAATCGGCGCGGTCGTCGCCAAATGCCTCGACACCTCGGACCGCACGCTTCCCGGCCACATCCGCATCACGGCCGGCGGCGGCGGCGGACGCAGTGCGGACTCCGCGTATCTTGGGCCGAAATACGCCAGCATTTCGCTCGACGGCGGCAAGCCCCCGCAGAACACCACCAAACCCGACAGCCTCACCGACACTTCGCTCGCGGAACAAAACGCCTTCCGCCGCCTTGCCAACGATCATTTCCTCTCCCGCCGCCGCACGGCGATGACCGACGCCTATGTGCAGAGCTACGAGCAGGCGCTGGAGCTGATGAAGCAGCGCGAGGTCTTCGAGTTGGGCAAGGAACCGGCGAAAGACCACGACCGCTACGGCAAACACGACTTCGGCCGGCACTGTCTGATGGCGCGGCGGTTGTTGGAGAATGGCATCTCGTTCGTGCAGGTCTCGCACTCGAACTACGACACGCACAATGAGAACTTCAACTTCCACTTCGAGCAGGTGGGGGAGTTTGACAAGCCCTTCGCCACGCTCATCACGGACCTGTATGACCGCGGGATGCTCGAGAACACGCTGGTGGTGGTGCTCTCCGAGTTCGGGCGCACACCGCGCATCAACCAGTATTACGGACGCGACCACTGGGGCCGCGCGTGGAGCGTTTGTCTCGGCGGCGCGGGCATCCAGCGCGGTGCCGTCATTGGCGCGACCAACGCCAACGGCACGGAAGTGAAGGACCGCGAGGTGGACTGCGGCCATCTCTTCCACACTTACCTGCGCGCGCTCGGCCTCAGCTCGAAAGGCAACTTCGACATCGCCGGCCGCCAGGTTCCCATCGCTGACCCGGCCGTGGGGCCGATCAAGGAGTTGCTGGCTTAACTCGCCTCCCGCGTCAGCCGCACGCTGACATGGCGTGCTTCGGGGATGATGAACTTCTTTACCTCCACCGTGACGGACTCAGCGCCGAAGTCGCCCAGCACCAGCGCGGCGATGTCCGCCGCGAGCGTCTCGATCAGTTTCCAGCTCCGACCTTCGCCCAGGGCCAGCAGCCGGCGCGAAACCGCATAGTAATCAATCGTCTCTCGCAAGTCATCGCTCGCGGCGGCCCGCGTGAAATCCCGCCGCATCTCCAGGGTCAGCAGGAGCCGCTGCGGTTGCGCCCGCTCGGCATCGGGCACGCCCACGCGGTAGCGAACTTCGAGGTCGGCGAGGGTAATGGTGTCGGTGGACATGGGGTGCTGAAGTAACGAGATGGTGAAGTGCTGGCCAGCCAATACTCGCCGCTTGATGGCTTCACTGTTCTGGTTCCACTCGCGCGACTTCCTCCAGCAGCACGCGCGTCGGCCGGTTCAAATCCATTGCCAGCGCCTCCGCCAGTGTCACCCAGCGGAACTCCTGCGCCTCCTCGTTGAGCGTGACGGAAGGCTCACTGCCAAAGGCGCGGCAGGTATAGTTGAGCAGGAGAAAATGGGCGTCGCGGTAAAACTCCTTGGAATGGATGCAGTCCTGCACCAGCACGAACCGGATGTCCGCGATGTCCAGGCCGGTCTCCTCTTTCAACTCGCGGCGCAACGCGTCCTCGGCGCGCTCGCCCCACTTGATCTTGCCGCCGGGAATGCCCCACAGGTGCGACCATTTTTGGGTGCGGATCATCAGCACTCGGTTGTCGGCGTCGAAGATCAGGCCGCCGACTGTCGAGATCGGGAACGGCTCGGCCTGGTGAGTGGTGCGTGGTGCGTGAAGCTGCATCTCCTGCCGGGCAAGCAATTGGCGCAGTTCGCCGAGGTGCTCCACGATCAGGTCCGGCTCCGCCGCGCGGAGCTGCGGCAGTTTGTTATAGCCCGTCAGCACCGCGACCGAGTGGACGCCCCCGTGCTTGGCCGTCTCGATGTCGTGCGCCATGTCGCCGATGAAAACCGTGGCCTGCGGGTCGAGGCCGTTCTCCGTCACGAGTTGCCGGATGACCTTCCGCTTGTCCCAAACCCCCGTGTAAGGCCGGCCGATGAACCGCCCAAAATCCGAGCTGGCCGCCTGCGTTTCCCAGTGGTCCGGGTGCACCGTGCTCAGAAGAAACGTCCGCACACCGCGCTCCTGGCAGAACAGCAGAAACTCCCGCGCGTGCGGCAGCGGCTCGACCAAGTCCTGCACTTCGCGGAACTTCGCGTGAAACCACTGCTCCAACTGCGCCATCGGCACGCCGGGCAGGTGGCGGTCGTAAAACGGCTGGAACGGCAGGCAGAACTCCGCGCGGAACTGGTCGAGCGACATTTCCGGCCGCCCGGCGGATACGAAGCAATGGTTCGTGGCCCGCAGCACGGCGGGCAGGTCATCCACCAGCGTGCCCGACCAGTCGAAGATGATGTTGCGGATCATGGTGGTGGGTAAAGATGTGATCGAATGATGGTGGATTGTCTGTCCACATCCGCGTGACGCTGGAGGAAGTGAGCCCAGAGCGATGAGTTCGTTGGGGGCGGCTGGGAAAACTCCACCTTCATCTCGTAGATGCGCCTTGGTTTTAGGAGCGACGCCAATCCCGGCTTGTGCGAGGACCAGTTCAATATGTGGGCATCGCCCATACCTCGATGATTGAGCCAGTTAGCGTCTTGAACGTCATCCGATTCGACGATAAGCGAGGCCACCCGAACATTGTCAGCCCAAAACTCCACTTGCCCCTTGAACTGATTTGTAAACGCCGACCTAGTCCCAGCCGGGTATCCCAGCAGCAGAGTAAATGACTTGGCGGGCTGCATGACAAAATGCACTGACAGCGTGCGATTGGTGCAGTCGATGAGCTTGTGTTCGCTGGTGTCGAGATGGTTGTCACGTGCCCGGATGAACCAGTCGAAGGCCATCGAGCCGATTCCTACGGTGGAGCTTACGATGCTCAATGCTGCCAGCCCCCACCAGAATGTTTGGCGGTTAGCCCTCATATTCCAAATTGAGCGTCGAGAGCCGAGCGATCAGCTTCAATCCCGATATCCGTTCGGGTGCCGCTTATGCCAGTCCCACGCGGTGGCGACGATGTCATCGAGCTTCGGGAACTTCGGCTGCCAGCCCAGTTCGCGTAGCGCCTTGTCGGCGGCGGCCACGAGGCGGGGCGGGTCGCCGGGCCGGCGGGGCTTCTCCACCGTGCGGATCGGCGTGCCGGAGATCCGCTCACAGGTTTGGATGACTTCCTTCACCGAGTAGCCCGAGCCGTTGCCGAGGTTGAAGAACCCGGCTTTGCCCGGCGCGAGCGCGAGGATGTGCGCCTGCGCGAGGTCGGCGATGTGGATGTAGTCGCGGACGCACGTGCCGTCGGGCGTCGGATAGTCGGTGCCGAAGACCTCGCATTGCTCACGCTGGCCCAGGGCGACCTTGAGCACGTTCGGGATCAGATGCGTCTCGATGCGGTGGTGCTCGCCAAACTTCCGGCTCGCGCCCGCCGCGTTGAAGTAGCGGAAGGCCACGAACTCCAGGCCGTGCAACTGCTGATACCACCGGAGCATCGTCTCGAACATCAGCTTGGACTCGCCGTAGGGGTTCACCGGCCGCTGCGGCAGGGATTCGTCCATCGGCATTTTTTCGGGCACGCCGTAGGTGGCGCACGTCGAGCTGAAGACGAACTTGCGCACGCGTGCGTGGACGGCAGCCTCCAGCAGGTTCAACCCATGCGCGACGTTGTTGCGGAAATATTTCCCCGGCTGCTGCATGGACTCGCCCACCAGCGCGTGGGCGGCGAAGTGGATGACGGCCTCCGCGCCGGAATCCACCAGCGCGCGGGCGACCAGCTCGCGGTCCGCGAGGTCGCCCAGCACGAAGCGCGCGCGAGCGTCCACGGCGGAACGATGCCCCTCGGAGAGGTTGTCAAACACCGTCACCGCATGGCCGGCGTTCAACAGCTCCTCCACGCAAACTGACCCAATGTAACCGGCTCCCCCGGTGACAAAGACGTTCATGGCCGGGCACCCTAGCGTCATCGCCCCGGCTCCTCAATGCCAAAGGCACCGACGGGGTTCTATTTCAGCCGCTCCAGGACTTCTTGGGCGAGCACCTCGTAGGCAGATGCCCCAGCGCTGTATTTGTCGTAGTGGATTATGGGCTGGCCGTGGCTGGGCGCCTCGGCCAGGCGCGTGGTGCGCGGGATGACGGTCTCGAAAACCTTCTCGCCGAAATGCTCACGCACCTCGCCGAGGACTTGCTGCGACAGCCGCGTGCGCCCGTCGAACATGGTCATGACAACGCCGAGCAGTTCGAGGCTTGCGTTCACTCCGGAATCGCGGACCTGGCCCAGCACGCGGTGGATCATCGAGATGCCCTCCAGCGCGTAGTATTCGCACTGCAATGGCACCAGCAGAGCATCCGCGGCAGCGAAGGCGTTGAGCGTCAGCACGCCCAGTGACGGCGCGCAGTCGATGACGATGAGGTCGTATTTGCCCGAGTCACGCACGGGCTGAAGCGCTAGGGCGAGCCGTTGTAGGTGGTTTTCCAGCCGCGCCAACTCGATCTCCGCCCCGCACAAGTCCACTTCGCTCGGCACGATTTCCAGCCGTTCGAAGGCCGTGGGCAGGATGAGCTCCGCCAGCGCTCCCTCGCCCAGCAATGCCCGGTAGCTGCTGGCACCCTCCGTCTTGGGCAGGCCCACGCCGCTGGTGGCGTTGGCCTGCGGATCGATGTCCACCAACAGCACGCGCTGGCCTTGGGCGGCGAGACAGGCGGCGAGGTTGACGGCAGTGGTCGTCTTGCCCACGCCACCCTTCTGGTTCGCCACGGCGATGACTTTGGTCGGCACGCAGCGATTTAAGGAGAGGGGCGGGGGCGGCGCAAGGTTTCAAGTGCCTTGCCGCGTGCACCTTTTGCCCCTAACGTCCGCGCCGCAACTGATTCAACCAATCTAACAGCACAGCATGAGCGTTCTCGTAGTCGGCACCACGGCCCTCGATTCCATCAAGACCCCCAAGGCGGAAAACCCGCGCCTGCTCGGCGGCTCGGCCAGCCACGCGGCCGTGGCGGCCAGCTTTTTCGCCCCGACCAAGCTGCTCGGTGTGGTGGGCGGGGATTTCCCGGCCAAATACCTGAAGCTCTACGAGAAGCACGGCATTTGTCTCAAGGGCTTGGAGCGCGTGCCGGACGGCCAGACCTTTCACTGGTCCGGGGAATACGAGGTGAACATGAACAACCGCCGCACGCTCAACACCGTGCTCGGCGTGATTGAGCACTGGTCGCCCAAGCTCCCGGGCGATTACGAGTCCACGCCCTATGTCCTGCTGGCGAACATCGCGCCGCCCATCCAGCACAGTGTGCTGGATCAGTTGGAGCGGCCGCGGTTCGTGGTCGCAGACACGATGGACCTGTGGATGAACATCATGCTGCCCAACCTGCTGAAGCTCCTGAACCGCGTGGACGCCTTCGTGCTCAACGAGAGCGAGGCGCACCAGCTCACCAAGGAGGACAACGTCTTCAGCGCGATGAAGAAGATTCACAAGCTCGGGCCGAAATACGTGATCATCAAGAAGGGTTCCCACGGAGCAGTGCTCTCCGGTCCAAACGGCTTTTTCATTGCCCCGGCTTACCCGCTGAAGAAGGTGGTGGATCCGACGGGCGCGGGCGATTCGTTCGTAGGCGGGATGATCGGCTACCTTGCCAGCGCCAAGGGCGACCTCGAAAAGAACCTTCGCCGCGCGATCATTCACGGCACGGTGACGGCTTCCTTCTGCTGTGAGGGTTTCGGCGTGGTCGCCACGACCAAGGCAACGCGGCAGGCGATTGACCTGCGCGTGAAGGAGCTGGAGGCGCTGGCGCGGTTCTGACCGGCCCGTAAACCTTTTTTCTTGGGCGAAGGAGCTACTGCTTCTTCGCCTTTTTCTTTCCGGGTTTGGCTTCGCCTTCGCCACCACCGCCAGTTGCAGGCAGGTTGGGCGCGTCGCTCTTGGGCAGAAGTTTGGCTAGCTCGGCCTTGCGCGCAGCGTGGTCGGTGTGCTGGGCGAGATTTGTGTATTCCAGCGGGTCGGCGGTTTCGTCGTAAAGCTCCTCGCCGCCGTCGGCGTAGCGGATATAGCGCCAGCCCTCGGTGCGGACGGTGTGGTTCTTAAGGCCGTGCGTGGTGATGGCTGGGTGGCTCCAAGCGGTCTGGGGATTTCGCAGCAGTGCCGTCATGTCGTGGCCTTCGAGGTGCGCGGGCTTGGGCAGGCCGGTGAGCTGGCAGAGCGTGGGAAAGATGTTCACGTAGTCCACGGTGCGCGCACACGTCGCGCCGGCGGGCGTGACGCCGGGGACGCGCCAGACGTGGACGGTGCGCGTGGGTTCCTCCCAGAGCGCGAACTTCCGCCAGTGGGATTTTTCGCCGAGGCTCCAGCCATGGTCGCTCCAGAGGCAAACGATCGTATTGTCGCGCTGGGGAGATTTATCGAGCGCGTCAAGCAGACGCCCGATCTCGAAGTCGCAGTAGGCAATGGTGGCGAGGTAAGCCTGCACGGCTTCCTTCCACCGGCCTGAGCGGACAATGGCGGCGTGGTCGCCCTGCGGGCCGGCCATCTTTACGCCGGCGGGCGGAACGTCGTCGAGGTCGTCCGGGCGGTGCGGGGGCAGTTGGATGATTTCGAGCGGAAACATGTCGAACCACTTCTTCGGCACGCTGAACGGCATGTGCGGCTTCACCAGGCCGCAGGCGATGAAGAACGGCTGGTCGCCCTTTTCGTTGAGCTTGCCGATGCAGTAATCCACCACCGCATGGTCCGGCATGTCCTCATCCGCATTTGCGAGCGGGCCGAACTTGATGCCGTCCACGCCATCGTTTTTGGCGGAGGGATGCAGTTTGAGCGGTTGCCTGGCCCCGCCGTCCTTGCCGCCCGAGTGATAGCCTGTCCAGGTGCCAGCTCGTTCGGAGGAATGGTAAATTTTCCCCGCCCCAAATACCCGGTAGCCGTGCTGGGCGAAGTGGGAGTTAAGCAGCTTGTCCTTGCTGATGCCCGGTCCCCACGGCTGGGAGTTGAGGTAACAGCCGGTCGAGCTGGGCCGCAGGCCGGACATGAGCGACGCTCGCGAGGGATTGCAGGCCGGCGCGGTGCAGTAGGCGCGGGAGAAGGTCACGCCCTGCTTCGCGAGGCGGTCGATGTTGGGGGTGCGCGCCTGCGGATTGCGCCCGAGGTGGCCGACCCAGTGGTTCAAGTCATCAATGGCGATGAAGAGGACATTGGGCTGCTTCGTTTCAGCGGCGTGAAGGCTGGGCGCGAGTGCAAGCAAAGCCGCGACCAGCAGTGGAATCAGACGGGCCGAAGTCATAGGAAGGCGCATGGTGCAGGGACAAAGACGTGCGGGAAAGTGGATTGGTTAGCCCCCGAACAGCATTCTTTGCCTTGCTGCGGGGCGGGGGATTCCGAAAGATGCGGCCTCGCGTCCGGCCGCGCCGCGGCAGACGCTGACTTCCACGCATGAAACAAAAAGCTTACGCCGCCGCCGGGGTGGACATTGATTTGGGCAACAAGGTCAAGGGCACGCTGCCCCAGCTGCTCGCCAGCACGCACCGCCGCGAGGTGCTTGGCAAGGTCGGCGGCTTCGGCGGCCTCTTTGCGCTCGACGTGAAGAAATACCGCCAGCCCGTGCTGGTCAGCTCCGTGGACGGCGTCGGCACCAAGCTGAAGCTGGCCTTTGCCATGGACAAGCACGACACCATCGGCGAGGACCTCGTCAACCACTGCGTAAACGACATCGCGGTGCTGGGTGCCGAGCCGCTGTTCTTCCTCGACTACCTCGGCACCGGCAAGCTGGAGCCGCATGTTTTCACCGACATCATCAAGGGTTTCGCGCGCGGCTGCGCGGCCAACGGTTGCGCCCTCATCGGTGGTGAGACGGCGCAGATGCCGGGCTTCTACCAGGCGGGCGAATACGACGTGAGCGGCACCATCGTCGGCGTGGTGGAGAAGTCGCGGATGCTCAACGGGCAGAAGTCCATAAGGCGCGGTGACGCGGTGATCGGCATTGCATCCAGCGGCCTGCACACGAACGGCTACTCGCTCGCGCGGAAGATTCTCTTCGAGCAGCTCAAGTATCAGCCGGGCGACTTCGTCCCCGATCTGCACAACACGGTTGGCGAGGAGTTGCTCAAGGTCCACGTCAGCTATGGCCCGCTCGTGCAGGCGCTGCTCAAAAAGTTCAACCGCGCAGGTAAACCCGACCAAGTGAAGGCGTTCGCGCACATCACTGGCGGTGGCTTTGTGGACAACATCCCCCGTGTGCTACCGACCAAATGCGACGTGGTTATCCGCAAAGGCACTTGGGAGATGGGGCCGCTGTTTGAGCTGCTGGCCAAGCGCGGCGGCGTGGATGAGGCCGAACTTTATCAGGTCTTCAACATGGGCGTGGGCATGGTGGCCGTCGTGGCGGCGGAGCGTGCCGACGCGGCGCTAAAATTCATCCGTAGCCAGAAGCACAAAGCGTGGCTCATCGGCGAAGTGGCAAAGGGGACCGGTGAGGCGCGGGTGGAGTGATTTTGTTGACCAATTCGCCCTTGATTTTGAGTGAAACAAGGCCAAAGCACCGAAGCGTTGATACTCACGGCCGTGATGAAGTCAGCAACCAAAAGAAAACGCCGTTTTTACCCCTGTTGTAGCGGGAACAGAGCAGTGCAACCGGCCATGGCACGTGCGCGGAAGGCCGGATTCATTGATCGAAACTCTCTCGGTAAAATAGTTTTAAAAAAACATTGCACCGAAAACGCATACTGGTATTTTGCCCGCCCTTTCGTCGGGATAACTCGGCGGACGGAAAACGAAGACACGGTGACCAAACGTCAGACAATTCGTGAAATGAAGATCGCGCTGAACCAACTCGCGGAGTTGGTAGGAGCGTGTGGCAGCGCGGCTCGCGCATAACTAATCACTTGTTCTTTGTATGGCTGGACAACGCATTCGCATTCGCCTCAAGGCTTACGACCACCGGGTCATCGACCAGTCGGCTCACGACATCGTCGAGACGGTCAAGCGCTCCGGCGCCCGGGTCGCAGGCCCCATCCCCCTTCCTACCCGTATCGAGCGAGTCACCGTGCTTCGCTCGCCTCACGCTGATAAAAAATCCCAAGAGACGTTCGAGCAGCGCACCCACAAGCGCCTGCTGGATATCCTTGATCCTACTGCCAAGACAGTTGATGAGCTGAAGAAGCTCAACCTGCCAGCCGGCGTGGACATCACCATTAAGATTTAACTCCTATGATCGGCTTGCTAGGAAAGAAACTTGGTCACACGCGCGTTTACGACGCCGCGGGTAACGCTGTGGCTGTCACCGTTGTTCTCGCGGGTCCGAATCGCGTTCTGCAGGTCAAGTCCAAGGACGGCAAGGATGGCTACAACGCTGTGCAGCTTGGCTTTGACGACCAGAAGCCCCAGCGTCTTACCAAGCCGCTGCTAGGTCATATCACCAAACACAAAGGGGCACCGGTTAAGCGTATCAAAGAGTTCCGTGACTTTGCGCTGTCGGTCAAGCCGGGTGATGTCGTCGGACCCGAGATTTTTGCAGTGGGTGATTTTATTGATGCCATTGGTAAAACCAAGGGCCGTGGCTTTGAGGGTGTAGTGGGTCGCTGGGCGTTTGCTGGCGGTGATGCGACGCACGGCTGCAAAGGGTGGAAACGCCGGTCAGGTGCCATTGGTCAACGTTTGTTCCCGGGCACGGTGCGGCGGGGATTGAAGATGCCAGGCCACATGGGTCAGGAGCAGCGCACTACTCAGAATCTGGAGATCATCCAGGTCCGCAAGGATGACAATCTTTTGCTCATCAAGGGATCAATTCCCGGTTCCGAAGGTGACTACGTTGTGATTCGCGAAGCAAAGAAGTATCCGGTTGCCCAAGCTCGCAAAGATCGCGAGGAGGCTGCCAAGAAAGCCAAAGAGCTAGCTGAGGCTTTGGCCAAGGGCAAGAAGGATGCCAAGAAGAAGTAAGTCATGAAACTCCCGGTTTTGGACAATAAGGGTAACAGCCAAGGTGAAGTCGAGGTCGGCTTCGAGGTTGTTCAAGATGGCCGATACACGCAGGCTGTGCACGACACGGTTGTTGCCTACCGCGCTGGTCAGCGTAGCGGGACTGCCTGCACTAAAACTGCCGGCGAAGTGGCTGGAACGAACAAGAAGCCATGGCGCCAAAAGGGCACTGGACGTGCTCGTGCTGGCTCCTATCAATCGCCTCTCTGGCGTGGCGGTGGTGTCGTGTTCGGTCCAAAACCCCGCGACTTTTCAAAGAAGGTTAATAAGAAAGTCCGCTCTATTGCCCTTCGGAAAGCGCTCAGCGAACGATTGAAGGCGGGTGACGTAGTCGTGGTCGATGAATTCAAGCTGGCGACGCCCAAGACGAAGGAATTCCTCACCATGTTGCAGGCACTCAAACTTCCCGGACGCACGGTTCTTTTGGTGGCTGGGAAAGACAACCCTAATTTGTCATTGGGCTCCCGGAATGTTCCCAACGTTACCTTGACTAGTGGCGATAGTCTCAACACCTACGAGGCGCTCCTTTGCGACAAGTTGGTGTTCACCAAGGCGGCCTTCGAAAAGGTGGCGACTCGCCTAAACAATAAGTAACCGCCATGAATTCCTTCGATATAATCAAGACGGTGCGCATCAGTGAAAAAGGTGCGATGCAGGCTGAGCGATTCAATCAATACACCGTCGTTGCTGATCGTCGCGCCAACAAGGTCGAGATCGGTAATGCGGTCGAGGAGCTCTTCAACGTCAAAGTTGTCAGAGTCAACACGTCCAACGTTCGCGGCAAGGCCCGGCGAAAAAACACCAAGCATGCTGGGCGTGATGCGCACTGGAAGAAGGCCGTTGTAACCCTCAAGGAGGGTGACAAGATCAACCTCACTTAAACTACTGCCATGCCAGTCAAGACTTTCCGCCCCCTTACACCGTCCACGAGATATATTACTATCTCGGATTATAGCGACGTCACCAAGACCAAGCCAGAGCGCCGCTTGGTCGTCACGCGCAAGAAAAGCGGTGGACGTAACAACTATGGCCGGGTCACTGCGCGCGGCATTGGCGGCGGTCACAAGCAGAAAATTCGTTTGGTGGACTTCAAGCGGAACAAACACGGTATTGAAGCCGAAGTGTCCGCTATTGAATACGACCCCATCCGCACCGCTCGCTTGGCTCTCCTTACCTACAAGGATGGGGAGAAACGATATATTGTAGCACCGCTAGGACTTAAAGTTGGTGCGAAAGTGCACTCCGGACCTTCGGCCACTCCTGATGTTGGTAACAGCGTTCAGTTGAAGAACATCCCCGTTGGGCTTCCGATCCACAGCATTGAGATGATCCCCGGCAAAGGCGCGCAGATGGTGCGGTCCGCGGGATCAGCCGCAACGCTTATGTCCGTGGATTCTGGCTATGCCCAAATCCGACTCCCCTCGGGCGAGATCCGCAAAGTTCACGAGAACTGTTATGCAACAATCGGTCAGGTAGGGAATCCTGAGCACGAAAACGTTGTCTTGGGTAAAGCTGGACGCAGCCGCCATCGCGGCATTCGGCCGATCTCGCGTGGCGTAGCACGCAATCCGGTTGACCACCCCAACGGCGGTGGTGCTGGTAAGTCCAAGTCGGGTGGTGGTTGGCAGCAGCTCACTTCTCCTTGGGGATTGATTGCCAAAGGTTACCGCACTCGCCGTCGCACAAAAGAATCCAACCGGTTCATCGTAGTTCGCCGAGATGGTCGGGCCATGAAGCAAAAGTAAGAGAATATGGGACGCTCAATTAAAAAAGGCCCTTACGTGGAGCCAAGTTTGCAGGACAAGATCGTGAAAGCCAAAGCGGCCAACACGAAGACGCCCATCAAGACGTGGTCGCGTCGTTCGACCATCACGCCTGAATTTATTGGCCTGACATTTAACGTCCACAATGGCAAGCAGTTCATGCCAGTGTTTGTAACTGAGAACATGGTAGGGCACAAACTCGGTGAGTTTTCCCTAACCCGCACCTTCAAGAAGCACGGTGCACACACCGCGAAGGCGGAGGCTAAATAGCATGGAAGTCCAAGCCATACTCAAAAATTTCCGGATGTCGCCTCAAAAGGTGCGCGAAGTCGTGCGCCAAATCCAGGGCCTGCCCGCCGTCCAAGCGCAGCATGTCCTGGCGGTCATACCGAGGAAGTCAGCACGTGCTGTCGCCAAGACTCTTAACTCTGCAATAGCGAATGCGGAGAACAATAACGGCCTCAAGGCTGAAAACCTCCGGGTGCGTGAGGCTTTGGCGCTTACGGCCGGGCGGCTGAAGCGCTTTACCCCAAAGGCGCGTGGGTCCGCCGGTCCCATCATCAAGCGCAGCAGCCACATCAAAATCGTTCTTTCCGACCAGTAATCCTATGGGCCAAAAATCCAACCCCGTCGGCCTGCGCGTCGCCGTCAACAAGGACTGGCGTTCCAAGTGGTATTCCGACAAGAAAGGCTTCGGCAATCTGTTGACCGAGGATTTCAAGATCCGCGAGATTCTAAAGAAGAAGCTCGAATCAGCTTCAGTCCCCCGCATAGGCATTGAGCGGGCTGCGAATCGCTGTCGTATCACGATCCACACGGCACGGCCAGGCGTTGTAATCGGGCGCAAGGGTGCGGAGATCGACAAGCTCAAAGAGGAGCTTGGCAAGATGACGGGCAAAGAGGTTTACGTCGACATCGTTGAAGTCAAGTCGCCGGAGTCAGACGCCCAGCTCGTTGCCGAAAACATCGCACTTCAGCTTGAGCGACGCGTTTCCTTCCGGCGGGCAATGAAGAAGGCGGTTCAAACAGCCATGCAAATGCAGGGCGTTCAGGGAATCCGCGTTCGCTGTGCTGGTCGGTTGGGCGGAGCTGAAATCGCGCGGGTTGAAAAATACCTCGAAGGCAGTGTGCCGTTGCACACGCTTCGTGCCAACATTGACTACGGTTTTGCTGAAGCCAAGACAGTCTACGGGAAGCTCGGGGTAAAATGCTGGATCTGCAAGGACGAGCCCAAGGACAAGGAAGCCAAAGCAGTGGCTCCCGCCGCGGCCGCGACACAGATTCAGCCCGGCAGTAACTAACTTTTTTGACTGAGGACTCGATATGGCGATGATGCCCGCAAGAGTAAAGTATCGCAAAATGCAGCGCGGAGCGCGGCGTGGCTTGGCCACCCGTGGCAACACCGTGGCATTCGGCGAGTATGGCCTGATGGCGCTGGAGCGCTGCTGGCTTGACAACAAAGTCATCGAAGCCTGCCGTGTGGCCATTTCGCGCCACATGAAACGGCGTGGGAAAATGTGGATACGTATCTTCCCTGACAAGTCCTTTTCCAAGAAGCCACTTGAAGTCCGAATGGGCACCGGCAAGGGCGGCGTGGAAGGCTGGGTTGCAGTAATTAGACCCGCCAATGTGCTGTTTGAAGTGGATGGCATCCCTGAAGCAATGGCCCGTGAAGCCATGCGCTTGGCCGCCACCAAGATGCCCATCAAGACGAAGTTCATCGCGCGACACGCGCACGCCTGACCATGAAGTTTCCCGAGCTGAAAGACATGACGGTAGCCGAGCTGGCTGCAAAGGGCCGCGATTTGCGGCAAGAGTTGTTCAACCTGCGTCTGCAAAAGGCTACCGCCCAGTTGGAGAAGCCCGCTCGAATTCGCATCATCCGCAAGGACATTGCGCGCATCGAAACCCGCATCACCCAGCTCCAAAAGCAGAAAGCGCAACCTAAAGCCGCCTAACCCATGTCCGAATCCGCGAATTCTATAGAGCGCAGTCAGCGCAAGGAGCGCACCGGCGAGGTCGTCTCCAGCAAAATGCAGAAGACGATTGTTGTGAGCGTCAAGCGTCGCTTTCCGCACCCTCAATTCAAGAAGGTGGTCACAACCTTCAAGAAGTTCTACGCCCACGACGAGAAATCGGAGGCGAAGGTTGGCGACATCGTCCGCATTGAGGAAACGCGCCCCCTCTCCAAGACCAAGCGGTGGCGCTTGGTCGAAATCGTCGAGCGCGCCCAGGAAACGGCCCAAGTATCTGCCTAATACCCACCGAACATGCTTCAAATACGCTCCATTCTTGACGTAGCCGACAATACCGGTGCCAAGCGGGCCGCGATGATCGGTGTTCAAGGCCGCAACCAGACCTACGCCCGCGTCGGTGAGGTCATCAAGTGTCACATCAAGGAAGCTGCACCCGACGGCACCGTCAAGAAGGGGGATGTTTGTGATGCTGTCGTCGTGCGCACCAAGCAGAGCATCCGGCGCGCGGACGGCTCCTACCTACGCTTTGATCGGAACGCAATCGTGATCATCGACGCCGAGCGTAATCCCAAAGGAACCCGCATATTTGGTCCGGTCGCGCGTGAGCTGCGTGACCTGAAGTTCATGAAAATCATTTCGCTGGCCCCGGAGGTCATCTAGCCATGCCCAAGAATCGTCTACATGTGAAATCGGGCGACGAAGTCGTCGTCATCACCGGCAAAGATAAGGGCAAGCGCGGAAAGATAAAGTCCGTTGTGACCAAGAAGATGCGTGTTTTTGTCGAGGGAGTGAATCTCCAGAAGAAGCACGTTCGCAAGAGCCAACAGCATCCCAACGGAGCGATCCTTGAGCGTGAAGGCTCCATTGACGTTTCGAACGTCATGCTTGCAGCCAAATACGATGCCCGGCGGGCAAAACGCGCCGCCACCCAGCCTGCTACCGCCAAAGCTTGAAGCGTATGGAATCCCGCCTTTACAAAAAATACATTGAGGAAGTCCGGCCTGCGCTGATGGAAAAGCGCAAATATAAGAACGTTCACCAAGTGCCGAAGCTCGAGAAGATCGTCATCAACATGGGCGTGAGCGCCTCACTTGAAAAAAGTGCCGTCGATGACGCGGCTAAGGATCTCACCGCCATCACCGGTAGAAAGCCGGTCATAGCCAAGGCCCGTAAGAGCGTTGCCAACTTCAAACTCCGTCAAAATCAAGCCTGCGGTTGTTTCGTTACTCTGCGGCGTGATGCCATGTATGAGTTTTTTGATCGTCTGGTTGCCACTGCACTTCCTCGTATTCGTGACTTCCGTGGCATCAGCCCTCGCAAGTTCGACGGCCGTGGCAATTATTCGTTAGGCTTGGCTGACCAAACCATTTTCCCGGAAATTGACCTCGACAAAATCAAGCGTCAGCAGGGAATGGATGTGACGATTGTCACTTCAGCACCCACCAACGATGAGGCTCGCGACTTGCTCAAGC
Organism: uncultured Klebsiella sp.; assembly: GCA_964591495.1. GTDB lineage: Bacteria > Verrucomicrobiota > Verrucomicrobiia > Limisphaerales > SXTU01 > SXTU01. Next base: position 39,169 of record CAZQEW010000016.1, read on the forward strand.
TCATGGGAATGCCGTTCGCTGAAAGATAACGCAACAAATTTATGGCCAAGACAGCGTGGTTAGAGCGCGAGAAGCGCAAGCAGAAGACGGTGAAAAAGTTCGCCGCCAAGCGCGCCGAATTGAAGGCGAAGAAGGACTATGCCGGCTTGGCGAAGCTTCCGCGTGGTGCTTCGCCTGTGCGCTTGGTCAATCGCTGTGCCGTTTCTGGCCGTCGGCACGGCTTCCTGCGCAAATATGGCGTTTCCCGCCTTACCTTCCGTGAACTGGCCCTTTCCGGCATGATTCCTGGTGTGACCAAAGCTAGCTGGTAATATGAGTGACCCGATTTCAGACATGTTGACCCGTATCCGCAACGCAGGAAATGCGTTGCTCCCCGGCGTCGAGATTCCGCATTCCAACATCAAGGAAAGCATTGCCCACGTCCTCAAGCGTGAAGGCTACATCAGCGACGTTGCTGTTGAGGGCGCAGTTGCCCAAAAGAGGATCAAACTCAAACTGAAGTATCAAGGCCGGAAGAGCGTTATCGACGGACTCAAGCGTGTCAGCTCTCCTGGGTTGCGGCGTTACGTCGGTGCGCAGGAGATTCCGCGTGTTCGCAACGGCATGGGCACGGCCATCCTGTCGACGCCTGCCGGGATTTTGACTGGCAACGAGGCCCGCCGGCAGAATGTTGGCGGCGAACTGCTCTGTTACGTCTGGTAACCCATCAATTTTATGTCACGTATTGGTAAACAACCCGTTCTTATCCCGGCCAAAGTCAAGGTCGAGATCAAGGGGGCCAAGGTTCTCGTGGAAGGCCCCAAGGGTAAACTGCAACAGTCCATCCCTGCGCGAGTTACGGCCACGGTAGAAAAAGATAGCATCGTTGTTTCGAGGCAAGGCGACGATGCCGAGGCGAAGGCGCTTCATGGACTCACACGCGCGTTAATCAACAACATGGTTAAAGGCGTTAGTGAAGGATACGTGAAAAAGCTCGAGATTCATGGCGTCGGCTTCAAGGCCGCCGTCAAGGGCAAGCAGCTCGACCTCGCATTGGGCTTTTCGCATCCCGTCCTTTTTGACATACCTGATCAGATCAAGATCACTGTTGACGAAAACACCAAACTCACCGTCGAAGGGCCTGACAAACAGGTCGTAGGACAAGTGGCGGCTGAAATCCGCGGCTACTATCCGCCCGAGCCGTATAAAGGTAAGGGCGTTCGATACGTCGGCGAGCATATCGTCCGTAAGGAAGGAAAGACGGTTCAGTAACGATTTGAGGCTACGGCTGATACCGTGGTCCGCATGCCATGAGAACCCAGAAGAAACAACAACTTCGCCAGCTCCGCGTTTGGCGTATTCGCAAGAAAGTCACCGGCACCGCAGAGCGCCCGCGCATGAGTGTGACTTTCACGGGACAACACATTTACGTGCAGTTCGTCGACGACAACCAGGGCGCCACTATCGCTGCAGCTTCCACCCGGGCCAAGCAGGCTGATGGCTCGCAGCTATCCGCCAATGTCAAAAGTGCAACGCTCGTAGGTAAAGCTGCAGCCGAGGCGGCAAAAGCCAAAGGAATTTCGGCTGTTGTTTTTGACCGTCGCGGTGCCCAGTTCCACGGCAAAGTAAAAGCCCTTGCCGATGCCGCCCGCGAAGCAGGTCTTAAATTCTAAATGTGAACAGGAGATTTTAGCTGTGTCTGAACCTACCCTTACCCCTCCCGAATCCGCCGAACAGGTTACCACTGCCCCGCCAGTTGAAACGCGTGGCGACAGGGGTGAACGCGGCGGTCGCGGCCGTGGTCCTGGTCGTGGCGGCCCGCGCCGCCGTAACGATGCTGAGCAGTCAGGTGAGCCGAGTGAGTTCACTGAGAAGGTCATTTACATCAATCGTTCTGCAAAGGTCGTAAAGGGCGGCCGCCGATTTAGCTTTAGTGCACTCGTCGTTACAGGTGACCGCAAGGGGCGGATTGGTATCGGCTTGGGCAAGGCTGCTGAAGTCTCGGACGCGATTAAGAAAGGTGGCGAGGCATCCAAGCAAAGCATGATGTCGATCTCACTCACCGGGGCGACGATACCGCACGACGCGTATTGCACATTTGACGGGGCAAAAGTTTTGCTTCGCCCCGCTTCTCCCGGGACCGGATTGATTGCCGGTAAGACGGTGCGAGCCGTTCTTGAAACCGTCGGCATCAAGGATGTCCTGAGCAAATCACTCGGATCAAAGAATGCGGCCAACGTTGCCAAGGCCACCTTGGCAGCGCTTCAAAGTCTGCGTTTGCGCGAGGATATCGCAAAGCGCCGCGGTGTCGAACTGGCAGGTCCGAAAGCCGCCTAACAACTTATTCCCATGACGATGCGTCTTCACAATCTAAAGCCTCGGCCTGGTGCCAAACACCGTAAAAAGCGGCTTGGCCAAGGCGAATCAAGCGGGCATGGTAAGACTTCTGGCCGCGGCGGCAAGGGTCAGTCCGCGCGGAGCGGCTCCTCCATCCGGCCTACCTTTGAAGGTGGCCAAATGCCACTTTTTCGCCGTCTACCCAAACGTGGATTCAATAACTCTCGCTTCGCGACGACCTACATCATAGTGAACGTTGATAGCCTAAACGTTTTTGACAACGGTGCTCGGGTCGATCAGGACGCGCTCCGCAAGAGCGGGCTAGCCAATGGCAAATCCAGCGGCGGAATCAAGATTCTCGGCGATGGTGAGCTGACCAAAAAGTTGACTGTTGTGGCGGATGCGTTTAGCGCGTCGGCTCGTAAACAGATTGAGGCAGCCGGTGGTGCCTGTGAAGTGACAGCACCAAAAACTACTACCGATAAGGCGTCCTAGTAGTCTGCTTGAAGGGTCATGTTTCAGAACATCGTCAATACGTTCGTCAATTGCTTCAAGATACCGGAGCTGAAGGATCGAATATTCTTCACGCTGATCTTGTTGGCTATATGCCGGCTCATCTCGATGCTGCCGTTGCCTGGTCTTGATGGACAGGCTTTACAGGCATTCTTCGACGAACTTGCCAAAAAGGATGGCGGTGGATTGCTGGGGATGTATTCGATGTTCACGGGCGGTGCATTGGAACGTTGTGGCATCGGTTCCCTGGGCATCATGCCCTACATCAGTGCTACGATCATCATTCAGCTGCTCAGTGCAGTCATCCCGCAACTCAGCAAGCTGGCACGTGAGGAAGGTGGGCGCGCGAAAATCATACAATACGGACGCTACCTTACTGTCATCCTATGCCTCGGTCAGGGATTTGTTATGGCCATGGCATGGGAGAATCCGGATAAGATATTCCAAGGCTTTAGTGGCCAGTTAGTTCAAGATCCAGGATTGGCCTATCGGCTGCAGACCACTCTACTACTGACCACGGGGACATTGCTGATGATGTGGTTGGGTGAACAAATAAGTGAGCGCGGAATTGGAAATGGCGTTTCATTGGTCATCACCGTAGGCATTTTGGCCCGCGTTCCCCAGACCATCCAAGCGCTTTGGGAAATGTTCGTCACGCCTGAGGGCATTCAAGCCAAGTTCAACCTCTTTCATGGGGTCGCGTTGGTGTTGCTTCTGTTGGCTGTAATCGCTGGTGTAATTGCGGTCACACAGGCACAGCGGAAGATACCCGTCCAATACGCTCAACGGAATGTGGGACGTAAAATGGTTCAAGGTGGTAGTTCGTTCATGCCACTCAAGGTGAACTATGCAGGCGTAATGCCCATCATTTTTGCGCAGGCGATCCTCATGTTCCCAGAGAAGCTGCTCGGAATGTTGGGCCAATCACTCGACATAAAGTTCCTAGTTGATCTCTCAATCCACTTTCGGGAGGACCAATGGGTCCACATGACCGCTTTGGCAGCAATGATTCTTTTCTTCTCCTACTTCTGGGTAGCAACACAGTTTAATGAAGTTCAGATTGCTGACGACCTGAAGAAGTATGGGGGCTACATACCAGGCGTCAGGCCGGGTAACGCTACCAGTGACTTTCTACACTTTACCATGAGCAGGATCACTCTGGCTGGAGCAATTTTCTTGGTAATCATTGCCATCATTCCCCAATTTTTGACCCGCTCGTTCGGCATAAATTATTACGTTTCTCAATTCTTCGGTGGCACAAGCTTGCTGATCACGGTGGGTGTCGTGCTGGATACCATGCGGATGATGGAATCCCACCTCCTGATGCGCCATTACGACGGGTTTCTGAGCGCTGGAAAAGGTGGAAAAGGGCCCCGGCTCCGCGGAAGGTTTTAATGGCGCCAATAGGGGCGCTTGGTCTGGCGGATAGCCGCTAGATGAATGTTCATTGAACAAGGCATGTGACACGCCGGCCTAATCGGGCCGTGAAGCGAAGGCAATGATAGTCTATAAGTCAGAACGGGAAATTGACGTCATGCGGATCGCCGGGGCGATCGCTTCGGCAGTTCTTGATGAAGTAGCAGCGTTTCTCCAACCTGGAGTAACAACCAAGCAGATCGACGACTACGCTGGCCTCCGAATCCGACATTACGGAGCAACCAGTGCATTTCTTGGCTACAAAAACTATCCTTGCAACATTTGCATTTCAGTAAACGACGAGGTTGTTCATGGTATTGCCGGATCCCGTAGAATCCAATTCGGCGATATTGTCAGCCTCGATGTTGGTGTACGATATCAGGGCTTCATCGGCGACACCGCCAAAACGGTTGCCGTAGGCGGTTGTAGCCTGTTGGCGCAAAAACTGATTGATGTGACGACTAAAGCGTTGTATGAAGGAATTTCCCGTGCACGAGTCGGGAATCGCGTTGTCGACATCTCGCGCGCAGTCCAGACTTGCGTCGAAGTAAATGGGTTCAGCGTAGTGCGTGAATTTGTCGGTCACGGGGTAGGACGCACCGTGCATGAAGACCCGCAAGTGCCGAATTATGTCGAAGTCGGTAAAGGCTCGGTGAAGCTAAAGCCGGGAATGACCATAGCTATCGAGCCGATGGTAAACGCTGGTTCGCCGGCGGTAAAAGTTTTGAGTGACAAATGGACTGTAGTCACGCACGACGGGCTCCCGTCAGCTCATATGGAGCACACTGTGTTGATTACGGAATCCGAGCCGGAAATACTAACATGTCCGGACAATCTGCCTTCCTCGTTGAGGGCGCGGTAGTTGAAACGCTGGCCAATGGACTGTTGCTCGTTAGGCTTGCCAACGGGCACAGACTGCTGGGACACGTAGCACGGCGGCAGGTGCCGCTGGTGGAGCGGGTAGGGGTTGGATCGATGGTGACGGTGAAACTGTCACCCGGCGACTTGTCGCACGGGTATGTGACTTTGAACGAAAGTAAACTATGAAAGTTCGGGCGTCGGTTAAAAAAATGTGCGAGAACTGCAAGATCGTGAAACGCAAGGGCGTGCTCCGAGTCATTTGCAGCAACTCGCGCCACAAGCAACGACAAGGTTAAAATCGAGATTTTATGGCACGCATTCTTGGTGTTGACATCCCTGGCGACAAGCGAATCGACATTGCGCTTCGCTACATTTACGGCATCGGTCCGGTAAATGCGCGCGAGATCATCGCAAAGGCGCAGTTAGACCCCGCCATCCGAGCAAAAAACCTGACCGAGGCGCAGCTGTCTCAGATTGTTCATGCGATCCAGGAGGGCAAATACGTCATTGAGGGCGATCTTAGGCGCGAGCTCGGCCTTAACTTGAAACGACTCCAGGCAATCAAGTGCTATCGGGGTGTTCGACATCTGAAGAACCTTCCTGTGCGTGGCCAACGCACCCAGACCAATTCCCGCACACGCAAAGGTCCCCGCCGCACCGTTGGTGTGCAGCGCGCAGCTGCCAAGCCGGCCGCTTGATCTCCTAACTGATTACACTTATGGCCGAAGAAAAGAAGAAAACCGCCGCCCCGAAGAAGGAAGCCAAGCTGGAGCCAGCAGGTGCTGCTCCCGCGCCTGAACTAAAGAAGGAGCCGACGGCTCCTGCTGTTCCTGCTGCGTCAACTGCGGCTGTCGCTGCGGCTGCCCCCACGGCAGCTGAACTTCTCGCTGATGAGAATGCTGGGAAAAAAATAGTAAAGGCAAAGGGCGCCAAGAACATTGCGATTGGCATCGCCCACATTCTTTCAACCTTTAACAACACTAACGTGTCCATTACAGACATGCAGGGAAACGTTATTGGTTGGTCCACTGCCGGTCGGGTGGGCTTCAAGGGCTCGCGCAAAAGCACTGCCTTCGCTGCTCAGCAAGCTGCACAGGATGCCGCACGCCAGGCAATGTCTCATGGACTTCGCGAGGTGGAGATTCGTGTAAGCGGTCCTGGTTCCGGGCGTGAGTCGGCCATCCGTGCGCTACAGGCGATTGGCCTCGAAATCTCTACTATCAAGGACGTAACTCCAGTGCCACACAATGGCTGCCGGCCTCGCAAGAAGCGGCGCGTCTAGTCTAATCCCACAGTTTACGAATCACGCTTTATGGCTCGTTATACAGGTCCCCGCGTCCGTGTCAGCCGTCGTTTCGGCATTCCCATTTTTGGCCCGTCCAAGTATTTGGAGCGGCGCAATTATCCGCCCGGCGTGCACGGTCCCAAGGGTTCACGTCGCAAGTCCACAGACTACGGTCTTGGTCTGCTCGAAAAGCAAAAGTTGCGGTTTTTTTATGGGCTCCAAGAGCGCCAATTCCGCAATGTATACGAGAAGGCGCTTCGCCGCCGCGGCGTTACCGGTGAGCAAATGCTGCAGATCCTTGAAACCCGCCTTGACAGTGTCGTCTACGGCCTCGGCTTTGCGACTACCCGTGCGGCAGCGCGTCAGATGGTCGGACACGGACACATCAAGGTGAACGGTCGCAAGGTCAGCGTTGCCTCATACGCTGTCAAAGTTAACGATGTCATTGAGGTGCGTGACTCAAGCGTCTCGCGGCAGCTCGCGACCAAGAACCTCGAGCTGTCTACGGCCCGTGCTGTGCCCGAATGGCTCACCCTTAATAAGGATGCCTTCAAGGGCACCCTTATGCGCGTTCCTTCGCGCGACGAAATTAACCCCATTGCCAACGAGCAAGCGGTGGTCGAATTTTATTCCCGCTAAACCAACCGTTCCCGTTTAACGGGGACAAATAGCAATTATATGGGCCGGCGTGCGCCGGGAATAGCGCCGTCGGTCAGTTTAAAATTGCAGAAAGAAAAATCATGCCAGTTCGCCTAGCCCGGTTCGAAATGCCCAAGCGGTTGCAAAAGGAAGAAGCAACCGCCACTTCCATGTATGCCAAATTCAGCGCCGAGCCCTTTGAAACGGGCTATGGTCACACCATTGGCAACTCGCTTCGCCGCGTCCTGTTGAGTTCTCTAGAAGGGGCCGCCATCACATCGGTGAAAATTGACGGAGCCCAGCACGAATTCACCATCGTTGACGGCGTGGTGGAGGATGTGACCGAGATCATTCTGAATTTGAAGAAGATCAAGTTCAAGTGTGACACCCACGAGCCCCAGCAGCTCATCCTGTCCGTAAACAAGGACGGACAGGTAACGGCTGGCGACATCGAACTGAACCAGCACGTTACCCTTATCAATCCGGATCAGGTCGTTTGCACCCTGGACAAAAAGAAGAAGTTGGTCATGGAGTTCGAGGTCAAGCAGGGCCGGGGCTTCTGCCCGGGTGACGAGAACAAGAAGACTGATCAGCCCATCGGGGTCATCGCCATTGATTCCATCTTCTCTCCGGTAACCCGTGTTAAATATGCGGTTGAGGCCGCGCGTGTCGGTCAGCGCACTGACTATGACCGCTTGGTGGTAGAGATTTGGACCGATGGTCGCATCACGCCCGATGACGCACTGCTTCAAGCCAGCGCCATCCTGCAGAAACACCTTGATGTGTTCGTGAACTACGACCGGAATGCCGTTCAGTTTACCGAGGTCGAGAGCAAACAGGATGAGGAGCAGAATAAGCTGAAGAAGCTCCTCAACATGAGCGTGAACGAAATCGAGCTTTCAGTCCGCGCCGCCAATTGCCTTAACAACGCGAACATCACCACTGTCGGCCAGCTCGCCATGAAGTCCGAGGGCGACATGTTGAAGTATCGCAACTTCGGCAAGAAATCCCTGCAAGAGATCAAAGACAAGCTACAGGCCCTCGGTCTTGGCCTCGGCATGACTTTTGACGCGGGATTGCTCGACGCACCGAAGGAAGAAAAGCCCGCCTAAACCAGTTGACTTATGCGCCATCTTAAACGAACCGCCAAGCTGGGCCGCACTGGCGAGCATCGCAACGCGATGCTGGCTAACATGGCCTGTAGTCTCATCAAAGCCAAGCGCGTGACCACCACACTGGCGAAAGCTAAAGCTTTGCGCCCCGTAGTGGAGAAACTTGTTACCCTTGGCCGTCGCGCCAATCGTGCCATCGAGGCCTCCGCCGCCGCGGAGGAAAAGAAGAAGGCAGCACTGGTCGCTGAGAATGTTCATTGCCGGCGTCTGGCTGCTGCCAGGCTCCGACAGCAGTCCCGGGCCTTGTTCAAAGGCACACCGACCGTCAAAGGTCGCGAAAAGCGCGTAAAATGGCGGGAGAGTGAAGACGTCGTTCACATCCTCTTCGACAAGATTGCGCCACTGTTCAAGAACAGGCCAGGGGGCTACACCCGCATCCTCAAGCTAAATCAGCGTCAGGGTGACGCGGCCAAAATGGCGATTATTGAGTTTGTCGAGTCGGAAGCGGCACCAGCCAGTGAAGTGCCGAAGACAGACGTCGCCAAGTAAGCCGTCACACATTTCATCCGCTAGGCCCGCTCGCACGAGCGGGCCTTTGCGTTTTTGGGCACCTGATGAACTCGCCTGGCGGCTTACCCAACTCTTCGTGACCAGGCTGGGCTCATGTGGCAGCGAGCTCAGTCATCAAAGGCCCACCAGGCGCAGCGCCACCTGACAAACTTTACTGTGGCACCATGCCCCAAGGAAGACTCCAGCCCATTCCTAAACGTGTGCCGGGGGAAATTTCGTTGACGCATGCGCGATGGAGCGGTTTGATTCTGCCCGTCGCCGCTGGTTAAAACGAGTGCTGGTGCGCGTTTGCGTGCTTGCGCCCGGCGGGAAATTTTTTCAAATCGAATGCGCTGGAACTCATGGCTGAAAGCGGTCGGTTCAGGCAACCTGAGGCGCACAATTCGATAGCAGCCTTTCATCAACCATGAGCAAGAAAATCAACGTCGCAATCGTCGGGCTGGGTTTCGGGGCGGAGTTCATCCCCCTCTGGCAGAAACACCCCCACGCGACTTGCTACGCCATTTGCCAGCGCAACGAGGAGAAGCTCAACGCCGTGGGTGACTACTTCGGCGTGGACGTGCGCTACCGCGAGTTCAACGACGTCCTCAAGGACCCGAACGTCGATGTCGTTCACATCAATTCTCCGATTCCCGATCACGCGTGGATGAGCATTGCCGCGCTCAAGGCCGGCAAACACGTCGCCTGCACCGTGCCGATGGCCACCAACATCGCCGACTGCAAGAAGATCGTGGACCTCGTGAAGAAGACGGGCCTCAAATACATGATGATGGAGACCGT
>CAZQEW010000017.1:0-27110 GCA_964591495.1 uncultured Klebsiella sp.
TCCAGGAGATCCACCCGATGGTGTTCTCGGGCATCTACCCGATCAACACGGCCGATTACGAGTCGCTCAAGGTGAGCATCGCCAAGCTGCAGCTCAACGACTCGGCGCTGACCTTCCAGACGGAAAGCTCGGCGGCGCTGGGCTTCGGCTTCCGCTGCGGCTTCCTCGGGCTGCTGCACATGGAGATCGTGCAGGAACGCCTGCGGCGCGAGTTCGACATGGACATCATCGCGACGTATCCGAGCGTGGTGTATCAGGTGCGGATGACCGACGGGAAGGAGCTGGACGTGGGCAGCCCGGCGTTCCTGCCGGACGTGACGCACATCGACGTGATCCGCGAGCCGATGGTGAAGGCGTTCACGATCTGCCCGAACGACAACATCGGCGACATCATGGCGCTGATCAAAGAGAAGCGCGGGGACATCTCGAACACCGAGACGCTCGACGCCCGCCGCGTGATGCTCACGGCCAAGATGCCGCTCAACGAGATCCTCATCGACTTCCACGACCGCATCAAATCCATCACCCGCGGCTACGGTTCAATGGACTACGAGCCGATCGGCTACGAGGTCAGCGACATGGTGAAGCTGGACATGCTGGTGAACGCCGAAGTGATGGACGCCTTCTCGTGCCTGGTCCATCGCGACAAGGCGGAATCGCGCGGCCGCGTGCTGGCGGCCAAGCTCAAGGAAGTCATCCCCCGGCAGCAGTTCGGCATCGCCATCCAGGCGGCCATCGGCGGCAAGATCATTGCCCGTGAGACCGTCGGCGCGATGCGCAAGGACGTGACCGCGAAATGCTACGGCGGCGACATCAGCCGCAAACGCAAGCTGCTGGAGAAGCAGAAGGAAGGCAAAAAGCGGATGAAGATGTTCGGCTCGGTGAACATCCCGCAGGAAGCCTTCATCGAGGTGCTGAAAGCGTGAGCCCAGCCCCCAGCCCGTGAAAGCCCGCGCTTACAGCCTGTTGCCGGTCGCACGTCCCACGAGGGAGGCCCGCCCGCGATGAGCCTCGTCCTGCAATGGTTTCTGTCCGGCACGGTGCGGCAGGCCTGCGACCTGCGGAAGCATGTGCTGAATCTGGTCGCGGCCCAGCGGGACTTGCTCCCGACCGACGGCATCAAGGCGATTGAGGAAGCTTGCGCCAAGCTGCGCGCCACGTTGGGGACCCGGGCCGACAAGGCGGCCATCCAGACCGAGATGGCCAATCTCGAGACCGTGGCCAACCAATGGCTGAAACCGTATCCGCATGCCAGCTGGCGCGAGAATGTCGAGGTCCTGCTGGTGGCGATCGCCGTGGCCATGGGCATCCGGACCTTCTTCCTGCAGCCCTTCAAGATTCCCACCGGCTCGATGCAGCCGACGCTTTACGGCATCACGCACGAGAGCTTCCGGGGGCGCGACGACGTGAAATTTCCGTCCGGTCTGTCGGCGTTGGTGGATTCGTGGCTGCGCGGCGTTTCCTACTTTCACGTTGTCTGCGAGGAGGATGGCGAACTGCGTGACGTGGAAGCGCCCAAGACTGTTGTGCCGCTGCTCGTCAAGAAGCAGCGGTTTCAGGTCGGGAACCGGGTTTACACGGTGTGGTTTCCCCCGGACCAGCTCTTTGGCGGCAACGCGCATCGCTCCGGACTTTACCCTGGGCAGACCTTTCGCAAGGGCGACGACATCATCAAGCTCAAGGTGACCAGCGGTGACCATCTGTTCGTGGACCGGGTCACCTATAACTTCCGCAAGCCGGAGCGGGGGGAGATCATCGTCTTTGAGACCAAGGGCATCAACGGGCTGCCGCAGGATCAGTTTTACATCAAGCGCCTGGTGGCGCTCGGCGGCGAGCGGGTGGTCATCGGTGACGACCGGCATCTGCGCATTGACGGGCAGCGCCTGGATGCCAGCACACCGCGGTTTGAGAACGTTTACCACCTCATGGGGCCGCCCCGTGACAGCGAGTTTTCCGGGCATGTCAACGAAGCGGTGGCCAACCAGAATCAGAAGGGGGGGCTGGCGCCGTTGTTTCCGAATGGGAAGACCGAGTTCACCATCCGCCCGCAGCACTACATGGTCATGGGCGACAATACCATGAACAGCTTGGATTCCCGGGCGTGGGGCGATTTCAGCCAGGCCAGCGTCATCGGCAAGTCGGCCTTTGTCTACTGGCCGTTCTTGAGCCAGGGCGATCGGCCGGGAAGATTCGGCTGGTCACACCGCTGAATCCGCGCGCGGTCTGTGGTCAGTGGGGCAGGGCAGGGCATCCGGGCTTGCAGCTCAAGGGGCTAAATTGCCGCCGCAAGGTCAGCCCCGAGCCGCCGTCAGCCGGCAGCGGAATAACTCCCGCAGCACGGGAAGCTCCTCAGGACAATCGCACCACCTGGCGTTGTCTCCGGGTGAACCGACACCAGTGCGTATACCCGATGGAACCCGCGAGGGCGATGGCTTGGTCCCAGTCCGCCGCCACATCGCCCGGCGCGTGGGCGTCCGATCCGAAAGTGATCGGCACGCCAATCTGATAGGCTCGCTGGAGGAAGAAACGGCTGGGGTAGATTTCCCGACAATCCTTCCGTAGCCCGGCGGTGTTCAGTTCGATGGCGGCTCCGGCTGCCTTGGCCGTGCGAAGGAAGCGGTCAAACAGGCGGCTGCAGTCGCGATCGGGGTAATACTTGAACTTCTTGGGCAGGTCCGCGTGCCCGATGATTTCAAACAGGCCGGTGGCCGCCGCCATCGTAAGCCGCTCGAAATAGACGGACCAAACCTCGAAGGGATCCCGCTCCTTCCAGCGTGAAAGTTTCTCCGGGTTGTCCACGTCCCAGGCGTCCGAAACGTAGTGGACGGACCCGATGAAGTAGTCCCAGGGATGCCGGGCGGCCAGCTCGCGAATCCAGTCTTCGTGGCCCGGGAGGTAGTCCACTTCGAGCGCGAGCTTGATGGTGAGCTGGGGGAACTCGCGCTGGGCGCGGCGGACCTTCTCGACGTATTCGTCCAGCTGGCTGGCGAACATGCGCCAGTTGTCAAAGTCATCGCGGCGCATCGGCGAGTGGTCGCTGAAGCCGATTTCGGTGAGGCCAGCGGCGACGGCGCGGGCGGCATATTCCACGGGCTCGCCGCTGGCGTGGCGGCAGAGCGGGGTGTGCATGTGATAATCAGCGGGCAGCGACATGGCCGGAAGATAGGCGGAAGCTGGCCCGCGCAAAACTTCAAACTCGAGGCGCAAAAGCTCATTGGCTTTTTCAGCTCAGCTGCTACCGTTGTGGTAGCAGTTAATCCAACGTGAAAACCAACCTCCTGCCCGTCGCGGTCCGTCGAATCGTCCAGCGCGGTGGCTTTACCCTGATTGAACTGCTCGTGGTGATCGCGATCATCGCGATCCTGGCGGGGATGCTGCTGCCGGCACTTTCCAAGGCCAAGGCGAAGGCTCACTCAGCCGCCTGTCTGAGCAACCAGCGGCAAATTGGCATCGCGTCGCGACTCTACATTGATGACCAGGACGGCCGTCTCGTGCAGCTCGCCCGGCAGGTGGCTCCGCCCGCTAACGCCCTAGTGCCGCCGCCGGCAGGGTCGCCATACACCAGCTGGCCTGACATCCTCACGGCCTATTCGCTTGGCCAGAAGAGCTTCAATTGTCCGTCCCAGCGGACGCCCGTCATCAACGGCAACACCAACGCTTTCGGCATCGGGATCAATTATCCGGACTTGGCGAAATATCTCACCGCTCAGGGTGTCGTTCGCGATATTGAAGTGGCACAACCGTCTTCCACCGTGTTCTTCGCGGACGTCGCGTGGATCGGAAATCCCACTGCCGCCAATCCGGATCAATGGACAGCCACGCCCCAGACAAGCGTTAATCCTTGGGATGCGCTTTGCTTCCGCACCCAGAACAACGCATTTTATGGGAGTCTGCCTTCGCGCACCATCAACCGCCACAACGGCTTCTGCAATACCTCCCACGTCGACGGACACGCTGAGGCAATGCGCAACAGCAAGATTGGCCTGGATAAACCCAACGGCGACCCTTTGGCTTTGTGGGACAAGCTGTAAGGTCCTTGCTGCGGACTAGGGTTTAGTTCAACGCCTTGCTCAGGGCCGCGCCTGCGGCCCGACAGACCCATTCGGGGGTATCCCGAAATCCCTTAAACTCAAACGGTTCAGCCCTGACTGGACCATCAAAGTTCAGCTTTCGAAGGGCTCCCAAGAATTGAGCAAGGTCGATTACCCCGGTTGCGCCCGGCAGCTCGCGCTGGCGGTCCCCCAGTTCGGACTGGGGAATGCCCGCCGGCGCGTCAGCCAGGTCCACCAGCACGATTTCCTCACGGCGCAGCGTGTTGAGTTCCGCCGCCGGGCTCCCGCTCATCCACCAGTGCCATGAGTCCAGCACGAGGCCGAGGTTGGGGGCGTTGATCGCGGCGATGAGTTCGCGCAACTGCGGCAGCGTGTGGATGAACTCATGGCGCTTGCCGCGCCGCAGCGTGGGAGTGGCACAGTATTCAAGGCCCAGTTGAACGCCGTGGTCCCCGAGCACCTGCGCCACGGCGCCCAGGCGTTCGATGTGCTGGTGAAAGTTGGCGGAGTAGGGGAGGTCGTCGTGCGCGGGGACGATGGACGTGCCCAGCCGCGTCACCCCACAGCGTTGGAGGACCTGGGCGAACTTGGGCAGCTGCCGCAGGCCGTCGTCAAAGCGCTGCGCATCCCGTCGCAGATCAATCGGCATTCCAGCCACGCCGAAACGCAGTCCCCGGGCGCGCAGATCATCCAGTAACCGGAGTAGTTCCCCCTCCGAAAGCGCAGCCAGTTCGTCCGCCCGTGCCTCGACGGAAGCAAATCCGTGACGGTGCGCAAGTCCAATGGCCTCGGACTGCGTCGCCTCTATGCAAAGGCTGCGGCAGACCAAGCAGGTGAACATGATGAACGGCGGCGCTGCTGGTGCCGGCCCGATACCTTACATCAGCTTCAGCAGGGTGTCCGCCATGTCGCTGGGGGTGGCAGCGACGCCGATGCCAGCGGCCTTGAAGGCGGAAATCTTCGCCTCCGCCGTGCCTTTGCCGCCGCTGACAATTGCTCCGGCGTGGCCCATGCGGCGTCCGGGAGGAGCCGTGGCGCCCGCGATGAAGCCCGCAACGGGCTTGGTGCCGTGCTTGGCGATCCAATCGGCAGCCTCTTCCTCGGCGCTGCCGCCAATTTCACCAATCATGATGATGCCCTTGGTCTCGGGGTCGGCCATGAAGAGCTTGATCACGTCGAGGTGCGACGTGCCATTGACCGGGTCGCCGCCGATGCCCACGCAGGTGCTCTGGCCGACGCCCCGCGAAGTGAGCTGCCACACCGCTTCGTAAGTGAGCGTGCCGCTGCGGCTGACGACGCCAATGTTGCCCTTCTTGTGGATGTAGCCGGGCGCGATGCCAATGCGGCAGCCGCCGTGGGAGTCCTTGCCCTCGCCCGGGGTGACGATGCCGGGGCAGTTTGGTCCGATGAGGCGGGTTTTGCTGCCGGCCATGGCCTGTTTGGCGCGAATCATGTCGCGCACGGGAATGCCCTCGGTGATGGCGACGACGAGGTCGAGACCCGCGTCCGCGCCTTCGAGAATCGCATCGGCGGCGAAGGGCGGGGGAACGAAGACGGCGCTGGCGGTCGCACCGGTCTGCTTCACCGCATCGGCGACGGTGTCGAAGATGGGGACCTTGTGGCCGCCGTGCTCGAAGAACTGGCCGCCCTTGCCGGGCGTGACGCCAGCGACGAGTTGGGTGCCGTAGTCGAGGGAGAGCTTCGCGTGGCGCGCACCGAATTCGCCGGTGATGCCCTGGACGAGAAGTTTGGTTTGGGGAGTGACGAGGATGGCCATGAGAAAAGCGGGTTGGGTTTGGGTTACTTCGCCACGGTCTTGACGACTTTCCGGGCTGCATCAGCCATCGAGTCGCCGCTGATGATGGTGAGACCGGATTCGGCGAGCGTCTTTTTGCCGGCGGCGACGTTGTTGCCTTCGAGGCGGACGACAAGCGGGAGCGTCAGGCCGGTCTCCTTGACCGCCGCGACGATGCCGGTGGCGATGACATTGCAGTCCATGATGCCGCCGAAGATGTTCACGAAGATGGCCTTCACCGACGGGTCGGAGAGGATGATCTTGAAGGCGGCGGTGACCTGGTCCTTGCTCGCACCACCGCCCACGTCCAGGAAGTTCGCCGGGCTGGCACCGTAGTGCTGGATGATGTCCATGGTGGCCATGGCGAGGCCCGCGCCGTTGACGAGGCAGGCGATGGAGCCGTCGAGCTTGATGTAGTTCAGGTTGAACTTGCTCGCTTCGATTTCCAGCGGCGATTCCTCGGCAAGGTCGCGCATCTCCTGAATGTCCTTGTGGCGGTAGAGCGCATTGTCATCGAGGCCGATCTTGGCATCGACGGCGACCATCTTTTCCTTGCCGTCGGCGCCGACGCAGATGCAGAGGGGGTTGATCTCGACCATTGAGGCGTCGGCTTCCCACCACGTCTTGTAAACGCCGGCGAAGAGCTTTGCGGCCTGACCGGCCAGCTCGCCCTTGAGGCCCAGCGCGGCGGCAATCTTGCGCCCCTGCCAGGCCTGGAAGCCCATGGCGGGGTCGATGTGCTCCTTGATGATTTTCTCCGGCGTCTTTTCAGCCACTTCCTCAATGTCCACGCCGCCCTCGGTGCTCGCCATGATGAGCGGGCGGGAGTTGGCGCGGTCCAACAACACGGCCAGGTAAAACTCCTTCTTGATGTCTTCGGCGGCGGCGACGAGCACGGTGCTGACGACGCGACCATCGGGGCCGGTCTGCTTCGTCACGAGCGTGTTGCCCAGCATGGCCTTGGCGTGGGCCGTGGCTTCCTCGGCGGACTTGGCGAGTTTGACGCCGCCCTTGAAGCCGTCTTTGAAGATGCCCTTGCCCCGGCCGCCCGCGTGAATCTGGGACTTCACCACCGCGAGCTTGTTGCCGGCGGCGAAGATCCGGTCGGCGGCGGCTTTGGCCTCGTCAACGGTCTTGCAGGCATCGCCCGGCGGGACGGCGACCCCATACTGTTTCAAAAGCTGCTTGGCTTGGTATTCGTGGATGTTCATTTCGGAAAATTTGGTTCGGCATTCAGCAAACAGGGCGGACTCATCGCCCGCCCTGTTGGCACTGGAAGAATTGTCAGCGCTGTTCGACCGGCACTACCTTCAAGCCGACCGGGCCGGTGTATTGCGACTGCGGTCGGATAAGGCGATTGTCGGCCAACTGCTCGAGGACGTGGGCCGTCCAGCCGCTGGTGCGGGAGATCGCAAAGATCGGCGTGAAGAGATCGGTCGGGATGCCCAGCGAGTAGTAGACGGTGGCGCTGTAGAAATCCACGTTCGCGTGGAGGTTCTTCTTCGTGAGCATCAACTCGGCGATGCGCTCGGACATTTGAATCCACTTCGGCTCGCCGAGCTGGCTGCTGAGAATCTGCGCCATGCGCTTGAGGTGCGGCGCGCGGGGATCGAGCACCTTGTAAACGCGGTGGCCAATACCCATGATTTTTTTCTTCTGCGCGAGGGCGTCGGCGACCCAGCCGTCCACCTTTTCGAGTGAGCCGATTTCCTGAAGCATCTTGATGACGCCCTCATTGGCGCCGCCGTGCAGCGGGCCCTTGAGGGTGCCGATGGCCGTGGTGATGGCCGAATACATGTCCGACAGGGTGGCGATGGTGACGCGGGCGCTGAAGGTGGACGCGTTCATGCCGTGGTCGGCGTGGAGCACGTAGCAGACGTCCATGGTGGCCTCCATGTCCTTGGTGGGCGGAGTGCCATTGACCATCCAAAGGAAATTGGCCGCCTCGCCGAGCTTGGGATCCGGAGCCACCAGCGGAAGGCCCTGACGATTGCGGTGGAAATAAGCCGTCACCACGGGCAGTTGGGCGATGAGGCGCAGCGCCTTGCGCCGCTGGGCGTGCTGTGAGTCGTCCTCGCTCGTGGTGTCGAAGCAGCCCAGCGCGGAGACCGCCGTGCGGATGGCGTTCATCGGCGGCGTGTCCTTCGGCAGCTTGCAGATGATGTCCACCACGCCCTGCGGGATGTCGCGGAACTGGGCGAGCGTGGTCTTCAACTCGGCGAGTTCGGCCTTGTTGGGAAGGTGGTTGTGATGCAGGAGATGGACGACCTCCTCGTAGGTGACTTTGCCGGCCAGTTCGTTGATGTCGTAGCCGCAGTAAATCAGCTGGCCGATGTCGCCCTTGACATCACTGAGGCGGGTTTGGGCGGCGACGACGCCTTCGAGGCCTTTGCTGGGGTTAGGGGCCGTGGAGGTGCTCATGCGGTGGGTGTTGGTTAAAACAGATACGTAAACGTAATGCGAATCTAGGTAGTGGGCAAACACGGGTCAACGGATTTCCAATAAAAGGCGCAATGAATGGGCCGAATTCATGCGCTTAATCAGTTTGATGGAAGGGATTGCGATTCTGCCTGAACACATTTCGCGCACCTCGCGTCTGCCCTCTGCAACCAGACTTGTTATGTCATTGTTTCGCTCGTTTCGCGTCGTGTCGTTTGTGACCACCGGCTGCTTCGTCGCCCCGTTGATCGGGCTCGGCGCCGATGCCCCGAAGGAGGACACCAAGAAGGGGCCGCTGCCCATTGCCAAGCTGCGTCGCTCCGCCAAGGTGGACTTCGAAAAGGAAATTCTCCCCATCTTCCGGCGCAACTGCCTCTCGTGCCATAACTCCCAAAAGGCCGAGGACGGGGTCAACCTGGAAACGCCCCAAACCATTGCCAAGGGCGGCGACACCGGCAAGATGGTTGAGCCGAAGAAGCCCGACAGCAGTTCGCTCTTCCGGGTGGCGGCGCACATGAGCAAGCCCCCCATGCCTCCCGCCGGGAACAAGGCCGGGGCAAAAAACTTAACGCCGGACGAGTTGGCCCTGCTGCGCCTGTGGATTGAGCAGGGTGCCACCGGCGAGGTTAAAGGCACCGGCCCCATCGTCTGGCAACCGCTGCCGCCCGGGCTGAATCCCGTCTACGCCGTCGCCCTCACGGACGATGGGCAGTTCGCTGCCGCGGGGCGGGCCAATCAGATCCACCTCTTCCACCTGCCCACCGCCTCCGCAATCGGCCGCCTCACGGACCCCGCGCTGCTTGCGGACAAAACCTACGCGCGACCCGGCGTGGCCCACCGGGACATGACCTACTCCCTGGCTTTCAGCCCGGACGGCGGCACGCTCGCCTCCGGCAGCTTCCGCGAGGTGAAGATTTGGGAACGGGTCCCGGCTGCAGCCAAGTTTACGCTCGCCAACGCAGCCGAGAAGGCCGTCCAAGCAATCGCCTCCAGCCCGGACGGCAAGTGGCTCGCCACCGCCGAGGGCAACGGCATCAAGTTGTGGAGCTTTGCAGCCGGCGCGGTGGCCAAGAACCTGGCCGGGCACACCGGCACCGTCCGGGCTCTTAAGTTCACTCCGGACGGCACGCGGCTTATCTCCGGTGCCGCGGACAAAACCGCGCGCGTTTGGAATCTGGCCGACGCGACGGTCTTCGCCGAAATCACAACGCCTGCTGAAGTGAACGCCGTCACCTGGCTGGCCGATGGCAAACAGATCGTCACCGGCGGCTCGGACAATCTTATCCGCACCTGGAAGCTTCCTGACGCGGCGGGTGGCAAAGCAGAAGCCGGCAAGGAGATCAAGGGTCACACCGGACCGGTCACCACGCTCGATACCTTTCCGGCCGCTCCCACCCAACTGCTCTCTGGCAGTGCCGATGGCTCCGTCCGGGTTTGGAATGCGGACAACGCTTCTCAGACCCGCACGGTCGCCCACGGCGCGCCGGTTACGGCCGTCGCCGTCCGCGCGGATGGCAAACTTTTTGCCTCGGCAGGCGGCGCGCTCGCTAAGCTCTGGGCTGCGGCGGATGGCAAGCTCGTTGCCGATGTGAAGGGGGACCGCGCCGCGTTGGATGCCCAAGCCGTGGCCGACCGTGCATTGACCTTTGCGAACAACGAAGTGACCTACCAGAAGGCGGCCCTCAAGAAGGCGGAAGACGACCTCAAGAAGGCCGAGGAGGCCGCCAAGAAGACCGAGGAAGAGCGCGCCAAGCTGGAGAAGGCCCACCCGGAAAATCAGAAGAAACTCGCCGAAGCCACCGCCGCCAAAACCGCCGCGGAAAAACCCAAGGCCGATGCGGAGGCCGCCCAGAAAAAGGCCATGACCGACAAGGACGCTGCGGACAAGGCCGCCGCCGAAGCCGATGCGGCCGCCAAGACCGCGGCCGAGGCCTTGGCCAAAGCCGCTGAGGCGGTCAAACCCGCTGCTGAAAAGGCCTCCAAGGAAGCCGCCGAAAAAGCCAAGACCGCTGCGGATGCGAAGACCGCGGCTGAGAAGGCGTTGGCCGATGCGAACAAGGCGCTCAAGGACGCCACTGACAAACTTAACGCAGAAGCCAAGAAAGTGACCGACGCCACCACCGAAGTTCGCAAATACACCGATGCTGACGACGCCGCCAAGCGCGCCGTGCAGGATGCCAAGAAGGCCGGCGAACTGGTGGTAACCACCAAGAAGGACATCGAGACCGCCGAGGCTGCGCAGAAGCAGGCAGACGCCGCCACCACCGCCCAAAAGAAGGCCACCACGACGGCGGAGACAGCCATTCGTTCGCTGGCATTCTCCAGCGATGGCAAACTGCTTGCCACGGCCCACGAGGATGGCGCGGCCCGCACTTGGAGTGCGGACACCGGGCTGGCCGTGGGCACCTACAAGGGGGGCGCGAGCGCAGTCGCTTTCGGTGCCAACGGGCTGCTGGCCGCCGCTGGCCAACAGATTGCCGCGTGGGATGGCCAGCCTGAATGGAAGCTGGTCCGCACCATTGGTTCCACCTCCGGCACTTCGCCGCTCACGGGGCGCGTGAACACGCTGGCGTTCAGTCCGGATGGAAAAACTCTGGCCACGGGCAGCGGTGAACCCTCCCGCAGCGGCGAGCTCAAGCAGTGGGACGTAAAAACCGGGGCGCTCCTGCGCGAGTTTAAGAATGCTCACAGCGACACCGTGCAGAGCGTCGCCTTCTCCGGAGACGGCTCGCGGCTGGCCAGTGGTGCGGCGGACAAATTTGTGAAGGTCTGGACCGTTGCGGATGCGAAGCTGCTCAAGTCCTTCGAGGGGCATACCCATCATGTGCTGGGCGTGAGCCTCAAGCGCGATGGTCGGATTGTTGTCAGTGCGGGCGCTGACAATTCCGTGAAGGTCTGGAGTCTCGTCACCGGCGAGGTTGTGCGGACCATCAAGGGTTTCGACAAGGAGGCCACCAGCATCGGACACGTCGGGGTGGGGGATCAGTTCGTTGCCACTGGCGGCGATGGCAAGGTCCGGCTGATCAACGAAGGCGGTGGCGATGTCCGCAGTTTCGCCGGGGCCAAGGATTTCGTTTACGCTGCGGCTGCCACGCCGGACGGCAAGGTGGTAGTCGCCGGCGGCCAGGACGGGGTGGTGCGAGTGTGGAACGGTGCTACCGGCACGAGCCTCGCCAACTTTGAACCTCCCGCCACGACTCCGTCCGAGCCGCAGAAAACTGCGGCTTTGAAGCAATAACAGCCCGTCCGGTCACATGTTGAAATCCGGCCCGAGGTAGATCTCTCGGGCTTTTGGATCGTTGACGAGCGCCTCGGCGGTTCCCTCATACACGACCTGTCCCCGGTGAATCAGATACGCGCGGTCCACCAGCTTGAGCATCTCGCGGGCACTGTGGTCCGTTATCAGGATTCCGAGGCCCCGGTCTTTTAGGCGGCGGACGATCTTGCTCACCTCGTATTGGGCGATGGGGTCAATGCCGGCCAGCGGCTCATCCATCAGCAGGAGCTTGGGCGTGGTCACGAGGGCACGGGTGATTTCCAGCCGCCGCCGTTCGCCGCCGCTCAACTGGTAGGCCATGCTCTTGGCCAGCGCGGTCAAATCCAGTTCCTCCAGCAGGTATTTTAACCGCACCTGCCGTTCTTCCTTGTCCATCACGCACGTCTCCAGGATGGCCAGCAGGTTGTCCTCGACGCTGAGCTTGCGGAACACGCTCGGCTCCTGCGTGAGGTAGCCAATGCCCAATCGCGCGCGTTCGTGCATCGGGCTGTGGGTGATGGCGTGTCCGTTGAACTTCACGGCCCCCTCGTCTGGCCGCACCACGCCCACAACCATGTTGAAAGTCGTCGTCTTGCCTGCGCCGTTGGGTCCCAGGAGGCCGACGATTTCCCCTGCGTTGACGTGGATGGACACGCCGTCCACGACGCGGCGGTGACGGTAGGTCTTGGCGAGCTGGCTGGCCGAGAGCAACGGCCCGGCCCCCGTGCCCACAGCCACAGCTGGGTCGCCCGCGGCCGACTGCGACAGGGGATGGTTTTTAGGCGTCGGCTCCATGCTCAGGGATTCTTGGAAGGGCTGTTTGTAGCCGAGGGCGTGAACTCAGTGCGGATATTGCCGACGGCCTCGAAGTCGCCCCGAGCGCGGAAATAGATAATCTGGTCCGCCGTGGTGATCAGCCCGGACTTGATGACGCGCGCCTTGCCGGTGAGCACGAAGGCATCGTTGGTGGCCTGATAAACTGCGTTGGAAGCAAACGCCTGCGACGAGTCCACCTTGTTGGAAAAGACCACGTTGCCGAAGGCTTCGGCAGAACGCACCCGGCCGCCCATGGGCGCGGTCAACGGTGGGACCGCAGGCGCGACCGGGTTGGCGGCGCGCGGCGGTTCGGCCTTGGACTGTTTCATGTCGAGATTCAGGCGGAGCCTGTCGCAGCTCAGGAAAAACTGCGCGTCGTTGACGCGCACGTCACCGCGATAAAGTGCGAACTCCTCCTTTAGCGAAAAGGATCCGGCCGAGGCCAGCACCTCAATGGGCTGAACCCGCTTGGGAGCCTGGGCCGCCGGGCTGCTCGTGGAGGGGTTAAACAGGTTGTTCTGAGCGCTCGCGGCAAGAGCAACCATGCCGGCGGACACAAGCAGTGAAAGGGTGAGTCGGGTCATGGGTCAGGGATTCAATGATTCTAGCCGCTCGCGGATGAGCTGGGTCGACACTTGGTTGGAGATGTTCAGCGTGGCTTCGATCTGGCGGAATTCAAAGCCGATGCCGGTGGTTAGAAAGCTGCCGTCGGTGCGGGAAACGACAATGCGCCCGGCCGAAGATGCCACCTTTCGCGCCGGGTCCACGAGGCATTCTGGCGCCTCGATGACGAATTCCAGCGTCCGTCCGGTGGACCCTAGCGTGTAGTTCTCCACGCGCATGTCCGTGACCAGGTATTTTCCATCGTCCATCGGAGTCGCGGTCTTTCCGAGCAGGATGGAAGTGGGCTGACGGGACTCACCCTCATAAAACGGGATGCGTATGCCACGCGCCGCCCCGGTGCTGAGGCCGGTGGCCTTCGACACTTCAGCCTGCAAGGCGGCCGAGGCCAGCGCGCCCGCCACGGCCAGTTGACGGTCGTGGCGTTTGGTCAGCACCACGGTTGCAATGCCAGCCAGCACCAGCAGGCCGACACCACCCAGCAGCAACTTGGTGGAGCCGATGCTCATGTTGCGTGTTCTGCCATGACCGTCGCCCATTTGTCCTGGGCTTTCAAAATCATTTCCACCACCTCGCGCACGCAGCCATTCCCGCCTTTGGCCTTCGTGAGGAAGTGCGCGGCCGCTTTCGCCTCGGGCCGCGCGTCGGCCGGCGAGATGGCCAGGCCCACGCGCCGCAGCACGCCCAGATCCACCACGTCATCGCCCACGAAACAGGTGTCGCTCCAACTCAATCCCGTCTCCGCGAGGATGCGTTCCACTGGCGGCACCTTGCCGTCCCGCGTCTGCACGATGAAATCGGTCTTCAGCTCCTCGCCGCGCCGCGTGGTGATGGCCGAGGGCCGCGCTGACACCCAGCCGACCTTCAGCCCCGCGCGGGCCGCCATGCGCTGGCCGAGGCCATCGTGCACGTGGAAGCGTTTGAACTCGCCCTCGCCAGTGATGAAGATCGCACCGTCCGTCAGCACGCCGTCCACGTCGCAGAGGAGCAGCTTGATGCGCTTGAGCCGGGCGCGCAGTTGGGCGGGGGCGAGCTTGGGCATGGGCTGGAGGGGAAGTTCTTTAGCGGACGGCCGCGCGCACTTTCAGGAAGCCCTTCAGCAGCCCCGCCATTTCCGCCAGCGGAATCATGTTTGGCCCGTCGCTCATCGCTTTGTCGGGCTCGGGATGTGTCTCGATGAACAGGCCGTCCGCGCCGGCCGTCAGCGCGCAGCGCGCCAGCAACGGCGCGAACTCCCGCTGCCCCGTTGTCCGGTCGCCCCCCGCGCCGGGTTGCTGCACCGAGTGCGTCGCGTCGAACACCACCGGGCAACCCGTCTGCTTCAGCACGGGGATGGACCGCATGTCCGAGACCAGGTTGTTGTAGCCGAAGGTCGTGCCGCGTTCGGTCACCAGCAGGCGCTCGCCCCCCGCCAGCTTCGCCTTTTCCACCACCCGGCCCATCTCCGGCGGCGAGAGGAACTGGCCCTTTTTTAAGTTCACGATCTTGCCCGTCGTCACCGCGGCATCGATCAAATCCGTCTGCCGGCAGAGAAAGGCCGGGATCTGGAGGATGTCCACCACTTCCCCGCTGGCTAGGGCCTGCACCTCGTTGTGCACATCCGTGATGACCGGCACCCCCAGCTGGGCGCGGATCTTTTCGAGGATCACCAATCCATCATCCAGGCCCGGACCGCGGAACGCCTTCCCGGACGTCCGGTTGGCCTTGTCGTAGCTCGCCTTGAACACATACGTGATCCCCAGCCGCGCGCACACTTTCTGCAAATGCCGCGCCACCTCGAAGCACAACGCCTCGCTCTCGATCACGCACGGGCCCGCCAGCAGGAACAGCCGTTTGCGCGCCGCCAGGTCCTTCCACAGTGAATCGGTGATGTTCCGCACGCGGGGTTTGTAGCAAGGCGGCGCGGGGCGGGAAAGGAGCGAATCGACCCCGGTCTCTGCGCTCGGTGCGACCACGGGTGCAGTTTCATCAATGCCCCTCCCGCTGTCAGAGCTCGGCCGCTCCACCGTCGGCGTAGTCGAGCAGCTCCCCGCAGCCCAGCCATCCCATCTGACGCGAACTCACCCTCGTCGCGTGGGCGGCAAGTTGACGGAACGGCAAAACGGCTTTCCTTGAGTTCGTCGGCGGTTGCGCTACAACCGCGCGGTCATGGCGAAGATGAATTCCTGTTCTCCGAAGTTCCTGTTCTTGGCCGCACTGGCTGCGGTCATCGCGCTGCCGCTCCGCGCCCAAACCGTGAAGGCAGAGCCGGGCCTGGCGCTGACCTATACGGTGGGGACGGCGAGCGATACGGTGTCCGCGCCGAACGCATGGCTGTATGTGCCCGAGGGCAAGCCGCCGACGCCGTTCCTCAGCGCGGGGAAGTTCACGGCCACGTTCAGCGGGTTCATCACGGTGGACTTGCGCGGGGATTTTCTGTTCAAGGCGGAAGCCCGCGGTGCGGTGAAGGTCGAGCTCGGCACGAACACGATCCTTGAGTTCACCGGCGACGGATCCAAGGCGAGCGAGCCGACCAAGCCCATCCGCCTGAACAAGGGCAACAACGCGTTGAAGGTCACGTTCACGAGCCCTGCGAGTGGCGATGCCATGTTGCGGCTGCTGTGGTCGGAGAAGGGGGCTTTGTGGGAGCCGGTCAACCCCGGCATGGTGAACCGTCCGGCGGGCAATGAGGCGTTGGTGCAGGGAAATGTGCTGCGGCTCGGGCGGGAGACCTTCTTCGAGGGCCGGTGCGCGAAGTGCCACGCGAGCGGCCCGGGCGCGCCGGAGCTGGCGATGGACGCGCCGAGCTTTGAGGGCATCGGGTCGCGGCGGCATTTCGGCTGGATGGCGCAGTGGATTCTCGACCCGAAGGCGCAGCGCGCGAGCGCGACGATGCCGAAGCTCCTGCACGGGCCCACCGCGCAGGCGGATGCGGAAGCCATCGCGGCGTTCCTGGCCACGCAGACGGGCGGCGCGCCGAAGGGTGAGTTGGCAAAGCACGACGAGGCCATCGAGGCGGCCAAGATGCTGGTGGAGAAGCTGCATTGCACCGGCTGCCACAATGTGCCGGACCTCGGCGAGCAGGATGAGAAGAAGCTCAACCTGACGCACGTCAACGCGAAGTTCCCGCCCGCCGCGCTGTTCGCGTTCCTGAAAAATCCCGGCGCGCACTACGCGTGGACCCGGATGCCACACTTCAAGCTGACGGACGAGGAAGCGCAGCGGCTCGGGGGATTTCTGGCGTCGGTCGCGCCCACGGCTAAGCAGCCCGGCGCACCCACGGACGCGGCGGTCATCGCGCGCGGCAAGTCGCTGGTGCAGACGACCGGCTGCCTCAATTGCCACTCGCTCAAGCTGGACAACCAGCACAAGGCCAGGCCGCTCGCCGAACTGGCCGCCGCGAAGTGGACGGGCGGCTGCCTTGCGGAGACGCCGGCGGGGAAGGGCCCGCACTTCACGTTCACCAAGGCCGAGCGCACTGCGTTGCAGGCCTTCGCAGCGACGGATCGCACTTCGCTCCAGCGGCATGTGCCGGTGGAGTTTGCGGAGCGGCAGGCGCGCAACCTGAATTGCACGAGCTGTCACGGGCAGTTGGAGGGCTTCAGCAGCTACGAGAAACTCGGCGGCAAGCTCAAGCCGGAGTGGATGGCGGAGTTCATTGCGGGCGAGACGAAATACAAACCGCGCCACTGGCTTGCGCACCGGATGCCGGCGTTCCCGAAGTATGCGGCGGACTTCGCGACCGGCCTCGCCATGACCCACGGCTTCCCGCCCATCACCCCGCCGGAGCCGCCGGTGAACACAGAGCTGGCGAAGGTCGGGCAGAAGCTCATCGGCGTGGACGGCGGCTTCTCCTGCATCTCATGTCACTCGGTGGGTGCGGCGAAGGCCACGCAAGTTTTTGAGAGCGAGGGCGTGAACTTCGCGTATCCGGCCGCGCGCCTACAGCGTGCCTATTACGAGCGCTGGATGCGCAACCCGCTGCGCATCGAGCCGCAGACTAAGATGCCGGTTTACTTCCAGGAAGACGGTTCCAGCCCGCTGCCCGACGTGCTGGGCGGCGACACCGTCAAGCAGCTCGATGCCTTCTGGCAGTTCTTCCGCCTAGGCGACAAGGTAACGCCGCCGACGGGACCCTGAGGAAGTGCTGCGCGGCGGCCTCCTTGACGCCTCGCCCGTCATCGCCATTATCGGCGTGGCTTTTCGCTTTGATTCATCATGCCAACCTACGACTACGTTTGTGACAAGTGCGGCCAGCAGTTTGAGAAGTTCCAGTCCATGAAGGACGAGCCGCTCAAGACCTGCCTCAAGGAAGTCTGCGGCCAGAAGAAGTGGGGCAAGGGCAAGGTCCGCCGTGTGCTCGGCACGGGCGCGGGGCTGATCTTCAAGGGCAGCGGCTTCTACATCACCGATTACCGCAGCGAGAACTACAAGCAGGCCGCCAAGAAGGACACTGCCCCGGCCGCCAGCAGCGGCGGCGAAAGCAAAGGCAGCTCCGACAGCAAGCCCGCCGCCCCCGCCGCGAAACCCGCGTCGACTCCGGCCAAGGGCAAGTCGGCCGCCACCTGAACCCGAATGCGCGGAGAGCTCGCCAACGGTTTGCGCGGCCTTCGGGCTGGCGCCGTGGCCGCGGTGGTGGGCGGGGCTCTGTGCGGCGAGGTTCTGTCGCAGCCGCTCCTGCCCGCATACAAGCCGCTGGTGCTGGAAAGCCGTTCCCAGCAGTTCAAGATTGTTGGCCATCCCGCCGGCACCCCGCTCGGGCCGCCGTCGTTGTCGCATCTGCTGACCAACCACGTGCAGATGGAGCCGACGTTGCTGGTGCTGACGGCCGAACGCGTGCGGACCGAACTCCTGGCCGAGTTGGGCTTGGGTGACGGCTGGATGGGCCGGATCACGGTCACCGTGCAGGGTGATCTGCCGCCGACCGCCCCGGTGGTGGTGGAATCACAATGGTTTCCCGGTGGCTGGCGTTACCAGATGACCGTGCCGGGACAGCTCGACCGGCCACGGCTGCTGCGGGCGCTGACGCGCGCGCTGCTCCTGGAGGCCGCGAACCGGAACAACGCTTCGCAGCGGCTGGCGGAGATTCCGCTTTGGCTGGAGGAAGGGTTGGCCACGCACCTGCTTGCTTTGCACGGCGAGACGCTGGTGCCCGAGGTGCGCACGCGACTGGCCGTCGTCCGCTCGGCCAGCCCGGATGTGTTCGCCGAGGCACGGCAGCTACTGCGCGGACGCGAGCTGGTGCCCTTCAGCGATTTGTCCCACCTCGCGGCCGGCCAGCTCGACGATGCCCAATGGCAGGTCTTTCGGCGCACCGCGCAGCTGCTCGTGGCCGAACTGCTCAATCTGCCGGAGGGCCGGGCGGCAATGGCGGAGTTCATGCGGCAACTGCCTGCGTATCTGAACAGCCAGCTCGCCTTCCAACGTGCGTTCGCGGCGCGCTTCCCCACCATGCTGGATGCGGAGAAATGGTGGTCCGTGGTCTGGATGAACTTCACCGCCAGCGACCGGCACATGAGGCTTTCCCTGGCGCGCTCGCTGGACCAGTTGGACGAGGTGCTGGCCGCGCCCATCGCCGTGCGGCTGGGCACCAACGCCGTGCCCGGACGCAAGGAGCTGCCGCTGCGCGAACTGGTGGCGCACACGGACTACGCCCAGCACCAGCCTGCCGTGGCGCGCGCTGCACTGCAGCTGCAGCTGCTACAGGCCAACAGTCCGGTGGAGCTGGGGCGGCTCACGGCTGACTACCGCCAGACGTTGCTGCAGTATCTGCGGCGGCGCGCCGCGTATTCCTCCCGTTCCACCTCGGCCAGCGCGGATGCGAAGCTCGCGCTCAAGGAAGTCCTCGAAAGACTCGACCTGCTCGACGTGATTCGTGCGGATTTCCGTCGGCTCGATCAGCCGCCCGCCGGGGCCTGTCCCGGCGCGCCGGAGTGAAGCGCGCATTATCATTATCCAGGGTTTCTCCCTCCTTCCGTGTCGCTTTCCCTCGCTGATCTTCACGCCGCCGCCGCCCGTCTCGCCCCGCTCGCCCACCGCACCCCGGTGCTGACCAGCGCAGGCCTTGACGCGCTTGCGGGTGCGGCGTTGCATTTCAAGTGCGAGAACTTCCAGCGTGGCGGAGCCTACAAGTTCCGCGGCGCGGCCAATGCGGTTGCGTCGCTGACGGATGCCCAGGCCGCCGCCGGTGTGGTCACGCATTCCTCCGGCAATCATGCCACCTGCCTTTCGCTTGCGGCGAAGCTGCGCGGCATCCCGGCCCACATCGTTGTCCCGCGCAACGCCCCGCTCATCAAGCAGCGCGCCATTGCGGCCTACGGCGGCCGCCTCACGCTATGCGAGCCGACGCTGGCTGCCCGGCAGGCCGAGGCCGACCGCATTCAGCGCGAGACCGGGGCGGTGTTTGTCCACCCTTATGACAACGAGTTGGTCATCGCGGGGCAGGGGACCGTGGCGCTCGAGCTCTTCGAGCAGGTGCGCGGGCTGGAGGTGATCATTGCTCCGGTGAGTGGCGGCGGCCTGCTAAGCGGACTGGGCATCGCGGCTCGCGCCAGCCAGCCAGCCGTCGAAGTCTGGGGTGCGGAACCCGCGCTCGCGGACGATGCCTTCCGCTCACTGCGCGATGGTCAGCTCCGGGCCAATCAAAACACCGCCACCATAGCCGACGGTTTACGCGCGTCGCTGAGTGAACGGACGTTTGACCTCATCCGCCAGCACGTGCGGGGCATCGTGACCGTCACCGAGGAACAGATCATTCATGCGATGCGGCTGATCTGGGAGCGGATTAAGCTGGTCGTGGAGCCGTCGGCTGCCGTGCCACTGGCCGCCGTGCTCGCCGCGCCGGAGAATTTTCGTGGCCGTCGCGTGGCCGTCGTCTTGACCGGCGGCAACGTGGATCTGGAAAAGCTGCCTTGGCAGGTGTAATGCCGCCAGCAGCCGGAGGATCGCTTAGAGCTTGACCCGCGCGAGGTAGATCGCGGTCTTTCCCTCGTGCGAGGAGTAGTAGCTGATCCAAAGCAGGTTGTCGTGCCAGACCAAGCCCGGATAGCTGCTGTCGCCGCTGCTGGGCAGGTCTAGCAGGGGGCGCAGTTCGGCCTTCGCCACGTCCAGTTCGCAGACCACGGTTTTGGTCTTCTTGTCTGGTCCGTGATTGTGCAGCCGGCCCACGGCAATCCAGCGGCCGTCAGGGATCTGGATGAAATTGGGTCCGCCGAAGAATTTGCCGAGATCCTTCCACTCCCACTCATCATAGGGCACCTTTTTGCTGATCCCGAGCACGGCGGTATTGGTCGGCTTGCCATCGCGCCGCTGGAGGCAATAGAGCGTGTTGTCGGCGGCGAAGCGCAGCGTTGCCTCGGTTGGTCCGTTCTCGGTGTAAAGATCCTCCACGAGCGTGTCGAAGTCGCTGCCGTTCTTGGTCAGCAGCAGCGAGGTGCCGTATTTCTTCGCGCCCCGGCTCTCCGGTGACACGTCATAGGCGACGCCCAGGCCGTTGCTCCGGTGCCAAGTCACGCGCCAGAGCCACTGGTTGGTCGGGCCGACCCAGAAGACCTTGCCCCATTTCCGCCCATCGTCGGAAATGGCGACGAATGACTGGCTTTCGGTCGCGGGTTGGTTGCCTTCGCGCACGGTCGCGCCGCCCAGCAGCATCAGCCGCGGCGGATTGGGCATGACGGAAATTTTCGGATCCCGCAGATCAAAGCCCGGCATCTCAATCCGGGCGACGGACTCCCACCAATAACCGCTGTCACTGGTCAGGACGCGCACTGAGCCGTCCGGCGAGACGTGCCCCGCCCCCTCGCGGAACACGCAATACCAGCGGTCCTTGAAACGCACGAGGTCGGTGAACGCATTGTGCGGCGCGGCGTCCCAGATTTTGCGGTGCTCGACCAGCTTTGCACCCGGCCCGGGCGTGGCGCTATCGGCGGCAGAAACGGGGAGCGCGGCCAGCAGGCCGAGCAGGAGCAAAAGTTTCGAGTTCACGCGCAAGTTGTAGCGCGTTGCGCGGGGGCTTTCAACTGTCGGCCGGGACTTTCAGCTTTGAACAGACACCTTTCCGCCTACACTGACGCCATGCTCAACGCCCTTACCCAGCAGCTTGAAGCTGGCGTCGCCCTCGGTCCGCAACCGGTTAATTCCGCCGTTGCTGAACTGGTGGATGAGTCCGTATCGGTGGAAGCCAAGGCGGCCTTCCTCACCGCCCTGGCGAAGAAGGGCGAGTCGGTCGAGGAAATCGCCGCGTTTGCCCGCGAGCTGCGGGACCGCTCCGTGCCTGTGCCGCTTGACCCCGCCACGCGCGCGGGGGAAATCCTCGATGTGTGTGGCACCGGCGGCGACCGGCTTAACACGTTCAACATCTCCACCACCGTTGCGCTCGTGTGCGCGGCGGCAGGGGTCACGGTGGCCAAGCACGGCAACCGCGCCATCACCTCGCAGTCCGGCAGCGCGGACGTGCTGGACGCCCTCGGCGTGCCCGTGGAGCTGGCTCCGGAGCAGGCGGCGGGGTCGCTCCGCGCGCACGGCTTCGCGTTTCTGTTCGCGCCGAAGTTTCACCCCGCTTTCAAGCACATCGGTCCCGCGCGCAAGCTCTGCGCCGAACGCGGCCAGCGGACGATTTTCAACTTCCTTGGTCCGCTGCTGAACCCGGCCCGGCCCACGGCGCAGCTCATCGGCGTGCCTCGTCCTGAGCTGTGCGAGCCGATGGCGAAAGTGCTCCAAAGTCTTGGCGTGCGGCGCGGCATGGTGGTTTGCGGCGAGGTGCCTACGGCGACCGGCCGGGCCTTTCTCGACGAGTTGTCCACGCTGGGTGAGACCACCATCGCGGAGTTTTACCACGACCGGGGCTTTGCCGTGTCGAAACTGTCGCCCAAGGATTTCCCGCTCCAGGCCGCTGACGTGACCGGTTTGGCGGGCGGTGACAAGACCGCCAATGCCGAGTTAATCCGCCGCCTGTTGCGCGGCGAGGAACGCGGCCCGCGTCGGGATGCCGTGCTGCTCAACGCCGCCGCCGCCCTCTTCGTTGCGGGCCGCGCGAAGAGTTTCTCCGACGGATGGGATTTGGCCGAGCAGGTCCTGGATGGCGGACAGGCCCGGGAAAAGCTGGCGGAACTGTGCCGCGGATCAAGCTTGGCCTCATGAGCGTTCAACCGCCCCGTCTGCCGCCGAAACCGCCATCGCGCGAGGAAGCCAAAGTTTGTCTTTGGAGCAATTTGGCGGTGCCGGGGCTTGGCTCGTGGCGCGCGGGCTGGAAAATTTCGGGGGCGTTGCAGATGGTGCTTTCGGCAGTTGGCCTTGCCCTGGGCTTCGCTTGGTTTGCGTGGTTTCTCCTTGAGTGGGCGCGAACGGGTCGGCTGCCGATGCTGGTAGTTTGGGAGAGCGAGGGGCGCCTGCCCAGCGGTTGGGGAAACTACCTGTTCCTTGGGCTTGGGAGCGTTGTCTTCTTTGGAACCGCATTCGCCTGGGCATTCGTGACAAGCCTCTGCGTTCGCTCCCAAGCGGTGGGCGATGGGCACTGCTGAGCCAGTGACGCGACGTCTTGACTCGGTTCTTTACGAGGGGTCGCGGAGGTGAAATTCAGCCGGCTGGCGGAAGGGGGACTTCGAAGTATTCCAGCGCCCACTCCTGCATGTAACGGACCTGGGTCGGGCGGATGCGGTAGATGATGAGCTGTGGGTTATCCAGCGAGCCGAGGAACTGGCGCATGAGCGGGTTGGCGTTCCAGATTTCCTCGAGCAGGGGGCGCTCCGTCACCACTTCTGCCAGGCCGGAAAGCCGAACCTGATTATGGCCCTCATCCATGTAGCAAAGCTCGACGCGCGGGTTGGCTGCGATCTCCCCAGTCTTGTGGTAGGCCCGTAAATTGGCCACGTAGACCGTAAAACCGTCAGTGCGGACCGGGGACACCGGCCGCACGCGAGGGTGGTCACCGTCGAGGGTGGCAAGGACCGGAAAGCGATCCGCCCGGAGGACCGCCCGGGCACGGTCGAGAACCTCCGCGGGAGCAATGGGAGCAGGGACGGGTTTACCCATGCGCGGCTCAGGCCTTGTAGTGGACAAGCACGCCGTATTCCGTGGTAGGCACGGTAACCTCCTTGCCATCGGCGTCTTTTTGTTTTGCCTGATGGGTGTATTGGAAGGTGCTCAAGCCAAGGACATCGTCGTCTTCGAGTTTGCCCACGAAGGTGGATACGGCGTCATCAAAGGTGTCCTTGCCATCCTTGACGTGCTCGTGGTGACGGAACGTCTTGATCCGGTGCTTCTCGACGGTTTTGGCAGCGATATCGAGGGACTTGGAGGCGTTCTTGATGATCTTGGCATCAGGGAAATTGCCCTGGGGAATCAGCGGAGCGCGCTCTTCCTCGGCTGGACTGCCACCGGCATTCGGCGGGGGTGGGATGATCAAAACTTCCTTGCAGCCCGGACACTCGATCTCCTGCCCGACGCCCGACTCGTCGATGCTCAGTTCCAGGTTGCAGAAGGGGCAGTTGAAGGAGAATTCAGCCATAACGCGCGTGGTTGCTGTGTTGGCGATTACGGTAAGCGCGGTCGGGCGGCCAATCTAGCCAAAAGTGGCTGCCGCCGCGTAGAGGTAGAATATGCGACGCTTGCAATGATCCCACCGCTGCTTAACCTCCCGCAGTCCATGGCCACGCAGATTAACCGGTTCATGCTGCGCCTCACCCGGCAGGTTCTCTTGCTGGGGTCGGTGGCCGTGGTCTTCGGTGCGGGCTTCCTCGCGTCCATGCCGGAAGTGCACCGCTGCCTGCACGCGCACGCCGATCAGGCGGACCACCATTGTTGGCTGACAGAATTCCATGATCAGACTGTGCTGCTGGCCGGTCAGCCTCCTGAGCCTGCTCCTCCTATTTTCGCGGTGCTGCAGTTGGCGCGCAGCACAACCGTGCTGCGGGCGTCTGCGGACGCTGAATGTTTTCCCCCTCGTGGTCCGCCGCCCACCCCTTCAGCCCTCGCCTGAAGACGGACGGCCTCGCTTCCACTTAGACCGGATCATGTGATTCGGCGCGGAGCCGCCCGTCAGGGTCGCCGCCGGAACCATAGCTTCGGCGGTGCCTGTTGGATGTGTCCCTAACTTTGATTGTCCCATGAAACGTTCCTTGCTCTGTTATTTGTCTCCTGCTCTCCGCTCTGTGCGCGGTCCGTTGTTGCTGGGCCTGTTGGCCCCGGCCGGTGGCGCGCTGGCTCAAACCGCGCCGCCTGCCAAGCCGGCGTCCACCAACCAAACGCATCAGGTTCACACCGAGCTGCCGCCGGTCGTGGTCACGGCCAGCCCCATTCCCAGCAGTTTGTTTGACCTCGCGCAGCCTGTCTCGGTGCTGACCGAGGAGAAGCTCCGCCAGCAAATGGCCTCCACGCTGGGCGAAACGCTGGCGCGTCAGCCCGGCATCAACTCCACCTACTTCGGTCCGAACGCCAGCCGCCCCGTGATCCGTGGGTTGGGTGGTGACCGCATCCGGGTGTTGCAAAACGGATTGGGCACCATGGATGCGTCCAACACCAGCGATGACCACGCGGTAGCCACGGACCCGATAGCGCTCAAGCGCGTCGAAGTCGTCCGCGGCCCGGCGGCACTGCTCTACGGCCCGAACGCAGTCGGCGGCGTGGTGAATCAGATCGACGGCCGCATCCCCGAACAGCGGCTGGAGCGGGCCTTCTCAGGCCGGGCTGACATGCGCGTGGATTCGCCCTCCAGTGGAATAGTTGGGGCGTTAATGGTCGAGGGTGGTGCCAAGAACGGCTGGAACTACCACCTCGATGGCTTCCGGCGCGAGTCGGAGAACTTGGCCATCCCCGGTTTCGCGCAGACCGCCGCCCAGCGGGCCACCACCGGCAGCACGGCCGCAGGCAGGCTGCCCGGTAGCCAGGCCAAGGCAGATGGCGGTGCCATCGGCACTTCCTACGTCTGGGACAAGGGTTACCTGGGAGCGTCCTTCCAGGGGCTGAACAATGACTACGGCGTGGTAATTGATCCGGCCGTCAACATTCGTCTGCACCAGCGGCGCTTTGACGTTGCCGGCGCGTTCTTGCAGCCGTTCGAGGGGCTTCAGTCGATCAAATACAAGGTCGGTCGGGCGGACTACCGGCATACCGAATACGACGCCGGCGCAGCCGGGACGATCTTCAACTCGCTCGCTTATAACGCGCGGATTGAGGCGCTCCATAACCAGGTCGGGCCCTTGGAGGGAGCCATCGGCTATGAAGTGCGCGATGAAAAATTGAGCGCCACCGGCGACGAGGCATTTTTGCCGCCCAACCGGACCTCCATCAACTCGCTCTTCATGTTTGAGGAGCTGAAGTGGGATACCTTCCGCCTTCAGTTTGGTGGTCGGGTGGACTTCGTCAACGCGACCGCTGAGGCGGTCCCGACGCACCCGAACAACTTCTTCCCTTCGGCGAACTCAAGGAGCTTCACCACCGGGAGCGGCTCTTTGGGCTTGGTATACCGTCCGGTCCAAGAGTGGTCCGGCGCACTCAATGTCTCCTACACGCAGCGAGCGCCGACGGTCACGGAGCTTTACGCCAATGGGCCGCACGCTGCCACGGGCGTGTTCGAGATTGGCAACCGTAACTTCAACTCGGAGGGAAACCTTAGCTTGGATCTGTCCGTTCGGCGCGAGACCGGTCACATCACCGGCCATGCCGGATTCTTCTATCACCGCTTCAGCAACTTCATGACGCCGCTCGCCAGCACGCTCGGCGGCGCGTCCCTCGTGAACGGGGACGGAATCAATGCCGACGACGGTTCGAATGGCGGGGTGGCCGGTGACGGCGTGGCGGATCGCGACGCGGACGCGGACGGCAACGCGGATGACAGCTTCAACGTGGTGGCTTTCCGGGGCGTTCGCGCGGAGTTTTACGGCTTCGAGGGACTGGTGACCTGGCACTTGCTTGAAGAGGAAACGCAAAGCCTGCACCTGGACCTCAAGTCTGACTACGTCCGTGCGCGTGACTTGAGCAACAACAGCTCGCTTCCCCGCATCGCGCCGCTCCGCTTTGGGGGGGAACTCGGCTATGACCGCGGCCCGTTCAGCAGCGCTGTCGAGGTGCTCCGGGTTGAACGGCAGGGCAGCACGGCCGCCGGTGAGCGGCCTACGCCCGGCTACCTGATGCTCGACGCTGAAATCGCCTACAAGTTTGGCTCTTCGCCCAACTCCGTGGAGATCGCTTTGCGAGGTCTCAACCTGCTGGACCAGGATGCCCGCAACCACGTGTCGTTCCTCAAGGAAGTCGCGCCCCTGCCGGGTCGGGGGGCGATGGTTTCCCTGCGCGCCACCTTCTAGCAGCGCACCAGATCGTGGATGGGCCCCGGTTGCCAGGTGCAGCCGGGGCCTTTTCTTTTGGGCCTAATTTGAGGCTACAGGCGGCGCCGCCCAGACACCGGGCAAGTCACGGATTCTCACGCAACCAGAAGCGGATCGCCGTGGCCTGCGGATGCTGTGGGCGCAGCTCCAACACCCGGAGGTAATGCGGCCGGGCCTTGGCCGGCTGGCTGAAGTTCTGCGAATACAGGTTGGCCAGGACGAAGTGAGCCCCGGCATCGTCCGGATGTTTTCCCAGCAACTTGATCAACTCAGCGGCGGCGTCGCGCAAGTAGCCGCCCCGCTGGAGAGCTAGGGCAAAATTGTAGCGGGCGCTCGCCGAATCTGGCTCCAACGCGAGCGCGGTCTCGTAGGCGGCCGTCGACTTCAGCAGGTCGCCCATCTGTGCGGCCACGATGCCAAGGTTGTGGTAGGCCTCGAAGAACGCCCCGTCCGCCCGGATGGCGCGCTGATAGGCGGCCACGGCGTCACTGTTCTTGCCGATCTGCTGCATGGACAGGCCTAGCTGAAAATCCAGCTGGGCTTCCGTGCGCACTCCGGCGGTGGGCGCAGGGGGGGAAAGGTAAACATAGCGAGGGCCTCGCCAAGCGGGCGCGATCTCGTCCTCCACGCGCGGCGGGGCGGGTTTAAAAGTCGGTGCGGGCGGCTCTGGTCGGAAAAACTTCGGCTCCGGCGGAGCTGGCTTGGCGGGCGGTTCTGGAGCGGGCTGCGGAACGGGAGCAGGTGCGGGCGGTGGCGTCATTTTGGTGACGGAGGCCACGGTAACGGGCTTGGGCGGTTCCGGTTCGGGCTTCTTTGTGATGATGGGTTCCGGT
>CAZQEW010000017.1:27210-48179 GCA_964591495.1 uncultured Klebsiella sp.
GGTAACGGGCTTGGGCGGTTCCGGTTCGGGCTTCTTTGTGATGATGGGTTCCGGTGCGGGCGCGGGCGGCGGAGTGGGCTTTGGTAATGGCTGCGGCTCCGGCTTGGGGGCGGCGGCGACCACCACGGCCGGCGGTGGATTCGTGGCGGCGACCACGGGCAGGGGTTTCGGCTTGGGCGACAGGTCGGCCTCCAGTTGGGCGACGACCTGCTGGACGGCTTCCACCTTGTCAGCGGTCGGATTCAGCGCGAGAAACGCCTTGTATTTCTCCAGCGCAAAAGGCCGGTGATCCACCGGGCGCCGCGGAAGATAGAAGTGAGAAACCAGCGCGGCGTTGAACAGGGCAGGGGCGTAATTTGCCTGTTGTTGAACCCCTTGGTTGAAGGCTTGGAAGGCATCCGCATAGCGCTCGGCCGCACGGCGTGGCTCGGAACGGGCGCGAAACAGCTGGACGATGCCGAGCGTGTTCCAGGCTTCGGCCTGTTTCGGGTTCAGGGCCAGCGCGGCGCGGTAGCTGCGTTCCGCGGCCTCGAATTGCTGCGCCAGCATCTCCGCGCGGCCCCGGCGCAGCCAGCCGTCAAGCATCTTGGGTTGCAATGTGGTGTAGCTGGCAAATTCAGCGGCGGCGGCGGCGGGCTGATTGATCTCCAGGAGCAGGCAGCCCAAGTTGAAGCGGGCGGGGGCGAGGTTCAGATCCACGTCCAGCGCCTTGCGGTAGGCGCGCAGGGCTTCGTTGGCGCGGCCAGCCTGATGGTTCGCGAGCCCAAGGTGATTCCATGCTTGCGCGTTGCGTGGGAGCTGAAGGGTGGCGTCGGTCAGTTGGGCGATGGCCGCCTCGAATTTCCGCTCCTTCAGCAGCCGCTCGCCGTTCAGCAGCGCGCGCGGTCCCGGCGGGAGGCAGCCGGTGAGCGCCGTGATCAGTCCAGCCAGCACCAGCGCGGCCGCGGGCCACTTTTGGTTGGTCAGCATCGTGCCCGTCGGTAACATCCGGTGCTCGCAGTGTCAAGAAACGCACAGGAAAACGCGGAGAAAAGCCGGTTTGCGGAAGCGAACGCGGTGATCGCCGGTCATGCGGCAAAGCGCCAGGCTCCCATCGCGCCGCGGATGTGCCCGCGCTTGCGGGCGCTTGGTATTTGGACCTTGGTGTTGCTTTGGAGCTTGGAACTTGGGATTGGCACCTTCGCCGCCGCACCGCCCCTCTCCTCGCCGCCGCTCGCCCAATCCCGCGTCGTCATCGTGCCGGAGCCGCGCGCCATGGTGGACTTCACCCCGCAGGCCGACCTCGTGCGGGGCATGGTCGAGCGCGGTATCCTCGCGCACACCGGCAAGGCCAATCTCGCCGACGCTTGGCGCAGCGTGGTGAAAACGAATGACATCGTCGGGCTGAAGGTGGTTTCCGCCCCCGGCCACACCAGCGGCACGCGTCCGGCCGTGGTGTCGGCGGTGATCGAGGGCCTGCTGGTCGCCGGTGTTCCCG
The DNA here is from genome assembly GCA_964591495.1 of uncultured Klebsiella sp. Lineage (GTDB taxonomy): Bacteria > Verrucomicrobiota > Verrucomicrobiia > Limisphaerales > SXTU01 > SXTU01. The sequence continues at coordinate 28,688 of CAZQEW010000017.1, forward strand.
CCCGCAATGTGATTATCTGGGACAAGCAGCTCGCCGATCTGCGCGCCGCCGGCTTCTTCGAGTTGGGCCGGCATTATGGCGTGCGTGTGGCTGCTGCAAGCGCCGCCTGGGACGAGCGCACCTATTACGAGAACTCCCTGCTCGGCAACCTCGTCTGGGGTGACCTCGAATTCGGCCGGAAGGGCGATGTCATCGGGCGCAAGTCGCACGTCGCCACCGTCGTCGCGCGCGAAATCACGCGGCACATCAGCCTCGCGCCGCTGCTGAACCACAACCTCGCCGGCGTGAACGGACACTGCTACAGCCTCGCGCTGGGCGGCGTGGACAACACCCTGCGCTTCGAATCCACCGCGCGGGCGTTGTCCGAGGCCGTGCCGGAGATCCTCGCGCTGCCAGTCTTCTACGACCGCCTTGCGCTGTGCATCACCGACGCTCTCATCTGCCAATATCAGGGTGAGCACCTCACCCGCTTGCACTACGCCGTGCCGCTGGCGCAGCTGCGCTTCTCCAAGGACCCCGTGGCGCTGGACACGCTCTCGCTGTCCGAACTCGAAGGCCAGCGGATCAAGGCCGGTCTGCCCTCCGCTAAATTCTCCGCCGACCTCTACAAGAATGCGGCCCTGCTGGAACTCGGCCTTAACGATGCCCGGCAAATCCGCGTGGAGATGAAATAACGAGTTCGACCAAGCTCTCCTTTACTTCCCCGGGGTGCGTTCCTACGCTCGCCGCCCGTTGGAGCCCGCGCTCCGATTCACTTGCATGATTTCCATTGTCACGGGGCTGGTGGCGGGGGCGATACACGTCGTCTCGGGGCCGGACCATCTGGCGGCCATCGCGCCCTTTGCGGCGGAGTCACAGCGCAAGGCGTGGGACGTGGGCCTGCGCTGGGGCGTGGGTCACGCAGGTGGCGTGCTGTTCATCGGCGTGCTGTCCCTTTTGCTGCGGGACTGGCTGCCCGTGGAGGCAATCTCGGGCTGGAGCGAAAGGCTCGTGGGCGTGGTGCTCATCGGCATCGGCCTGTGGGGCGTGCGCCGGGCGTTGAGCCAGCGCGTCCACACGCATGAGCACGAGCATGACGGGCGGCGGCACGTCCACATCCATGCGCACGCGGAGACGGGGGCGCATGAGCACGCGGCTAGCGGAGAGCATCGGCATACGCACGCGGCGTTCGCGGTGGGCACGCTGCACGGGGTCGCGGGTAGCTCGCATTTTCTCGGGGTGCTGCCAGCGCTGGCCTTCACCACGGTGACGGAGGCGGCGGGTTATCTCGCGGCCTACGGCGTGGGCACGGTAGCGGCGATGGTGGGCTTCTCCGCGTTGGTGGGGGTGTCCGCGCGCAACCTCGCGGCGGGCAGCGCGCGGGCGTATCGCCAGTTGATGGGCGCATGCTCGCTCGCAGCGGTCGGGGTGGGTGGATGGTGGCTGATCGCGTGAGCAAGACCGTTTGCGGTGCGTGCAGCTGGTTTTCCGCGTCGCACTGCTCCGATATTGACACCCCAGCATGGCCCGGCGAACGATACGGCCCATGAACAATTCGCCCGTCCCAACTCCGTCGTCTCGTCGTGACTTTCTCAAGGCCTCCGGCACTGTCCTCGGTGCGTCCGCGCTCGCGGGCGTGACCTTGCCGCATGTGCACGCGGCCGGCAGCGATCAAATCTCCGTGGCGCTGGTCGGCTGCGGTGGCCGCGGTGGTGGCGCGGCGGCAAACGCCATGTCGCAGAGCGGGCCGCCCAAGCTCGTGGCCATGGCGGATGTGTTCCAGCACCGGCTCGACGGCGCGTTCAATTCGCTGAAGAACAAATACAAGGACCAGGTAGATGTCCCGGACAACCGCAAGTTCATCGGCTTTGATGCTTACAAGGGCGCGATTGACTCGCTGAAGAAGGGGGACGTGGCCATCTTCACCACGCCGCTCGCGTTCAGGTGGGTCCACTTCAAGTATGCCATCGAAAAGGGCATCAATGTCTTCATGGAGAAGCCCGTCACCGCCGATGGCCCGACCTCGCGCCGGATGCTTGAACTGAACAAGCTCGCCAAGGCTAAGAACCTCAAGGTTGGCGTCGGTCTCATGTCCCGCCACAAAAAGTGCCTCCAGCAGCTGCACGCGCGCATTCACCAGGACAACGAGATTGGCGAGGTGAACCTGCTCCGGGGCTATCGCATGCAGGGGCTCCTCGGCTCGGCCTTCTCGGAGAAATATCCCGGCAAGGACAAGGGCCTGCCCGGCAACCCCAGCGAGTTGATGTGGCAGATCTCGCGCTTCCACAGCTTCCTGTGGGCCAGTGGCGGCGGCTATAGCGACTTCAACATCCATCATATCGACCATCTGTGCTGGCTGAAAAGCCCTCCCGGAAAAGAGCTCTGGCCCGTCAAGGCGCAGGGCGTCGGCGGCCGGACGTATCGCACCAGTCCGGAAGGCAAGCCCTACGTGGATCAGAACTTCGACAGCTACGCGGTGGAATACACCTTCGAGGATGGTGCCAAGATGTATATGAACGGCCGCACCATGCTGGGCGCGGTGCCGATGTATCACAGCTTCGTGCATGGCACCAAGGGCATGGCCAATGCCGCCAAGTCCGGCGACTGCAACGGCCCGTCCTCAACCTTCAAGGGCCAGAACATGTCCCGCGAAAACCTGCTTTGGATGTCCGATGCGAAGATGGCGGATGATCCGTATTTCAACGAATGGCAGGTGCTCACTGACGCCATCCGCAACGACAAGCCACACAACGAAGTGGAACGCGGGGTCATGGCCAGCGTGGTTACCTCCCTGGGCCGCTATGCCGCTCACACTGGGCAGGAAGTGACCCTCGAAGAAATGCTTAACCACGAGCATGAGTTCGCGCCCAACGCCGACAAGCTCACCTTCGATTCACCCGCCCCGGTGCAGGCGGATGCCAATGGGCTCTACCCCATTCCCGAGCCGGGCAAGAAGACGAAGCGCGAATACTGATTCTCGCGAGAGTCAACCAACTTGGTTTTTCACCGGCCGGCCACGCGAGTGGTCGGCCGGTTCGCATTTTGGTAACTGGGCGCAGTCCCGCAGGGAAGCGGTGATCGGCAGCGCATCCCTGCCGGCAGGGAACTAGCGGCTGCTGCTGGCAGGTTTGAGGCGGCCATCCTGAGCCGTGGCTGCCCGGTAGTCGGCCAGGGCCCGGAAGTATTCCGCCAACGCGTCCACCTCCGTGACCTTGGCGTCAAAAGCGGCCTGCTCCCGCAGCTGTAGCGCGAGCAGGTCCGAAGCTCCGCGCCGGAGTCGTTCTGCCTCGGCGGCCTGCAATTCGGCAGCGAGCGACGCGTTTAGACGCGCCTGCTGGATTTGTTCGTGGGCGGCGGCCAGGGCGGACGCGGCGTCGCGGACCTCGGCGGCGATGCGGTCACGGGCAAAGCGCTCATCGTTGATCAACTGCTCCAGTTGCGCGTTCACTTCGGCGATGCGGCCCTTGGCCTCACTCCGCTGCAGGGGCAGGCGGAACTCGATGCCGAGCTGGGTCTCGAACTCACCTTTGTCCTTGTAGAGCCGGCGTCCGATGTCCTGTGAAACGCTGGCGCCAGCATCGAGCTGCGGGAGCATTTGATTGCGGGCCAGCCGCAGGTCAACGCCGAGTTTTTCACCCGCAAGCTGGATGCGCCGCACCTCGGGGCGCGCGGCGATCGCCAGCTTGATGTCGGCTTCCATCTGCGTCGTCTCGGGCGGTGGCGCGGGAGGGAAGCTGGCGGGCAGCCGCTCGCGGCCGGCGATCTGCGGGGCCTCGGCAGTGTCGCGCAGGAACAGTGAGAGCGCCAGACCGGCGGCTTCAAAGCGGCGGCGCGCCTGCGTGACCGCCAGCTGCCGGGCAACGATCAACCGCTCGTTATCCTTGAGGCTGATGCGCGGGATGAGCCCGGCGTTGACTTGATTGGTCAGCGAATCGCCCCGGTCATTCGCCACCCGCAGCAATTCTTCCCCCAGTTGCAGGCGCTGTCCGGCGGCAAGCCAGGCATAGTAACCGACACTCGCCGCCCGGATGAAGTCGAGATGCTGACGTTGGATGAACGGGTCGGCCAGCTCCTGATCCAGACGGGCCTTCAGGACGGCGGCGCGGCGACGGTCGATCGACCCGTCGCGGAGCAGGGGCAACCGCACGCCGAAGCGGGGCTCCCCTGCGCCCTGGGTGCGGTCCTTGTCGTAGTCCGGCAGCGACCCGCCGCGCGTGATCCGATACCCGCCAAAGATCGTGCTGCCCCACCAGCCGGTAAACTGCTCGAAGCCGGTGTCGACCGTGCTTGAGTCGTAATAGCCGCCGGGATTGCTGAAGATCTTCGAGAAGACGTTGAAATCGAAGACGGCGTTGGCGCTTCTAAGCCGACCAGCCGCCACGTCGCGCTCGATCAATGCCGCCAACAGGGGGGGATACTGGTTGGTCACGCTGGCGAGCACCTCGCCCAGCAGAAGCGGCTGGCTTTCAGCGCGCGCAAGCAACGGGCCGCCGAGCAGCCAGCAGCTGAACCAGCAGAGGAGCAGTTGGTTCGCGCGGATCATTTCTTCGAATCCAACTGGTCTTCCGTAAGCACGGGGGGGAAGCCGTTCATCTGCCGCCACACCTCAAACCAGAGCGGAACTTGCTGCAGCAGCACCCAGCCATTGACGCGCACGCCCTGCCGGAGCCATCGCGGGGCGGGCCATCGGATGACCTCTGAGCGGCCGCCTTCGCGCTGCACCACGTCTGGTTTCTCGGCGATGAGCACGCGGAATTTGCCCTTGCCGTTGTCGGTTGGGTCCACCATCAGGACCTCGCCGCCAAAGGTGCCTCGCGCCAGACTGGGCCAGCCTGCCAGTTGGAGCGCGGGCCAGCCCTCGAACTGCAGGCGCACCAGGCTGCCCTCGCGCACCACCTTGCCGGTGGCATCCACTTCGCGTGCGGCCAGGAGCGGCATGTCCAACCCGTTAAGCCACAGCTCAGCCATGCGCGTTTCGGTCTTAGCGATAATGGTGCACAAGGGCGAGCCTGCCCGCAGAAACGTGCCTTCGGTGGCCTGCACGCGGAAGACGATGCCAGCTCGCGGCGCGGTCACGCGTTGCATCTGGGTTTGGCTGATCTGGATGTCGAGCACCACGAGCGACTGCTCCACGGATGCAAGTTCAGCCCGGGCGGAATCCCTCTGCGCGGTCGTGCCGCTGATTGATGCCTGCAGGTCCACGGGCGTGCGGTCCAGTTCCGCCTGGGCGCGCTCCAGTTCTGCGTTCTGACGGTCACGCTCGAGCAGCGCCAGTTCGTAATCGCGCTGGGAGGCCAGCCCACGCTGGTCCTCAAACAGCGCCTTGATGCGGTCGTATTGCTGGGTGGCGGTGCTTGCGGTCACCTTGGCGGCAGCGAGGCGCGTGCGTGCGGCGGCGATGGCCAGGGGGAGAGCCCGCTCCTGGTCTCTGAGCTGTGCCTGCAGGGATTCGACGCGGGTGCGGGTGGCGTCGCGCCGAGCCAGCATGGCTTCGCGTTGGCGCTGGAGGTTGGCCTGCAGGTTGGCGTCATTGTCGATCAGTTCAAAAAGCACATCACCGGCCGCGACGGTCTGGCCTTCCAGCACCTTGGCTTTCAGCACCCGGCCAGCCAGCGGCGCCTCAACGGTGACGGCGCGCTCCAGCGGGTCATACGCCACAATGCGACCGGAACCGCTGACGAACTGGCGCCACGGCAGAAAGAGGAGGCCAGCGGCCACCAGGACAAATCCCACGGCGAGTGAGCGGGCGAACCAGCGCACCCAGCGCGGTGGACGAGCCTGATGCATTGACAGCAGGCCTGAGCGATGGTCCAGCATCGGCATCGCCTCGCCGCTGGATGGGGATGATTCTGGAGCGGCACTCATGCGTGGGCAGAAGGGGATGGGCCGTGCCCTGGTTGACTCAAGTGGCACTCGCCCAAATGGATGACGGAGTCGCACCGGCCAAGCAGGTCAGGATCACGGGTGACAAGGATTAGCGTCCAAGGCCGGGCCGGGTCGAACAGCAGGGCTTCGAGGGCGGGGAGGAATTCGCTGTCCATGCCCTCCAAGGTCTCGTCCACCAGCAGCAGTCGGGGACGCCCGGCAATGGCCCGGGCGACCATCAGCAGGCTCCTCTGTGCGCTGGAAAGCGGTGCGCCGCCGGGCTTGAGGTGGGTTTCCAGGCCATCGGGCAGGCGCAGGAGCGTGTCGAGGAGGCCGACCTTTTGCAGCGCCGTCTGCACGTCCTGGAGGCTGAGATCGGTGCGGCCGAGCCGGACATTTTCCGCCACTGTGCCGCCGACCAACTCGTGGCCCCGCACCAGGGCGACCTGTTGACGCATCGCATCCAGCCGCCATTGGCGCAGGTCCAATCCGTCGAGCAGGGTTGTCCCCCCTGACGGCGAACGGAGCCCGGCCAGGATGTCCAGCAGAGTGCTGGCTCCATGGCCCGCCGCACCGACCAGCCCGACCCGAGCGCCCGCCGGCAGGGAGTGGTTGAGCTGATCCAGAACCGGATGGGCGGGATTGTAACCGAAGGTGACGCCGCGAAGTTCCACCGCGAGGCCGCGACCGGGTGAACCCGCCGGGGTCTCACCAGATTCGCGCTCAATGGGCAGATCAACCAGGTAGCCAAGCTTGTCCACGGCGGCCAGCGCGTCATACCAGCTTTCGATGTGCTTGCCCAGCTTGCCCACGGCGCTGACAATCGCAGCCAGAATCAGCTCGCTGGCAACCAATTGGCCCAGGGTCAGCTCGCCGCGGAGAACCAGCCAGCCGCCCAAGGCCAGCAGGGCGGCACTTGCGACCGCTTGCAGGCAGAGCAGGGCGATCACCTGGCCCATGACCACGCGGAAGCTGCCCCGCCGGGCGGCCAGGTATTCCTGCAGCAGGGCGTCTGCCCGGTGTGCGGCCAGCTCGGCTCCGCCCGGGGAACGGAACAGGACCGGGAACATGACAATCTGCTCCAACCAGCCCACCACGGCGTGCTTTGCATAGGATTCCCGCACGTTGGCCCTGACGCCCCGGCCGCCCGGCACCCACAGCACTAGGACGATGAATGTGAGCAGCAGCAGGGCGAACACCAACAGCACGGGGTGGTAGACGCCCAGCACCACCAGGCCGATGAGCGTGCTGAATACCACGTTGATCCCATCGAGCAGCAGGCCCGTCGCGCTCTTCTGGAGGGTTACGACGTCAAAAAAACGGTTCACCAGCTCCGGACCCTGGCGGCTGTCCAGGGCATCCATGCGGACGCGGGGCAGCCGGAAAGCAAGGTCCGCCGCCATGCGCACGAAGATCCGGCGCTGCACCAGCTCCATCACGTAGTCCTGGGCCGCGCGCACCATTGCCAGCAGGGCCAGGAGGGCCAGCAACGCAATGGCCAGCACCACCAGCGCCTGCACGTAGACCTGCTGCTCCCCGCCGAAGGCGATGTTGTTGACCACCGCATCGACGGCCAAGGGAGTGGCCAAATACAGCACGCCCGCTATCAACGAGAACAGGATGATTCCCCCGATTTCGCGGCGTTCGGGTCGGAGGAAGGCAAAAAAACGCCGCGCGGGCGAGGGGGCTCCTGCAGTGGAGTGGATATGTCCTTGGGTGTCGGTCGCCATGCGTTCTGCTCTTTAACGGCCCGCCATGCAATGCAGCTCGCACGGGACAATTTGGCCCACATGCAAGCGGCGCGGAACATAGATGCGAAGTTCCATTTGTCAATCGACTGTGGCAGGGGCGGAAATCGCGGTCATGGCTTTTGGGGGATGCGAGACTGGCCTTTGGGAATTGGCCGGCCCTTTTGATCGAGACGCGCACGGCGGGCGCCGGTCAAGAGATCGCGCACGAGCGCGTTCGGAAACTTCCGCGCGGCCGTGATCGCGTAAAACGTCTCGCCCATGCCCGGCACACGGCAATGTTCCACCAGCACGCCGGAGCGAAGTTCGTCCGCCACGACGACACGTGGCACGAGTGCGAGCGCCCGGCCTTCGCGCGCGAGCAGACGCAGCATCGCCATGTCGTCCACCTCGGCGACGATGACCGGACGCACCCGGGCCTGTTCGCACGTGAGCTCGAAGTCCGCGCGAATGTTGCTGTCGAGGCTCGGCAGAATGATGGGTTGCGCATCGAGATCGGCGGGGAACCGGAACTTCCCCCGCGGCACCGGCGGCGGACCGACGAGCGTGACCGGCTGTTCATCGAGCAAATGATTGTGCCACGGCGATTCTGCGTCGCGCGTGGCCGGCCGGTTGGAGAGCACCAGATCGAGTGCGTGCGCACCCATGAGCGCCAGCAGTTCCCGCAGGCTGCCCGAGCGAATGACCAGCTCCACGTCTTCACGGCGGAGCATTTCGCGCAGGAGCTGGAGCTGGAAATTGCGGGACAAGGTGGCCACGGCACCGACACGGAGCACCTGTCGTTTCCCCGCGGGCCGATGTTCCACCGCGTCCAGCAACTCCTCGCCGGCGCGGAAGATCGTCTCGGCGTAACCCAGCACCAAACGGCCCGCCTCGCTCAGGACCAGGCTTTTGCGCTCGCGTTTGAAGAGCGGATGCCCGAGCGCCTGTTCGAGTTGGCGCAACTGGATGCTCAAAGCGGATTGCGACACGCGCAGATGATTCGCGGCGCGGGTGAGATTGCCCTCGCGCGCAATCGCCCAGAAATAACGCAGGTGGTGATAGTTCAGGTGGCGCACAGCGACCATTTAGAGAAGTGAACGATCATTTCACAAACCTATATTGGCTGTATCTGGGGGATCGCCCGTAGCGTTCGGGGCGTCATGCATAGCCGCTCTGTATCAGATCAACGGGGCGCGGGCCCGCAACCCGGCCCGTCCCCGTTCATCCATTACGAGATCCTCGGGCTCGACCAACCGGACGGCGTCGCGAAGTCCCACGCCGCCCAACACGCGTGCTGGGGAGCAGCAGCCACCCGCCGCCCGCCGCCGAGCTTCACGCCTTGTTGAAATCGACGCTGGAGATGCAGCTCAAGGGTGTCTCGCCCAACGCGATCCAGAACAAGCTCTCCCACTCCAACCTGCAACCCGCATTTGCCTGATTTCCAAACATGAAACATCACATCACCTGCATCCCGGGCGACGGCATCGGTCCCGAAGTCGTCGCCGCCACCAAACAAATCCTTGATGCCGCCGTTCCCGGCATCACTTGGGAGGAAGCCCATGCGGGCGCCTCGGTCTTCAAGCGAGGCATTCCCTCCGGCGTGCTGGAGGAGACCATCGCCTCCATTGCGCGCACCCGCTGCGTGCTCAAGGGCCCGCTCGAGACGCCCGTCGGCTTCGGGGAGAAGAGCGCCAACGTCACGCTGCGCAAACTCTTCGAGACCTACGCCAACATCCGGCCCGTGCGCGAGTTTCCGGGTGTCGCCACGTCCTTCAGTGGGCGCGGCATCGATCTCGTGGTTGTGCGCGAGAACGTCGAGGACCTTTACGCCGGCATCGAACACATGCAGACGCCCGGCGTGGCGCAGTGTTTGAAACTCATCTCCCGCAAGGGCTGCGAAAAGGTGATCCGCGTCGGCTTCGAACTCGCCCGCGCCGAGGGCCGCAAGAAGGTCCACTGCGCGACCAAGGCGAACATCATGAAGATGACCGAGGGATTCATGAAGCGGACCTTCGAGGAAATCGCCCGTGAATATCCGGACATTCAGGCCGAGCACATCATCGTGGACAACTGCGCCCACCAGCTCGTGAAGAAGCCTGAGCAGTTCGAGGTGATCCTCACCACGAACATGAATGGCGACATCCTGAGCGACCTGACCTCCGGCTTGATCGGCGGACTGGGCTTCGCGCCCTCGGCCAACATCGGTCAAGGCATCGCGATCTTCGAGGCCGTTCACGGTTCCGCACCGAAGTATGCCGGCAAGGACCTCGCCAATCCGACGGCGATGATTCTCTCCGGCGCGCTGATGCTGCGGCACCTTGGCGAGATCGAGGCCGCACGCCTCGTCGAGAACGCCGTGCTCGCGACGCTCGAGGCCGGCCAGTCCGTGCCGCGGGACGTTCCCGGAGTGAAATCGCCCGTTGGAACGTCCGCCTACGCGCGCGCAGTGATCGCCAACTTCGGCAAGGCACCGACGCGCTTCCCCGCGCGGCAGTATCAGCCGATGAAACTGCCCGTGCCGCGGCCGGACATCGCCGCCGTCGTCGCCACGTCCCGCAAGACGCTCGGATTCGACGTGTTTGTCGAGGCCGCCGTGCCGGCGAAACAGGTTGGGGAAACGCTCACTCAACTCGCGCCGCTCGCGGGGCTGAAGCTCAAGATGGTTTCCAACCGCGGCACGCAGGTGTTCCCGTCCAAGGGCGCGGAAACCGACTGCGTGGATCAATGGCGCTGCCGCTTGATGGCGACCGCCGAAGCGCCCGGGCCCGCCAAGCTCGCGGTGCTGCTCGACGCCATCGAGAAGGCCGGCTGGCGCTGGATGCACATTGAGAAGCTCGAGGAGATCAACGGCGCTCCCGGCTTCACCCGCGCCCAGGGCGAGGATTGATTACGGATGCCCGGCCGAGGGTTCGGATATTGATCGGCCCCCGCAGCGGAATCGCTGCGGGGGCTTTCTTTGCCGGGGGTTGTCGCCGTCTGGCAATACCACCGCCCGATTTTCGATGCCTACTTGGCCGCTTTCCGGAGTCCGGCCAACCCCTCGTTATCCCTAAATGGCCAGCAACCTTATTGGTCGGCGGAAAAGGTAAGCCTTGCCCGTGTTCCAAATGGGCCTCGTTGTTAATGACTATTGGCCTGCTGGCGGAGCTGATCCAATTCTGTGCACAGGCCGGACACGCCATTGATCAGCACCACGCCCAGTTCCTTCAGGCAGGACTGGTAGCTTGCCGCTGCCCGGCCTCCGATCAGCATGGCCACATCAGGTGGCAAGATGCGGCGGAGCAGTCGCAGTTCATCCGGCAGCCGGGTGCAGTCTGCCGGATATACGAGGCTCAACGCCACGGCGCGTGCCCGGCACTGTCGCACCACGCCGGCAATCTCGGCGGCCGGCAGGCTGGGGCCCAGATAGGTGACGTTCCAGCCGGCGTTGGTAGCGGCCGAGGCGGCCATGATCGCGCCCAGTTCATGCAGTTGGCCGGCCGGCGTCGTGACCACGAGTCGCGGGGCGTCTTCCCGGCCTGCGAAAGGACGGGTCACGCGGCTCAGGAAGCCCTTGATATGCGCACTGGCGAAATGCTCGTGGGCAGCCGTGAGCTGTCCTTTTTGCCACTCCTCGCCCAACGCATGGGCCAGCGGGCCGATCAGCTGGCACAGCAACCCTTGGTGCCCCAGCTCGATGGCCCCGGCCTGGAGCACGCCTTCCAACGCGGCCCCGTCGAGGCGGCGAACTGTCTCCAATGCCCGGCCTACCCAGTCACCGCGCGGCTCGTTGGCCAGGTCCGATGGCTGGTCGCGCTGGTCGGCGGCCAGCACTTCGCGAATGCGGTCATTGGGCAGAGTGGCCACGGTGCCGATGCTATGCCCGGCCTCAGTGGCGCGGCGGAGCAGGGACAGCCGTTCGATTTCTTCATCGGAGTAGCGCCGACGATTGGTGCCGGTCCGACCCGGAGCAACCACCCCGTAGCGTCTCTCCCAAACTCGGATGACGTGCGGGCTCAAGCCCGTCCGTTGCGCGACCACGCGGATCGAATGACTAGCTGCGTGCATTACGTGGAATGTGAACAAAAAGTAAACAGAGGCAAAAGAATTTCTTTAGAGCGCCTAGGAAGCGTGGAGAAAAGCATGAAAAGGCACCATATCCACACTGGGTTTCCACCTGACGAAGAAATAATGAACAAAAACTAGACAACAGTAATCTACTAGGACATAACTTAGACAATGAAACTAAATCAATCTACCTCGCTCGCCAGTGGTTCCCGCCTCAAGACAGTTCGCGTCGCCCGCCTCTCGTCCCGCCGGGCAGCGCGCCGTGCGACGTCCAATCCGTCGCCCGCCCCGCAGTCGCCCGCCCCGGTGCGAGCGGCCGAAGTTCCGCGCGACCCGGATGTGCGGCCGGCCGACCTCGACTATTCCCTGGAGCGGTCCGAAATGGTCACCCCCCTGGCGCGCTATCTCCGCGACGCCATCGAAGTGCCGCTCCTGACCGTGGAAGAGGAGATCGAACTGGCCCGGCGCATCCAGCAGGGCGACGAGGCGGCCCGCGAGCACATGATCCGCGCCAACCTCCGCCTGGTCGTCAAAATTTCCCGCGAGTATGAAGGCTTCGGCCTGCCGCTCCTGGACCTCATCAACGAGGGCAACATGGGTTTGATGAAAGCCGTCGAGCGCTTCGACCCCGCCAAGGGCGGCAAGCTCTCCACCTACGCCGCCTGGTGGATCAAGCAGTCCATCCGCCGGGCGCTGACCAACCAGTCCAAGACCATCCGGGTGCCGTCCCACACCCTGGAAAAGATGTGGGCCATGCGCCGCGTCGCGGATCGTTACGAGAAGGAGCTCGGCCGCCAGCCGACGCCGGCTGAACTCGCCGCCGAGACCGGCATGCGCCTCAAGCGCGTCGTGGAAATCCAGAACGCCGCCCTCGCTCCGACTTCGCTGGACGCCCCGCTGGGCGACGCCGACAGCAGCAGCCTGTCTGAAATCGTCCCGGACACGGTCAACGAGGACCCGGCCGTGGACCTGGCCCGCCGCGATCTCCAGCAGCTGGTCAGCGAACTCGTGCCCCGGCTGCCCGAGCGCGAACGGGTGATCCTCCAGCAGCGCTTCGGCCTGGGCGATTCCGGCAAGCTCACGCTCCGCAGCATCGGCCGGCGTTTCGGCGTGACCCGCGAGCGCATCCGCCAGCTCCAGAATCTCGCCCTGCAGAAGCTCCGCGTGCTCATCCAGCAGCGGGAATCGCTCCCCGTGGCCGCCTGAACCTGCTCCCCTCATGAACCAACTCCTCACCGCCGCCGCGCTGGCCCTCTCGCTCGTCTCCCTGTCGGCGGCGGACTGGCCCCAATGGCGCGGCCCCCAGCGGGACGGCCACGCGGCCGGCACCACCTGGCCCGCGAAGCTGGACACCAACCACCTCCGGCAAACCTGGCGGGTCGAGCTCGCGCCCAGCTATTCCGGACCGGTCGTCAGCGGGACGCGCGTGTTCACCACCGAGACGCGGGACAAGAAGTCCGAAGCCGTGACCGCCTACGACCGCTCGTCCGGCCGCCAGTTGTGGCGCGTCGAGTGGCCCGGGGCGTTGAGCGTCCCGTTCTTCGCCAAGTCCAACGGTGACTGGATCCGCGCCACGCCGGCCTGCGACGGCGAAAGCCTCTTCGTCGCGGGCATCCGGGACGTGCTGGTCTGCCTGGCCGTGGCGGATGGCAAGGAACGCTGGCGGTTCGACTTCGTGAAGGAGCTCGCCGCCCCGTTGCCGGACTTCGGCTTCGTCTGTTCGCCGCTGGTGGATGACCAGGCGGTCTACGTCCAGGCCGGCGCGAGCTTTGTGAAGCTGGACAAACGCACCGGCAAGGTCCTCTGGCGCACGCTGCAGGACGGCGGCGGCATGTGGGGCAGCGTGTTCTCCTCGCCCACCTTCGCCACGCTGGCCGGCGAGCGGCAGCTTCTCGTGCAGACCCGCACCAAGCTCGCGGGAGTCAACCCCGCCGACGGCAAGGTCCTCTGGGAACAACCGGTCGAGGCCTTCCGCGGCATGAACATCCTCACGCCGGTGGCGCTGGGCGATCTCCTGTTCACCAGCACCTACGGCGGCAAGACCATCGGCTTCAAGGTCGCGCGGCAGGACGGCCGGTTCACCGTGGCGGAATCCTGGCAGCACAAGGCCCAGGGTTACATGACCACGCCGGTCGTCATCGACGGCGTCGCCTACACGCACCTCAAAAGCCAGCGCGCCATGGCCATCGACGTCGCCACGGGCCGCGAGCTGTGGACCACGCCCGATTCCTTCGGCAAGTATTGGAGCCTCGTCGCCGGCGGGGACCGCTTCCTCGCGCTGGATCAGCGGGGCGAACTGCTGCTGTTCCGCGCGAACAAGGAGAAGCCCGAGCTGCTCGACCGCCGCAAGCTGACCAAGGCCGAGACCTGGGCCCATCTGGCGGTCGCGGACCAGCAGGTGCTCGTCCGCGAGCTCAACGCCCTGGTGGCCTACGAGTGGTCCGCGCCGCCCGCGCCGTCCGCCCGGCTGGCCGGGGGAGTGCAGTGAAGCGCCGCCGCCTCGCCGCCACCATGGCTGCCACCCTTGCCGCCGGCTGGCTGGCCACGCTGCTCGGCGGGTGCCAGCTCACGCGGGCCGGCTACGAGTCTGCGCCCTACACGGTCGTCCGGGCGGATGGCCGGTTTGAACTCCGCGACTATCCGGCCCTTACCGTGGTGGAGACGCCCATGACGGATCCGCGCCGCGACGGGGCGGACGGCAGTTTCATGCGGCTCTTCCGGTTCATCACCGGGGCCAACGCGGCGGGGCAGAAGATCGCCATGACCACGCCGGTCTTCATGTCCGGCGAGGCCACCAACGCCGTGATGGCGTTCGTGCTGCCGGCCAGCCTGAGCCCCGCCACCGCGCCCCGGCCCACGGCCGACGGGGTCAACGTGCGTGAACTGCCGCCGGGCCGCTTTGCCGTGCTGCGCTTCCGCGGCGGGCGCTCGGCCGCGAAGGAGGCCGAGGTCCTCGCCGAGCTCCGCACCTGGCTGGCGGCGCAATCGCTCCGGTCCGCCGCCGCGCCCGTCTATGGTTACTTCGATCCGCCGTGGACGCCGTCCCCGCTGCGGCGCAACGAAGTCATGCTCCGCCTCGCCCCCGCTCCCTGAACCCCGTCTCTCCATGCGCGTCCACGAATACCGCTGCGAACTCTGGCTGCCCCGCACGCCGGAGCAGCTCTTTCCCTTCTTCGCGGACGCCGCGAACCTCGACGCCATCACGCCGCCGTGGCTCCACTTCCACATCGTCACGCCCCGGCCCATCGCCATGCGGCCGGGCGCGCTCATTGACTACCGCCTGCGCGTCCGCGGCCTGCCGCTGCGCTGGCGCACCCTGATCCGGGACTGGCAGCCGCCGTATCGCTTCGTGGACGAACAGCTCCGCGGCCCCTACCGCCAATGGGTGCACGAGCACACCTTCGAGGCGCGCGATGGCGGCACGCTCGCCCGCGATGTCGTGCGTTACGCGGTCCCCTTTGACTGGCTCCTGCACCGCTGGTTCATCCGCCCGGACATCGAGCGGATCTTCGCCTACCGCCAGCAGGCGCTCCGCCGCCTGCTCGCCCCGGCGTGAACGTGTTTTCCCCGCCGCCCGCCCGTCTTGCTTCCCCCCTTTCATGAACACCGCCCTCCACACCCTCCAGGTCTTCGTCGCCGCCTCCATCTTCTTTGTCTGGGTGGTGCGTTACGAAAACATCATCCGCGAATTCCACCACTACGCGCTGCCGGACTGGCTCCGCGACCTCGTGGGCATCTGCAAGCTCACCCTCGCCCTCCTGCTGGTGCTGGGCATTGACCGCCCGGCGCTCGGCGTCGTCGGCGGGGCCGGCATGGCCTTCCTCATGGTCTGCGCCTTTGGCGTCCACCTGCGCGTGAACACCCCCTGGATCAAGCGCGTCCCGTGCCTCGCCCTCCTCGCCGTCTCCCTCGCCATCGCCTACCTGCACACCCCGGCCACCGCCTCCTGATGCCCCGCCTGCGCCCCACGCCCGTGCCCGCCGCCGCCCCGCCGCGCCTGCGCCTGGGCCTCTGCTGCCAGTTCATCCGGGAGCCCATCAAGTTCCGCACCACCACCGTCACCGCCATGCTGCGGTTGGACCGCCCCGCGCGCCTCGCCCGCCTGGCCGAACTCGCCCGCGCCAACGCCGACGCCCTCCTCGCCGCCCTCCGCTACTGCGCCGCCCACGGCATCGGCGCCTTCCGCATCAACAGCCAGATCCTCCCCGTCAAGACCCACCCCGAGGCCGGCTATGCCGTGGCCGACCTCCCCGACGCCGCCGACCTCATCGCCCGCTTCCGCGCGTGTGGCGACTTCGCCCGCGCCCACGGCCTCCGCCTCACCTTCCACCCGGACCAGTTCGTCGTCCTCAACTCCCCCAACCCCCGCACCCTCGCCCACTCCCTGGCCGAACTCGCCTACCAGGCCGAAGTCGCCGGCTGGGTGGGGGCCGACTCCCTCAACGTCCACGGCGGCGGCGCCTACGGGGACAAACCCGCCGCCCTCCGCACCCTCACCCGCGCCATCGAACGCCTTCCCGAGGCCATCCGCACCCGGCTCACCTTGGAGAACGACGACCAGACCTTTACCCCCGCCGACCTCCTGCCCGTCTGCGCCGCCACCGGCGTGCCGCTCGTTTACGACGTGCACCACCACCGCTGCCTGCCCGACGGCCTGAGCGTGGCCGCCGCCACCGAGCAGGCCGCCGCCACCTGGGACCGCGAACCCCTCTTCCACCTCTCCAGCCCCCTGGCCGGTTGGGACGGTCCCCAGCCCGAGCGCCACCACGACTACATCGACCCCCGGGACTTCCCGGCCGAATGGCGCGGCCGCACCCTGACCGTGGACGTGGAAGCCAAGGCCAAGGAACTCGCCGTCCTCCAACTCGCCCGCCAGCTCGCCGCCGCCTGAGCCTCCCAAGGCACCGCGCGCCCCAGCCCGGCCCGGGCGGCTGGCCTCAACCCCTCAATCACCGTCCACAGCACCCCGGCCGGAAGCCGCGCAACCGTTGGCGGTCGCTGGGGCAACGGCATCCGGTTCAGTGAGGGGGTTGGCAGTCACCGCAACTCTAGTGCCGGGAGCTGCGTTTTAGCTGCCGGGATCTTATTTGCCGCTGCCGCTAGCGGATAAAGTAATGCCGCAAGCCGATGAGAAGTTGCCGGTTGCTGGTAGGCCAAAGCGGAAAGCTGCGGCTAGCGTGCCGGGAGCGGCAGGCCAATAGCAGCCGAAGGCGGAAGGCGGGCAGCGACAGACGGCCGAGGCAGGGAGGCGGGTAGCTAATCAGCAGCACCCGGCAACACATGAGAAGCCCACGGCAAAAGCACCAAAGCCAGCGGCAAGCGACATAAAGCGTCCGGCAAGGCGTAATAAGCTACCGGCGCCAGCCAGCCAGCGGCCGAACCGATTCGAACAGGAGCCGCCGGTGCAGAACCAATCCCAGACCGAGCTCCAGCCGTGACCGGCCTTGCTGGACCAGTGGCGGATGGCGCCCCGGGAGTTCGCTCTAACGGGGCGCGAGCGGCCGGCGGGCGGGGCGGCCCGTCGTCCTCGCGGCGGGTGGACCAGCGAGCGCAGTTCACGGAGGGCACGGGAGCGCCGGGGCGGACATCCACCGGGAGCGGCGGCGAAAAACTGGCCGGCGGGGCGGAATCAAGGCATGATCCGGGGAGCGGACCTCCCGCTGCGGTGCCGGATGGCGGATCGCGCGGGGTGCGGTGTCCGCCGGCACAATTCTGACATGGTTCCAGAAACTACTGATTTTCAAAAGCGGGTCGCGGCCGCCGTGGCGCGGGACCGGGCGGCGTTGCGGCAGCACCGGCTTTACGCGCAGCTGGGGACGCTGGCGCAGTTGCGGGCGTTCATGGCGGTGCATGTGTTTGCGGTGTGGGATTTCATGTCGCTCCTGAAGGCGCTGCAAATGCGGCTGACGTGCGTGCGGACGCCGTGGTTGCCGGTGGGGGACGGGGCGGTCCGGCGGCTGGTGAACGAGCTCGTGCTGGGGGAGGAGAGTGACACGTTGCCGGAGGGCGGGGCCGGAAGTCATTTCGAGCTGTATCTGCGGGCGATGGCGGAGGCGGGGGCAGATACCGGGTCGATCGGGTCGTTCCTGGCGCGGCTGCGGGCGGGGCAGGGCGTCAGCGCGGCACTGGCGCAGAGCGGCGCGCCGGGGCTGGTGCGGGACTTCGTGCAGCATACGTTCGCGGTGATCGACCGGGGCGAGCCGCATGAGCTGGCGGCGGCCTTCACCTACGGGCGGGAAGACCTGATCCCAGAGCTGTTCCTGGAGCTGGTGCAGGGCTTGGCGCGGCAGTTCCCGGGCCGGCTGCAGACTTTGCGTTATTACCTGGACCGACACATCGAGCTGGATGGCGATGAGCATGGGGCGATGGGCCGGCGGATGGTCGAGCTGCTGTGCGCCGGTGACCCCGGGCGGGAAGCCGCCGCCATCGAGGTGGCCCGGGCGGCCCTCGCGGCGCGGCTGCGGCTCTGGGATGGGATCGCCGCGCTGCCGGGCCCCGCGATCGATCAGGAGTTCAGCCGCCAGAGGGTGAAGTTGAGGAAGGCGGCGAAGCTGACCCAGGCGAGATAGGGGACCAGCAGGAACGCGGCCGCCGGGCTTACGCGCCGGAAGGCCAGCGCGGTGGCCACGATGGCGGCCAGGAGCAGGAGGATTTCCGCGAAGGCGAGCCCGGGCTGGTGGAGGCCGAAGAAGAGCGGGGTCCAGAGGGCGTTGAGCGCGAGCTGGCCGAGGTAGAGGGCGAGGGGCCGGCGTTGCGCGGCCCAGCCGCCGCGTCGCCAGACGAGCCACGCGGCGACGGCCATGAGCGTGTAGAGGGCGGTCCACACGGGGCCGAAGAGCCAGCCCGGCGGGTTCCACGGGGGCTTGTGCAGGGCGGCATACCAGGCGCCCGGGGGCGTGAGCGCGCCCACGGCGGCGGCGCTGAAGGTGAGGACGATCCAGAGGCAGAGGGCGACGCCGGCGGCGGGCGGGGCGGCAGGGGCGGGGGTCATGGGGCGGGGAGAGTTTGAGGGCAGGGCAGGGTGGCAACCGACGTAACCGCGGCATTCTCGCGCGGCCCGGCTGGATGGCCAACTGGTTTTTGTGGGGCGCGGGCGGCCAAGTTATCCCATTGACCTATCAGTTCCGTTCGCAACACTGGCGGCCCGACAATGACGATCCCCTGGCGCACCCACCTGTTCCGTTTCCTCCTCCTCGCGGCGCTGGCAGCCGGGTGTCCCGCCCCGGCCAGCGGGCAGGCCGCCGACCTGACCAAGCCGGTGCAGGTCTTCATCCTGCTGGGGCAGTCCAACATGCTGGGCCTGGGCAAGATCAAGGGCGGTGACGGTTCGCTGGAGTTCGCGGTGAAGGAGAAGAAAAAATACCCCTACCTCGTGGATGCCACGGGCGCCTGGGCCGAGCGCAAGGACGTGCGCTACGTCCGCGTGATGCCGGGTCGCAGCGGCGGCATGCAGCGGCTCAACAACGAGTGGATGACGGTCCAAGCCTGCAAGACCATCGGGCCGGAGTTCGGCATCGCGCATCCGCTGGGCAACGCCCTTGCGGCTCCGGTGCTCCTGTTGAAGAGCTGCATCGGCAACCGCAGCCTGAGCTGGGATCTGCTCCCGCCCGGCAGCGAGCGCTTCGAGTTCGTCGTCAAGGACAAGGCCGGCGGCGAAAGGAAAATGGTTTACGCCGGCTACCGGGACCGGCCCGAGTCCTGGGAAATGAACCCGGCCAAGGGCCTCAAGACCGAACCCGGCCCGTGGGTGGACAAGAAGACCGGCAAGCCGATCGACTGGTATGCCGGCAAGCAGTGGGACGACGACATCAGTTACGCCAAGACCATTCTCAAGGAACTCGACCAGCATTACCCCGGCGCGACGAAGCATG
>CAZQEW010000018.1:0-22591 GCA_964591495.1 uncultured Klebsiella sp.
TCCATCTAAAAGAATTGCGCTCGGGCGGTTTCCTCAAGTCAGTGGGTCAGGCTGGAAATGCTGGCCCCGATAATTCTGGGCCGGAATGATTCAATCCTCCGGGCGCTCGCCGTGCGGGGCCATCTTCACGAGCTTGGGGTCGAACTGGCCGAGGGTTTCCACGAGGTCGCTTTGCGCGGCCATGACTTGGTGGATGTTTTTATAGACCATCGGGACTTCGTCGAGGCCGGCGCTGATGAGGTGGACGCCGGCTTCTTTGAGCACGCGGTTGACCTTATACCACTCGAAAGTCTCGGTGGCTTTCTTGCGGCTCATCACGCGGCCCGCGCCGTGCGAGGCGGAGTTGAGTGAGCCGGCGCCGCCTTTGCCGCGCACGACGAATCCGGGCGAAGCCATCGAGCCGGGAATGATGCCGAGGACGCCGACGCCCGCTGGCGTCGCGCCTTTGCGGTGGACGATGAGGTCGCGCTCGACGCCGTTGATGACGTGGCGTTCCTTCCACGCGAAGTTGTGGTGGTTCTCTAGGTCGAGAAGGACTTGCAGGCGCAGGTGCTCGACGATGTGCTGGTGGATGAGGGCGTGGTTGGCGGCGGCGTATTGTCCCATCAATTCCATCGCGGCCCAGTATTCCTGGCCTTCGGCGGAGTCGAGCGAGAGCCAGGCGAGGTGTTTGTGTTCCTTGGGCAGCTCGGGGTGGCGGTCCATCGCGAGCTTGCTGTAATGGTCGCACACGGCGGCACCGGTGCCGCGGCTGCCGCTGTGGCTGAGGAGGGCAACGTATTCGCCGGGCGGGAGGTCCTGGATTTTTTCGCGCGCGGTGAGGATGCCGAATTCGACGAAGTGGTTGCCGCTGCCACTGGTGCCGAGCTGGGACCACGCGCGCATTTTGTTCTGCTTCGTCACGGGGCTGACGGACCAGTCGGCGTCGAGGACTTCGTGCTGGCGGACGCGTTCGAAGCGTGCGCCGACGCCAAAACGGGTTTCGTCCTCGATGGCTTTGATGAGGCGTTCGCGCTTGCGGTCGAGCTCGCGCACGGGGAGGTCGAGCACGGTCATCTTCATGCGGCACGCGATGTCCACGCCGACGGCATAGGGGATGACGGCGTTGTCGGTGGCCAAGACGCCGCCGATCGGCAGGCCGTAGCCGACATGGGCGTCGGGCATGAGCGCGCCGGCGACAGAGATCGGGAGCTGGCAGGCGCGGGCCATTTGGTTGATGGCCTCGGGTTCGAGGCCGTCGCCCCACTGCTGCCACGGGGCGGGCGCGGCGGTGATGGGTTTGGGGGAGCGCAGGAGGGCCTTGGCAAATTCGCCGCGCAAGGGGTCGGCGGTGAAACCGGCCGGGGCGCGGACGACGGCTTCAACTTCGGCGGGAAGCTGGGTTTTGTCGCCGCCCTTGAGGATGAAGTTGGCGATGAATTCCATGCCACGCCGGGTGCTTTCACCGGGCGGGACGCCGAGAGCGATGAGGTCTTTGGTGTTCATGGGAGCTCGGTTGGCGTTCGGAGGGTAGCGTAAAGACGGGAAGGGGAAACAGATTTGCCATGCGCAACCTTTGCGCACATCGGGCTAATTAGCGCACAGATTACCCACTAACCAAGGTCGCTCTCCTAGTTTGCTGGGGAATGCGCGTATGCCTCTTGGCACGAGTATTGCATTAAGTCGGGAAATCACGCCCGCCGAGCGAGCGTAACCGTCACCACATCAACCCAAGCCAGAAGGAACCGTATGAACAAGCTAGCCCTCCTCGCCGCCGCATTCGTCGCGTTCGGCGGATATACCCACAGCGCCGTCGCCCAGGAACGTCAGCGGGGTAACTTCAACCCCGAGGAAATGCGCGCCCGGATGGCCGAGCGCATGCGCGAGCTTCTGGAAGTGAAGAACGAGGATGAGTGGAAGCTGATCGCCGCCCGTTTGGAGAAGGTCCGCGAAGCGCGCGACAAAGTTCGTGCCTTCAGTGGCGATTTTCGCCTCATGTTCAGTCAGGGTGGTGACCAAGGCGGCAACCGCGGCCCCGGCGGTCCCGGCGGCGTCCGTGGCCCCGGCGGTTTTGGCGGCGGCGCCCCGAATCCAGACGTCGAGGCCTTTTCCAAAGCCGTGCAGAACAAGGCTCCCACCGACGAGTTGAAGCAGCGGATGGCCCGCGTCCGGGATGCGCGCAAGGCCGCCGAGGCGGACTACGACAAAGTTTCGGAAGAGTTGCGCCAACTCCTGACCGTCCGCCAGGAAGCGGTGCTGGTCGCCATCGGCACCCTCAAGTAACCACGCCCGCAACCGGGAAACAGGGATGAGCCAACTCACCATCGCCGACGGAGCCACGCGCGAACTGCTCGAACGCATGATTGCGGACCGGCAGCTCTCCGCGCTCGACGCCCAGGCCTTCGCCAAGTCCGGCGGGGCCGCCACCGAGGACGCTGTGCTGCGCTGGCTCGCCGCCGAGTATGGCGTGCCGTTCACCGCGCTCGACACCATCGAGCCGGACCGGCAGGTGCTCTCCCTGTTTCCCGCGCGCGTGCTGCTGAAGGAGCAGCTGCTCCCGCTCAAGCGCGACAACGGCGCGGTGGAAATCGCCACCAGCCGCCTCTTTGCCACGCAGGGTCTCGACGCCCTCAAGGCCATGACGGGCCTGTCGCTCCGGCCCGTCCTCGCGCCCACCGAAGCCATCGGGCGCGAGATGAAGAAGCATCTCGGCGTCGGCGCGGACACCATCGGCACGCTCAACGAAGAGGCCGGCCTCGAAGTAGTTCAGGAAGGCTCCGCCGATGACACCGACCTCGACAGCGCCGCCGAGGATGCGAGCATCATCCGCTTCGTCAACCAGGTGCTGCGCGACGCCATCGAGCTGCGCGCGTCGGACGTTCACCTCGAACCCTTCGAGGACGAGTTCCGCATCCGCTACCGCATTGACGGCGATTTGCAGGAAGTCCCCGTGCCGCCCGCGCTCAAGCGCTTCCAGCCCGCCATCGTCTCGCGCGTCAAAATCCTTTCGCACCTGAACATTGCCGAGAAGCGCGTGCCGCAGGACGGCCGCATCAAGATCCGCGTGGACACGCACGAGGTGGACATCCGCGTGTCCATCATCCCGATGCTCCACGGCGAAGCGGTCGTGATGCGTTTGCTCCGCCAGAACTCGAAGCTGCGTGGCATGGCCGACTTGGGCATGGGTTCGCGCGAGCTGGAGTGCTTCCGGCGCGTCGTGCAGCTCCCGCACGGCATCGTGCTCGTCACCGGCCCCACCGGTTCCGGCAAGACCTCGACGCTCTACACGGCGCTGAACGAAATTAACGACCACGTCCGCAAAATCATCACCATTGAGGACCCCGTTGAGTATCAGCTCAAGGGCGTGAACCAGATTCAGGTCAACGAAAAGGCCGGGCTCACCTTCGCGCGCGGGCTGCGTTCCATTCTCCGCCACGACCCGGACGTGTGCCTCATCGGTGAAATCCGCGACCAGGAAACGGCGCAGATTGCCGTGCAGGCGTCACTGACCGGCCACTTGGTTTTCTCGACGCTGCACACCAACGACGCGCCCGGCGCACTCACCCGCCTCGTGGACATGGGCGTTGAGCCGTATCTCGTCGCGAGCTCGCTCGAAGCCGTGCTCGCGCAGCGCCTCGTGCGCGTGCTCTGCCCGCATTGCAAGACCGTGGACGACACGCCCATCGCCGCCGCTTACAAGGCCAAGCTCGGCATTCCGCTGAACCACCAGATTTTCAAGGCCGTCGGCTGCCGCGAGTGCCGCAACACGGGCTTCCACGGCCGGCACGCCATCTTCGAGTGGATGGACACCAACGTCGAAATCCGCCAGCTAATCCTCAAGAACGTCTCCACCGACGTCGTCCGCGACGCCGCCATCCGCGACGGCATGAAGACGCTGGCCGAGGACGGCTGGCGCCTTGTGCGCCTCGGCGTCACCACGGTCGAGGAAGTCCTGAGCGTTACCACCGCGAAGGAAGTTTCCCGTACCAGCGTGGACGAAAAGGACGACGGCGGCGATGAACCGACGGCAGCGGAACTCGCCGTGGCCCGATAATCCATGAGTTCCTTCTCCTATCGCGCGTTGCAGGCAAACGGCTCCGTCACCGAAGGCGTGCTGGAGGCGAACGGCCGCGCGGACGCCTTCAAGCAGATGGAGGCGCGCGGTCTGCGGCCCATCAGCCTGAGCGAACGCAACGGTTCCACCAAAACCGTCACCGCCGCCGCGCCCAAACCCGCCGCAAAGGACAACAAGCCAGCGCCCAAGGCCGTGGCCCCCAACACCACCACGGCGACAAAGGAAACCAAGGCCCCCGCGCCCGCCGCGAACGTCCCTGCGCCCACCAGCTTAGGCTTCGGCTCCGGTAAAATCACCCCGCGGATGCTGGAGAACTTCACGCGCCTGCTCTCCAGCCTGCTCGCCGCCGGCGTGCCGCTGAGCCGCGCGCTGGTCATCCTGCAACGCGAGGCCGCCAGCCCCACCGCGCAGGCGAAGTGGAAGGAAGTGCACGACTTGGTGGTGGACGGCCTCTCGCTCGCCGATGCGATGGCGAAATCGCCCGATGTTTTCCCGCGCGTGTATGTCGCGATGGTCGAGGCCGGCGAGACCGGCGGCTTCCTTGATGTGGTGCTCGCGCAAATCGCCGACTTCCAGGCCCGCGAAAAGGAGATGAAAGCCAAGGTGATGACCGCGATGCTTTACCCGGCCATCCTGCTCGTGCTCGCGCTGGGCGTGCTGGTCTTCCTGCTCGTGTTCTTCATCCCGCGCTTCCAGCTCGTCTTCCAGGGGTTCGGCGCAAAGCTCCCGCTGCTCACGCAAATCATCATTGGCGCAAGCGACGTGCTGCGGAATTACGGCGTCCTCTTGCTGGTCGGCGCTGGCATCGGCGGCTACCTCGCGCGGAACTGGTTCACGTCACCCACGGGCCGGCGCGCGTGGGAGGGCTTCATCCTGCGCGTGCCGACGATCGGCCTGCTGGTCGCGCAGTTCGCAATGGCGCGCTTCTGCCGGATGCTGGGCACGCTGCTCGGCGCGGGCGTGCCGCTCATCGCGTGCCTGAACGTCGCGCGGCGCTCCATCGGCAACCAGATTCTCGTGGACGCCGTGGCGCACTCGATTGACCGGGTGAAGGAGGGCAAGTCCCTCGGCCCGAGTCTCGGCGACTGCCGGGTGCTCTTCAGCGGCTCGACGCTGGAAATGATTTCCGTTGCCGAGGAAAGCGGGAAGCTCGACGGCGAGCTGATCCGCATCGCCGACGTGACGGAGGGCGACCTCGACCGGCAGTTGAAGACGGCGGTCGCGATGGCTGAACCGCTGATGCTCTTCGTCATCGCCGCGTTCATCGGCACCATCTTTATTGGCATGGTCATCCCCATCTTCACGCTTCAGGAGCACATCAAGTAACCGCAACTTTCAACCACCATGAAAATCCGCATCACTGATAACCACCCCCAGAACAGAACGGCCCGAATCCGCTCACGCGGATTCACGCTCATTGAGCTGCTGCTCGTGCTCGTCATCCTCGGCATCCTCGCGGCCATCGTCGTGCCAAAGTTCTCCGGCCGCACTGAGCAGGCCAAGGAGACCGCCGCGAAGACCCAGATCGCCGGCTTCAGCACCGCACTCGACGCCTACGAAGTGGACACCGGCGGTTACCCGAAGGGCGCGGACGGCCTCATGAACCTCGTCCAGGCTCCCAGCGATGTGCAGGGCTGGAAAGGCCCCTACATGAAGGACGTGCCGGCAGATCCGTGGGGCCGGCCCTACGTCTACGTCAGCCCGGGCCGGAACAACCCGAACAGCTACGACCTCTACTCCCTTGGCGCCGACGGCCGCGAAGGCACCGAGGACGACGTGACCAACTGGAACAAGGCGAAGTAAGGAACCGCGATGAAGTTCCCAACGTCCAACATTCAACGTCCAACGCTCAACGCTCAAGGCGCGCGCCTTGGACGTTCGACGTTGAGCGTTGGACGTTGGACGTTTTCGCCTTGCCGCCGCGCCTTCACCCTCATCGAGCTCATCCTCGTCATGGCGCTCATCACCATCGTGGTGAGCGTGTCGCTGCCGTCCCTCAAGGGCTTCTTCAAGGGCCGCGACCTGGACTCCGAGGCGCGCCGCTTCCTCTCGCTGACTCGCTACGGCGCGAGCCGCGCGGTGGCCGAAGGCATTCCCATCGAGCTTTACGTGGACACCGAGCAGCGGCTCTATGGCCTGCGCGCCCAAGCCGGGTTCCTCGAACGCGACACCAAGCGCGTGGAATACAGGCTGCCGCAAGAAGTCCTGCTGGAAGTCACCGCCGCGCCCCAGAAAAAGGCCTCCGGCGAAGACAATCTGGACAATCCCGACGAGCAGTTTCTCAACAACGCCGAGGACACCTCCGGAACGGGCAACCCCGTTAAAATCATTCGGTTCAACTCCGACGGTTTCATCGGGGACAAGAGCCCGGCGGCCGTCATCCTGCGCCAGCGCGGCGAGGACAATACGCCCGCCGTCGGGGGCGAGGCCATCGCCATCGCCCAAAGCGCCACGCGCTTGAACTATGAGATTCGCACCCTCCAGCTCCAACGTTAAGCGCCGCCGCGCCGCGTTCACGCTGGCCGAGGTGCTGGCGGCGCTGCTCTTCATGGCCATCGTCATTCCGGTGGCGCTGGAAGGCCTTCGCATTGCCAGCCTCGCGGGGCAGGTCGGCGAGCGGAAGGCCGCCGCCGCACGCGTGGCCGAACGGGTGTTGAATGAGCTGACGGTGACCGGGGCAGGCCCCGGCGGAGCCGATGACGGCATCATCACCGAAGGCGCGCACGAGTTTCAGTGGACCATCCAGTCCGAGGCGTGGACGGAGGACAACTCCCTCCAGCAGACGATGGTGCGGGTGGTTTACTACGTTCAGGGCCGCGAATACGAGGTGACCGTGAGCACGCTGACGGAGGCGGCGACGCTATGAACTTCGTTCAGTCCAATGTTCAAGCGTCCCAGGTCCAAAGTCTGTGGGCTGCCGGACACACCGTTGACTTTGAACTTCGGACCGTTGGGCGACGGCCCCGCCCTCGCTACGCCTTCACCTTGCTGGAGCTGCTCATTGCCGTGGTTGCCTTCGCCATCGTGCTGGCAGCGATCAACGGAGTTTTTTACAGCGGCCTAAAGCTCCGCAACCGCTCCGCAGCCTCGCTGGAAAAATCCCTGCCGCTCGCGCAGGCGTTGCTGGTGCTAAAGCGCGACATCGCCAACCTTGCCCCGCCGTCCACCAATGAGAACCGGCTCATTGGCGAGCTCCAGTCCACGCCCACGGGCACGGGGGCATCCAGCACGCCGCGTTTTGGCTCCATCGCCGGCGCGACTGGGGCCTCCGGAGGCCAGAACTCCCAGATCAGCCCGGACTTTTACACCCTGTCCGGCCTGCTGGACAGTGCGGCACCTTGGCCCAGCGTGCAGAAAGTTGCCTACCTGCTCGTGGAATCCACGAACCGCAACGCGCTCGGGCGCGATCTCGTCCGCGCCGTCACGCGCAACCTCCTGCCCGCCGGCGGCATCAAGGAGCTGCCCGCCGAGCAACTGCTACTTTCCGACGTCGAGAATGTGTTTTTCCTCTACCACGACGGCACGGACTGGCAGGAGACGTGGGATTCCACGGCAGATCAAACCAGGAAGCTTCCGCGGGCCATCAAGGTGCAGATTCAACTCGCCGGCGCGAGCCCGGCCGAGCTGCGTCCCCCGGTTGAACTGGTCGTGCCGATTGTCGTCGAGGCCACCACGAACTCAGTGAGCGGAGGTTCACAATGAAGCTTCGCCGTGAGGACCCAACGACTGGGGACGGACAAAGATTGGCAGGCCTCAGCCTCTGTCCGCCTGAAATCTTCGGCTCTGCTTCGCGGTTCAGCGGACAACGCGAGCGCGCTTCGGTGCTCATCATCGTCCTCTGGGTCGCCTTTGGCCTGGTCAGCCTCGCCATCTACTTCGCGAATTCCTCCTCGCTGGAACTGCGCGCTGCTGACAACCGCGTGGCCGCGCTCGAAGCCGAGCAGGCCATCGCCGGGGCGGCCCGTTACGTGAGCAACGCGCTCGCGAATGTCACCGAGCCGGGCACGCCGCCGGATCCAACCACCTTTCGGGTCGAGGCCGTGCCCATCGGCACGGCACGCTACTGGCTCATCGGCCAGCCGCCCGACGAGGAGGATGACCAGCAGGTCACCTTCGGCCTTGTGGACGAGGCTGCCAAACTCAACCTCAACACGGCCACGCTCGCCATGCTCAACAAGCTTCCGCGCATGACCGACGCACTGGCGGGCGCCATCATCGACTGGCGCGACGCGGACAGCGAGCTCTCGGAAAACGGCGCGGAGGATGAGGTTTACGCACGGCTCAACCCGCCTTACCGCTGCAAGAACGCCCCCTTCGAGAGCATCGAGGAACTCCGGCTGGTCAACGGTTTCACCTACGACATCCTCTACGACGAGGACGCAAACCTGAACGCCGTGCTGGATGAAAATGAAAACGACGAGGACGCCAGCTCCCCCAACGACAACCACGACGGCGTGCTCAACCGCGGCGTGCTCGCCTACCTCACCGTCCACGGCCAGCTCTCGAACCTCCGCACCAACGGCGAGCCCAAGGTGAACGTCGCTACCGTGGATGCGAACACGCTGCGTCAAGTGATGAGCGACGCGGGCATCGGCACCGACAAGATTGCCCGCGTGCTGGCGGCTTTCTCCGGGGCCGGCGGCGGCACCAACGGCACCGGCGGCCAGCCCGGCCAGCCGGGCGGGGGCGGCGGGGGCACGACCGTCACCAACAACAGCCTGCTTCAGTTTTACATGAGGAGCGGGCTGACGGCGGAGGAGTTCGCGCTGATTGAGAATGATTTGACCGTGTCCACCAACTCGGTGGTCGAGGGCCTGGTAAACGTGAACACCGCGACAGCCACCGTGCTGGCGTGCCTGCCGGGCATGGACGCGGCGAAGGCGGACGCACTCATCGCCGCGCGCGCGGGGCAGACGGCCGTGCAGACCTCCATCGCATGGGTGAAGGACGCGCTCGACGAGCAGACCGCGACGCAGGCCGGGCCCTTCATCACGGGCCGCAGCCAGAGTTTCTCGGCGGACATCGCGGCGGTGGGCCGGCACGGGCGCGGCTACTCGCGCGTGAAGTTCTTCTTCGACACCACCGAAGGCACGCCGAAGATCCGCCGCCGCCAGGACCTGACGCATCTGGGCTGGGCCCTGGGTCTGGGAGTGCGCCAGCAGATCGAAGAGATGCAGAACCAACCGTGAGATGAAATTATCCTATTCCCATTACGGGCTTCAACTAGGCAACCGGCTCCCAGCTCGGCGCGGCAGGGTATTGCCCCGGCCCTGCCACTTGAAACTCGGAATCTGGAGCTTTACGGCTGACCACTTCTCGCACGCATGAAAGGCCCTTCCCCAAAAACTGCCACAACGCTGCTCGGCCTGGTGCTGGATGGCACCCGGCTGGATCTGGTCAGCGTCAAGCGCACTGCCGGTGCGGTGGAAGTCCGCAAGTCCGTGAGCGTGACCCTCACACTCGACCCGCTCACCAATGAGCCTGACCTGGTCGGGGCAGAGATCCAAACCCACCTGGAGAAGGCCGGTTTGCGGGACCGCCGATGCGTCGTGGGGGTCCCCTTGAGCTGGGCTCTCACGCTCGCGGTGAAGGTCCCCGCCGGACTGGGACCGGAGGATGTGCAAAGCCTGCTGGCGATGGAGGCGGAGCGCGGGCTGCCGTATGCGCCGGAGACTTTGATGGTGTCCTCCTCGCTGGTCGGCCCGGCGGATGGGGAGCGCATGGCCACGTTGGTGGCAATTCCGCGCGACCACATCACCCGCCTGCAGGAGGCGCTGGAGTCCATCGGGCTGCGGCCCCTGAGTTTTTCGCTCGGCCTGGCGGCGTTGCAGCCGGTGGCAGAATCAGAAACAGCTGGGGGCGTGGTGGCCCTCGTGGCCGGGGAACGGGGAGCGGGCTTGCAGGTCACGGCGTGCGGAGGCGTGGCGGCCCTGCGGCTGCTGGAGGGTGCGTTTGAGCAGGAAGGGCCGGAGCGCCGGGTGCAAAAGGATTATGTGGCGCGTGAACTGCGCATCACGCTGGGGCAACTGCCGGAGCAAGCGCGGGGGGCGGTGCGCAATCTGAAGGTGTTCGGCCATGACGAACTGGCCGAGGAGCTTTACGAGCAGGTGCGGCCGCGCGCCGAGGCGCTGGGCCTGCGGGCGCAGCTCGTGAAAGAGTTTGCCCCGCTGGAATTCGGCCCCGCCCTGCCGAACGGGACCAACGTGTCCGCCGCCTTGGCCCTGGCAGCCCGGCATCTGGCCGGCCAGCCAGCGGGTTTTGAGTTTCTGCCGCCCCGCGTCAGCAAGTGGAAGCAGTTCACCGAACAGCACGCGTCCAAGAAGCTCGTGTATGTCGCCGCCGTGCTGGGGCTGGTCCTGCTCGTGGTGGCGGGAATGTTCGGCTGGCAGCAGTGGCGGCTGAACCGGCTGGAGACGCAGTGGCTGGCGATGGAGAAGCCCGTGAACCAGATCAGGGAAATGGAGGCGCGCATCCGCAAATACCGGCCCTGGTATGACGAAACCTACCGCTCGCTGGCCATCCTGAAGGCCGTCACCCAGGCGTTTCCCGAGGACAGTTCCGTCTCCGCGAAATCCATTGAGATCCGGGACCGCGCCGGCGTGACCGTCACCGGCACGGCGCGAAACAACCAAGCCTTCCTGCGGATGCGCGACCAACTTACCAAGAACAAACAGGTGCACGATCTCAAGGGCGGCCCCCAAAAATCCGCGCCCAACACCCAGTTTGTCGAGTTCACCTTCAACTTCCACTGGACCGACGCCCAAGCCAGCCGATGAACCCCAAGAACCGCGAACAACTGCTGGCGATCCTCGCCGTCACCGCCATCGTGCTGATGGTGGGCGACAAGTTCATCCTCCAGCCGCTTTCCACCAGCTGGAACGCACGCAACAAGCGCATTGCCGACCTCGAAAAGCAGGTCGCCGAAGGCACGGCCAAGCTGGAGCGCGACCGCGCGATCCGGGACCGCTGGAACGCGATGCGGGCAAATTCGCTCACCAACGATGTCTCCGCCGCCGAGACACGTGCGCTCGGCGCCTTTGACCGCTGGTCGCGCGAGGCCCGCGTCACCATCAGCAGCCTGAAGCCCACTTGGAAGCGCACGACCGAGCGCGAGGAGCACCAGACCATCGAGTATCATGCGGATGTCACGGGCAGCCTCGCGAACCTCGCGCAGTTTCTTTACCAGATTGAGAAGGACCCGCTCGCCATGAAGGTGGATTCGGTGGAACTGGCGACACGCGATGTCGAAGGCCGCAACCTCACCCTGTCGCTGCAACTCAGCGGTCTGGTGCTCAACCCCAAGAAGAATGAAAACGGCGCCAAATAGCCCCATCCACGCCTCCGCTCAGGCCTCCTTCCGCGGGGCCGGCAAGGGTTCGCCCCTGCAGCCGGTCCGCCTGCTGGTCGCGGCCTGCGGATTCGCCCTCGGCCTGGCCAGTGGCACTGCGCCCGCGCAATCCGCGCGCACGAACACCCCTGCCCCGCCTGCCCCGTCCAAGTCGCCCAGCAAGCCGGCCACTGGCAAGTCTGCGGCCGCGCCGACGCCGGCGACCGGCACGTTCGACGACTTCAAAACCATCCCCGAGCGCAACATCTTCAACACCCGTCGCCTCGCGGGGCGGGTGCAGTCGGACGCCCCCGCCCAGCCGCAGCCACGCCGGGAACGGGTGGTGGAGTCCTTCTCACTGCTCGGCACGTTAGAATACGAGAAAGGCCGCGTGGCATTTTTTGAGGGATCGAGTTCCAACCTGCGGAAGTCCGCGAAAGTGGATGATACCATCGCCGGCTGCAAGATCACGGCCATCGAGCCGTCGGTCATCACGCTCGAAGCGGACGGCAAGCCCGTGCAGTTGAAGGTGGGCTACATGCTGAGGCGCGAAGACCAGGGGCAGTGGCAGGCGCGCGAGGCGGAACGGCCCTACGAGGCGGCCATTTCTTCGGGCTTCTCCTCCGGCTTTTCCTCGGGGTCCAGCTTTGGGTCGCCTTTCGGTGGCTCGTCGTTCAACAGCCGGGACTCGCGGAGTTCCTCTTTCAGCAGCCGCGACTCACGCACTTCCTCCAGCTCCCGCTCCAGCTCGCCTTTCGGCGGCGGCAATCCTGCGGAGATGGCGCAATCCCGCATCCGCGAGCAGGACCGCAACGGCGATGGCCGGATCTCGCGGGAGGAGGCGGACAGCCGGCTGCGCGACCGCTTCCAGGAGATTGACCGGAACCGGGACGGCTCCGTGGACAGCGAAGAATACACCGCCTACTACACCGCGCGCTTTGGTGGCAGCTCCAGCACCCCATCCACCACGGGCAGCTCCTTCAACTCCGGCAGCTCCTTCAACCAAGGCCAGCCAACCTTCAACAGCGGTTCATTCAACAACTCCGCCAGCCCGGGCACTTTCAGCTCCGGCAGCAGCGGAAACACTTCCAGCAGTGGCGGCTCCACCTCCGGCTCGACCAGTTCGGGCGGCGGCGAAAGCGATCTGCTGCGCCGACTCATGGAACAACGTGCCCGGGAAAACCGATAACATGAAAACCACCCTGACCCTCATCCTCACCGCCGGCCTCGCCGGTTCCGCGCTGGCGCAGACTCCGCCTCCGCCGCCCGCCGCCCCGGCTCCCACTCCGGCCAACCCCGCGCCCAAGACCGATGACGAGCCGCGCCCGGCCGGTCTCGCCGCCGCCCTCGCGGCCGAAGCCGCCGCCAAGGCCGCCGAGGCCGCCCGGCCGCCCGTTGCCAAGGAACCGGTCAAACGCGTCAGCAGCGAAACCGAGAAGGGCATGAAGCTCAACTTTCGCGGCGTGCCCCTCGAGATGGTCCTCAAC
The DNA here is from genome assembly GCA_964591495.1 of uncultured Klebsiella sp. Taxonomy (GTDB): domain Bacteria; phylum Verrucomicrobiota; class Verrucomicrobiia; order Limisphaerales; family SXTU01; genus SXTU01. The sequence continues at coordinate 12,869 of CAZQEW010000018.1, forward strand.
TACTTCGCCGAAGCCGCCGGTTACACCATCGTTCCCAAGGTGGACATCCGTGGCCGCGTGGATGTGTGGAGCGAGGATGCCCTCACCAAGACCGAGGCCGTGGACGTGCTCAACAACGTCCTCTCCCGCAACGGCTACGCCGCCTACCTCACCGGCCGCACGCTCAACGTCGTCAACCGCGATGAGATGAAGCAGAAGCCGCTGCCCGTGAAATCCGGAGCCGAGCCGGAGAAGATTCCGCCCAGCGAGGACATGGTCACGCAGATCCTCCCGATCAAGTTCATCAGCGCCGAGCAGGTGATCCGCAACCTGGAGATGCTGCTGCCCACCTCCTCGGTCATGACCGCCAATGCGGGTGCCAACGCGCTCGTGCTGACTGACACGCAGGTCAACATCAGGCGCGTGGCCGAAATCATCAAGGCGCTGGACACCCCCGTGGCCAGCGTCACCAGCATCAAAGTTTTCACCCTCAAGTTCGCCGACGCCAAGACGCTGGCAACCGTCGTCAAAGACCTCTTCAACCCGGACAACTCCTCCAGCGGCAGCGGGCGCGGCCAGCAGGGCGGCGTGGATCCGCGCCAGATGTTTTTCCAACGCTTTGGCGGCGGAGGCGGGCAGGGCGGCAGCAGCAGCAGTGGCAGCCAAGGTGGCGGACGTGTCTCCACGCCAAAGGTGGTTGCCGCCGCCGATGAGTTGAGCAACTCGCTCATCGTCAGCGGACCGGAGGCGCAGATGGCGCTCATTGAGGACGTCATCAAGCAGGTGGACGTGCCGGTCGAGGACGTGACCGAGGTGAAAGTCTTCCGCCTCAAACATGCCAACGCGGATGAGACGGCCACGCTGATCAAAAACCTGTTCCCCGATACCACCACGCAGGGCAACCGCACCGGTGGCACGCGGGGCGGGTTCACGGGCTTCCGGCCGCCGGGCTTTGGCGGGGGCGGGGGCGGGACCGCCGCTGCCTCCGGCAGCAGCGAACGTCTCCTCAAGCAGAACCGCGTTGTGGCCGTGGCCGACAACCGCACGATGTCCGTAATCGTCACCGCCTCGCCCGCGCTGATGGAGCAGATCGGCGGGATGATCACGCAGCTTGATTCCGACCCTTCCAAGCAGCAGAAGGTCTTTGTGATACCCGTGGAGAACGCCGATCCCTCGCAGGTGCAGCAGATCCTGCAGAGCCTCTTCCCGACCGCCAGCGGACGGACCGCCTCGCAAAACAGCAGCCTCAACGGCCGCAGCGGCTTCGGCACCGGCACCACCACCCGCAATAACGGCGGGCGCAGCACCGGCACCGGCACCGGCACCTCCGGGCGCAACTCCACTGGTTTCGGTGGGGGCGGCACCAGTGGCTTGGGCAGCAGCGGTTTTGGCACCTCGCGTTGATCGCCCGCAATAATCAGACAGTTCACTTGAAAGGCATGATGATGAAATTGAGTTCGTTGAAATGGATGGGCGCAACCTGTCTCCTGGCGGGTGCGCTGGTCGGCCCCGCCCACGCGCAGTTTCAGGGCTTTGGCGGCGGCTTCGGTGGCTTCGGCGGTGGCGGCACTGGCACCCGCACCTCCACGCAGGGCGGGATCGGCCGCCCGCTCGGCGGGGCGGACATTTCCTTTGACCCGGAGACACGCCGCCTGATCGTGGTCACAGATGACCAGACGGTGGAGGACATCCGCAAGGTCGTCACGGGCCTGGACCGTCCCTCGCCGCAGGTGCTCATCAAGGTGATCTTCCTGGAGGCAACCTATCGCAAGGACATGGATCTAGGGTTCGCCGGCGGCTACAACTATGATACGAAGCTGCAGGGCGTGAGCGGCGTGCTGGGCCAGGGGTTTGGGAATTCCCCCATCACCACGCTGGCGGGCATCGCCGCCCAGGCCACGCCTGGCGCGGGCATTTACTCGATCCTCGGCAGTGACTTCCAAGCCACGCTCCGGGCCATCGCCACTGCCGGCAAGACCGAGGTGCTCTCCCGCCCGTCGATTCTCGCCCGCAACAACCAATCAGCCACCATCAGTCTCGGCCAGCAGGTGCCCCTGATCACCAACACGCGCTTTGACAACTTTGGCAACCAGATCAACAGCGTCAGCTACCAAAGCGTAGGCGTGAACCTGAGCGTCACGCCCTTCATCTCGTCCGACGGGAACGTGGAGATGACCGTCACGCCGGAAATTTCCTCGCTGGCTGACCGTTCTCAATGGGTGGCCATCTCCGGAGGCACCAACTCCGTCTCCGCGCCCGTGATCAATTCTCGCGCTGCCACCACGACCGTGGTGGTGCCCAACGGCCAGACCGTCGTCATCGGCGGCCTGATGGAGAACACCCAGCAGGAGTCCGAGAACAAGGTGCCGGGGCTGGGAGACATCCCGCTGCTCGGGAATCTCTTCAAGCGGAAGCAGAAGGAGAACGTGAAGCGCGAACTGATGATCTTCCTCACGCCGACCATCGTCCAGGCACCGGCTCAACTCGCCGGCATCACCAAGTCCGAGCAGGAAAACAAGGTCGTAACGCCCAAGGCCTTTTCGCAGGAGGAGCTGGATCGCTTTCTCGAGGCGCTGCCCAACAAGCCGGCGCCCGGTGCGCCTCCAGCCCCCGCCGCTCCGGCCAAGCCAGCCAACCCGCCCGCGCCGAAGTAATCAGGCGGAGAAATATCGCCTTTCACGCCGCGGCCTGAAAGCGCCACCCTAATTGCCATGATCCGCCAGCCACGCGTTGCCTTCCTGCTGCTGCTGGCCGCCTGGGTTGCGCTGGCCGTCTGGCAGGCGGTCGAGCACAGCCGCGTGGAAGCCGCTGCACGCGAAGCGCTCCTGCGCCGCTCACGCGACATCACGGGCACGCTGGGCAAGTTCATCGAGTCGCAGCGCCGCTTCGGCGTTGTCTCGCAGGAACGCATGGAGGTGGCCTTGCAGTCGGTGATCACCTTCAGCGGGTTGCAGACGCTGGCCCTCCTGAATCGTGCCGGCGAGGTGGTTGCTTCCGCCGGCCTGCCCGTGGACTTGGAATCCAAAGGATTGGGCCACAATGGCGTTCACTGGGGTGAAAAGGTGCTCACCGTGATCAACCCGATGGATCTCGGCACCAACATCGTGGTGCTGCCGCCACGCGACACGAATGCCCCGGCCCGGGAGGAATTTCGCGGGCCGCCCCGGCCAGCCATCGACGCGCGCGAACCCCGGGCCGAGGGAACCAACGTGACGTTGCCGCCACCGGCCGGAGTATCGGACGATGCCACCCGCCTGGCCGACCCCGGCGTGATCGCCACCAACCGCCCAGACCGGCGGGAAGGTTTCCGGCGCCCCCCCACCGGCTCCTTTGGCCGTCCCCCTTGGCTGTCCGAAGCGGAGTTCAAACGTCTGACGGAAACCCGCACCACCCACGGCTTTCTCATCGCCCTGTCCACTGATCCCCTGCTGCGCGCAAAGGAGGCGGATTCCCGGACGCGCATCCTCATTGTGAGCTTCGCCGGCGTCGCCGCGCTGGGCATAGCGCTCGCCTTGCGCAACCTGAGTAAATCCGCCGACCTGCAATTCCGCCTCCTGCGGGCCAGCGAAATGAACTCCCACCTGCGCGAGATGAACCTCGCCGCCGCCGGTCTGGCACACGAAACCAAGAATCCGCTCAACATCATCCGCGGGCTTGCGCAGATGATTTCCAAGCAGGGTGACGCCCCGGCCGTCATCCGCGAGAAGTCGCGCGCCATCGTGGACGAAGCGGACCGCGTGACCGCCCAGCTGAATGAGTTCATCAACTACTCACGTCCCCGGGAAGTGCGACGTGCCCCCATCCTGCTTGGCGACGTCGTCACCGAGGTTGTTCGCGCGCTCGGGTATGACGTCGGGGAAAAGGCGATTCAGCTCACGGTCGAACCAGAGCTTCCCCGCATCGAGGCGGACGAACAACTGCTCCGCCAGGCGCTCTTCAACCTGCTCCTCAACGCCATCCAGGCCTTGGGCCACGGCGGCCAAATCCGGGTCAGCGCCACACGCAACCCCGACCAGACAATCACCCTGGACATTGCGGATGATGGCCCTGGCGTCGCCCCCGAAAACCGGAAGGAAATCTTCAAGCCCTACTTCACCACCCATCAGAAGGGCACCGGTCTGGGACTGGCGATCGTGCAGCAAATTGTCCTCGCCCATGGCTGGGAGATCGAATGCCTTCCGAACCAGCCTCACGGCGCTCTTTTTCGGATCAGTCACGTGAAAACGCTGGCCTGAACTGAAGCGGCGCGTCCGTCGTGCCATGGTGAAGCTGGACGATCCGGCCCGATTTCCGAACACTCCGTTTTACGAATTGCATGAGCGCCAAGCCGAGTGAAGTCCCCGCCCCGCGCATCCTCGTCGTGGATGACGACCCCGGCCAGCGCAGCCTGCTGCAAACCTTTCTGGAGCGAAACGGCCACCACCCGCTGGTGGCGGACTCTGGCGAAGGTGCCCTTAAGCTTCTGACGACGGCGCCGGTGAGCATGATGATTTCCGACGTGCGGATGCCGGGCATGACCGGCTTGGAAACCCTTCGCCGGGCCCGCCAGCTTCATCCGAAGCTGCCCGTGCTGTTGGTCACCGCCTACGCCGACATTCGCGATGCCGTTGGCGCCATGCGGGACGGTGCGGTCAATTACCTCTCCAAGCCCATTGACCTTGATGAACTCCTCCGCACCGTCGAGCAAATCACCGGTCAACAGACGCCCGCCGACAAGCCAAGCGCCCTCCCCTTGCCCCCTGGCATCATCGCGGTCAGCCCGTTGATGCGGGCAGTCTTCAACGACGCCGCACTCATCGCCCCGTCCGAGAGCCGAGTGCTCATCACCGGCGAAAGCGGCGTGGGCAAGGAGGTCCTGGCCGACGCCATCCATCGCTGGAGCCCGCGTGCCAAAGGCCCGCTGGTGAAGGTCAACTGCGCGGCCATCCCCGAGACCCTGCTGGAGAGCGAGCTGTTCGGCCACGAAAAGGGCGCGTTCACCGGCGCGCATCAGACGCGCACGGGCCGATTCGAAGAGGCCAATGGCGGCACCATCTTCCTCGACGAGATCAGCGAAATGTCGCCCCAACTGCAGGCCAAGCTGCTGCGGGTGACACAGGATGGCACCTTCCGCCGCGTCGGCTCCGGCCGGGAGCTGCACACCAACGCGCGCATCCTGGCTGCCACCAACAAGAACCTCGAAGCGCAGATCAAGGAGGGCCGCTTCCGCGAGGACCTTTTCTATCGGCTGGCCGTGGTCGAGCTTGGCGTGCCGCCGTTGCGCGAGCGGCGCGAGGACATCCTGCCGCTGGCTGCGCATTTCATTGGGCAATTTGGCGGCGACAAAACGCGCTTTTCGCCGATCGTCAGCGAGGGACTGGAGCGCTACCCCTGGCCTGGCAACGTCCGCGAGCTGCGCAACGCCATGGAACGCGCGGCACTGCTTTCCCGCGGCGGCGTGGTGCTCTCGGAACACCTGCCGGGCCGGGTGCGTCCCAGCGAGACCAGCGTCGTCCCAAGCCCCGGCGGCGATCCGCAGCGGCTGGAGGAGATCGAGCGCGACGCCATCCTCGCGACCCTGAGACGCCTCGACTACAACCGCACGGAAACGGCGAAAGCGCTCGCGATCAGCCGGCGCGCCCTGACCTACAAGATCCAGCGGCTACGCGAGCTGGGATTTCCGGTGGATCCGCCGGCTTGAGCGTGCCGGCCGAAGCCGGACGTCCGGATTTCCCTGCAATTGACGCCCGCGCAGGCCACTGCCATGTTCGCCCCGATGAAGTTCGACATCTCGCGCCTGCTGGAATCCTGGGAATACAAGCCCGGCCAGGTGCTCGTGCGCCGCTTCAAAACCAAGGAGGGAGCCGAGAAAATTCAGCTTCGGCTTGATCTTGGCGTGCTCCAGATGAACGCGGAGGGCCGGCCTGACGGCAAACGCCCCCTCGGTCACGAGTCGTTTTTTCATCATCTGGTCAACCAGTTGGAGAAGCACCGGGCCGCCCACGACGGCAGTGATGAGGAGTTTGCCATCACGCCGGAAGATTGCGCCCGGCTGCAACAGGAGGCGATTCAGTATCACCACCGTTACATCTGCCTTTACCAACTGGGCGACTATCAGGCCGTGGTGCGGGATGCCGAACGCAACTTGGAGGTCTTCGATTTCGTGGATGAGTTCGCCGAAACCGACGAGCTGTCGTGGGCGCTGCAGCAGTTCCGTCCCCAGCTCCTGCTCATGCTCACCCGGGCCAAGGGCATGATCGCCTTGGACAAGAAGGAATTTGCCGCTACCGCCCGCGAGGTGGAGAACGGCATCGCCACCATCCGGGAGTTTTACAACGCCTTCGAGCGCCCCGAACTGGCCGACCAGTCCGGCGAGATCGCCTCTCTGGAGCAATGGCTGGAGAACCTTCGCAACAATCACGAGAAGCGCGAGGAGAAGCCCGAGGCTGAACCGCCGCAGCTCACCGAGCGGCAGAAGCTGGAGCGCGCCCTTCAGGAGGCGGTTTCACGGGAAGACTACGAACAGGCCGCGCGCGTGCGCGACGCGCTGAAGAATTTGAAGACGCCGTAGGCAAATCGCCTGGTGCGATCCTGTTGCCATGAAGCCAACCATGCCAATGTTCCCGCGCCTTGTTCCCCTGCTGCTCGGAGCCGGCCTGCTAGCCGGCTGCATGACCGTCCCCGAGACAGGCCGCCGCCAGGTCATGCTGATTTCTTCCCAACAGGAAATGCAGCTTGGCCTGAGTGCGTTCACCCAGATGAAGAAGGAGACGCCCATTAGCAAAGATCCCGCAGTGAACGAGCTCGTTCAGCGGGTGGGCAGACGGGTTGCCGCCGTTGCCGATCTGCCCGGCGCTCAGTGGGAATTTGTCGTGTTCGACAGCAAGGAAGCCAACGCCTTCTGTCTGCCGGGCGGTAAGGTGGGCATCTACACGGGCATCCTGCCCATTACGAAGGACGAGGCGGGCATGGCCACGGTGATCGGGCATGAGGTCGCGCACGCAGTCGCACGGCATGGAGCAGAGCGGGTAAGCGAAGGCCTATTACTACAGACCGGGGGCGGGATACTCGGGGCAGGCATGTCGTCGGCCGACCCGCGCACACAGGTGCTGGTGATGACCGCCTATGGTTTGGGTGCCAAATTCGGCCGCGAGCTGCCGCACAGCCGCGCCCAAGAGTCGGAGGCTGACCGCATCGGCCTCATCTACATGGCACGCGCGGGCTATGACCCGGAGGCTGCCATCGGCTTTTGGGAGCGCTTCGCAGCCCACAACAATGTCCGCGGCGGCAACAACACCCCGGCCTTCCTGCGCACCCACCCGCTGGACACCATCCGCATCCAGCAGATCCAGCAATGGATGCCGGAGGCCAAGGCAAACTTCCGGCCACAGTGACTCGCCCTGCGGACCGTTATTTGCCGGCGTGGCTTTCCGGACGCAGAGGTTGAACTGTCTCGCCCGATTCCAAGGCGGCCAACGATTGCCGGAAGGCAAGATGAAGCTCCCCTCGGCATTCCCGATTTGGGGACAATACGAGTTCGCAACTCACTTCCCTCCCGGTTTGGGCTCCCCGCATGAGCAATCGTGACGAATTGGTGCCCCGGGGAAGCAGGTAAGTTGGTCGAGGCTCGCCGGCAATCCATCCACCGACAGCCACCAACTGTCCGATTTCAAAGTGCTCAACTTCTTCAAGCTGCCCGATTCGGATGGTCAGGCTTCCTTGCGGCGGCCCATTGGTGGTTACCAACAGCAATCCGAAGCCTTCAGCCGCGGGAACCTTGAACCGGAAGTCATTGGTCCGATCGGATGAAAAATGACCGACGTAGCCCGTGGTAAAAACCCGCTTCGCGACCTTTCCTCGGCTGATCAGCTCTGAGCCGGCCAACAGGAGCAAAATGGCGAACGTCAGCCAAACAATGCCCTTTCGCCTCATGGCTCAATTCCAACTTAAGTCGTCGGGCTGTTCGCTCAACAGGCGGTATTGCCAGCCCTTCTTTCGCACGAGTCTGGACCACAGGTTCTGGTAGTCTCCGGCGAAAACGAGCTGCGCCGTGGCCGGATGCGTGAGCCAGGCCCCGCGCTTCATTTCATCATCGAGCTGCCCGGGCGACCAACCGGCATAACCGGCAAACACCTTGAGCCGCTGCGTTGCCGAAAAGGAACCGCCCAACTGGATCAGTTCATCCAGTGTGTGGCCGAGGTTGAGATTCGGAAGCACGTTGGCGTCCGGCAAAAAATCATCGGTGTGCAGGAAGCTCATTGCCTGCGGCTGGACTGGTCCCCCCAGGAACAAAGACTGTTCCCTCAGGGTAGCGGGCATGTCGGCGACCAGCGCCTCACCGACCTTTTTCTCGGACGGGCGGTTGATCACCAGACCGAATGCGCCCTCGGGGTCGTGCTGGCAGATGAGAACGACGGAGCGGTGAAAGTAGGAGCCGGCCAGTTTACCACCATCAAGCAGGAACTGGCCCTTGAGCGACTTGAACTTGGCAGGCATGGCAATCGCGTGGGGCAATCTGCGCCACGCTTGCGGGCCTGACAACCCCGTTTATGATTGCTTCATGAAACCGCTGCTGCTGCTCGCCCTCCTCGCCGTCGCCCTCGCCGCCACTGGCTGCAAAACCGATGGCGGCAGCCGAGAATTCATCCCCGGCAAAGGATGGATGCCGATGCGGAAGTAGCCGGCAGGCGCTACTGCGCCTTCTGGTTGAGGCGGCACTCCAGACATTCGGCGATGCCCAGCTCATGGGCTTTTTCCAGGGCCCGCTGGAAGAAGAGAGTCTGCGCTGCGGCTGCACCCTCTCCGCCTGTGCCACTGGCCAAAGAGGTCATTTTCTTGGCCTTGGCAATCAGATCAGCGCGTTCCTTGGCGAGCGTCCCGGCACGCGTCGCGGCGACTGCGCGGTCAAAGTATTTGCGGCCCTCAATCCACGTCTGCTCGCAGACGGTGTCGTAGGCCAACGGTGACTTGCTCCACAGCGCGAAGTCCGCGTCCTTGCCCACTTCGATGGAGCCAACCCACTTGTCCACGCCGAGCTGCTTCGCCGGGTTGAGGGTGACGAACTTCAGCGCCTCGGCCTCGCTGGTGCCGCCGTATTTCACCGCCTTCGCGGCCTCGAGATACATGCGCCGTGCGAGCTCGGAGGAGTCGGAGTTGAAGGACACGTTTACGCCACGCGCGTGCATCAGGCTGCCGGCGTAGGGAATGGCGTCCCACACTTCGAACTTGTAGGCCCACCAGTCCGAGAAACATGAGCCACCCGCGCCGTGCCGGGCGATTTCGTCGGCGACTTTGTAGCCTTCGAGAACGTGTTGGAGCGTCGCGACGCGCACGTTGAAACGCTCGCAGACGCGGAGGAACGCGAGAATTTCATCACCGCGGTAGCTATGGCAATGGATGAGCCGCGTGCCGTTGAGAATCTCGCCGAGCGCCTCCAGTTCCAAGTTCGTGCGCGGGGGCACGCCGCCTTTGCGGCGATACTCGGCCCACGCGTCCTGATACTGCCGCGCAGCGGTGAAGCGGTTCTCGAAGAACGTCGGCACGCCCATGCGCGTCTGCGGGAAGCGCGTGGTGTAGCGGTCACCCCAGTTGGCCTGCTTCACGTTCTCGCCGAGCGCGAACTTGATGCCCGCCGGCGCGTTGGTGAACTTCAGCCCCTCCGGCCCCGCACCGAAACGCAGCTTGATGAGGCTGTTCTGCCCGCCGATCGGATTGGCCGAGCCGTGCAGGAGATTCGCCATCGTGAGGCCGCCGGCGAGTTGCTGA
>CAZQEW010000018.1:22601-47668 GCA_964591495.1 uncultured Klebsiella sp.
ATACGAGTTCTCCGTCTCGGAGTTCACCACGTCGCCGATGCGGACCAGCGCGGTGCTGGGCAGCGTGCCTTCGTTGACGCCGCCGAGAATCGCCGTGTGGCTGTGGGCATCAATGAGCCCGGGCGTGAGGTGCTTGCCGGTGGCATCGATGACGACGGTGTCGCTGCTTAATTGGGGTTTAAAGCTGCCTACCTGCTGCACCTTGCCGCCGATGATGAGGACGTTCGCGGTGGAAAGAACGCCTTGCGGGCCGCAGGTCCAGACGGTGGCGTTTTGGATGAGCACGGACTTTGGCGACGTGAGCGGGCCGCGCGAGGCGTTCGGCGGCTGCGCGACGCGTTGCTGTTGGAGCGCGGTGAGTTCGGCTTTCTTCGTGGTGGGGACACTCGTGTCCCCTTTGGGAGCAGCTTCTTTTGATGGGACGGAGTTCGTGGTTGGGCGCGGGTTCGGGGACAGGAGTGTCCCCGTCACGAGCGGCTTGGCCGGCTGCGTCTCGAAGGGGACGCCGTCAATCCAGACCTGCCGGACCTTCGCGTCGGCATCAAAGTAGCCCGCGCCCTCGACCACGGTGAGGTTGGCAATCTTCCCCTTCTCAATCGTCCCGAGCCGGTCCGCGACGCCGCAGAGCTTCGCGGGGACCGTCGTCAACGCAGCCAGTGCGTCGGCCTCGGACAAGCCCCGGTCCACTGCAAGGCGGAGGTTTTTACGGAAGACTTTTCGGTCCGCGAGCGCGTGCGTGGTGACCGCGACTTCAAGGCCCTGCGCGCGGAGCAAGGCGGCGTTCTCCGGTGCCCAATCCCACTGGCGGAGCTGGTCGAGCGAGACATCCAGCCAATCATCTTCATCCGGCAGCTTCGGCGCGGAGGGCAAGTTCAGTGGCACGATGAACGGCACGTTGACGGCCTTCATCAAGTCCGGCCGCCGCCACTCGTGGCCGCTGGCAACCACGAAGAAGTTGAGTCCGAGTTCGCGGGCGAGGTGCCCGGCGCGGTCGGCCATCAGCACGCTGCCCGGCTCGAAGACGACCGTTGCGGCTTTGTTCAGCACCGGCGCGAGCGCGTCGAGCGCGGGGTTGAGGTCGGGGCGTTTGCGGGCGGTGGGTTTCGCGCGGTAATCGGCTTGGTCGAGCACATAATGGCGCGCGTCGGCGAAGGCCTGGCGGACGACGGCAATCGTGCCCATGAGCGATTTGGGATAAACCTCCTGCGACTCGAAGGCGATGTGCTGGTGCGTGTCCGCGCGGAGAATGGCCTCGTTCGGCGGGGCATCGCTGAGATTCACGAACGCGCTCGTGCCACGAATGATTCCCTTGTTCGGCACAACGTTGCCGGCGGTAAAGCCGAGTTCGCGCAGGCCTTCGAGAATTTTCGCGGGTGGCGCGTAGTCCCGCGCCACGCGGGCGTGCGGCGTGACGCTGGCGACCTCGTAGCCTGCGCCGGGCTGGAGCCGCGCCTTCTCCTGGCTCTCGACGCCGGAGAAGTTGATGCCGCTGGTGAGGCCGTCCACGGGATCGAAATGCGTGGTCGAGACCGGCGCGTTGGTGCCGGCGACGCTGAGGTAGGCGTCAATGAAGCCGGCGTAAACCACGGTGTTGCTCGCGGTCCAGACGCGCGCATCGGCCGGCACCGGCACGCCCACGCCGACGGCTTCGATAAGGCCGTCGCGGACGACGACGGTCGCGTTGGTGAGCGCGTTGGTCGGAGTCAGGAACACCTTCGCGTCGACAAGCGCGTGGACGGCAGGGGCTTTCGGGCGATGGCCCGCGGGAAGCAGCTCTGCGCCATGCGCCACCAAGGCGGCCGCAAAGGGCAGGACAAGGCCAGCGACGCGGAGAAAAATGGAGCTCATCGGCGCGGGTTATGCCGCCGGCGACGCTCTTGTTCAACGAGATTTCCGCGCCATCCCGCTTGCGGGCGGGTTAGGCGTGGGCTACCACACGCGCAACGCCGCCATGAAACGACTTTTCTTTTTCGCCCTCGCCCTGGCCGCAGCCGTCGTCTCCCCCGCCGCGCCGCTGCCCCAGCCCGACTTCGCCGCCGCGCACCACGAAACGATCACGAACTTGTCGGCGTTCATCCGTGTGGACACGGTGAACCCGCCCGGCAACGAAACGCGCGGGGCGCAGTTCCTGAAGGCCATCCTGGATCGCGAGGGCATTCCCAGCGAAATCCTCGCGCTGGAGCCCGCGCGCGGCAGCCTCGTCGCCCGGCTCAAGGGCAACGGAAAGAAGAAGCCGCTCCTGCTCATGGGCCACACGGATGTCGTCGGCGTCGAACGCGAGAAGTGGACCGTCGAGCCCTTTGGCGGCGTGGTGAAGGACGGCTGGGTTTACGGTCGCGGGGCGCTCGACGACAAAGGCATGACCACGGCATTTCTGGAGATCTTCCTGCTGCTGCACCGCCACAAGGTGCCGCTCGATCGCGACGTGATTTTTCTCGCGGAGTCGGGCGAGGAGGGCACCACCCATGTCGGCATTGATTTCCTCGTCGCCAAGCACTGGGACAAGATCGCGTGCGAATACGCCCTCAACGAGGGCGGGCGCATCCACGAGGCCAACGGCAAGGTGACCTACGTGGGCATCTCGACCACGGAGAAGGTGCCGCGCCCGTTCCTGATTTCAGCCAAGGGCACCAGTGGCCACGGCTCCCGCCCACGCCCGGACAACGCCATCGTCCACCTGTGCGCCGCCGTCGCCAAGATTGGCGAGTGGCAGGCCCCGATGCGGCTGAACGACACGACCCGGGAGTTCTTCAAGCGCCTGGCCACCATCAGCCCGGCGGCGGACGCCTTCCTCTTTACGCATCTGGAGGACCCCACGGTCGGCGCGCTGGCGCAGGAGAAATTGCGGCTGAATTTCGGCACCTACCACGCAATGACGCGCACGACGCTGGTGCCCACCATCATAAAGGGCGGCTTCCGCATCAATGTCATCCCCGGTGACGCGCTGGCGCAGATTGATGTGCGGGCGCTGCCGGATGAGGACGTGGAACGCCTCGCCGCGGCGCTGCGCAAGGTCATCAACGACCCGCAAATCGAGGTTGTTCCACCGACCGGTGGGCGGCCCGCCGCGCCGCCGTCGCGGCATGATAACGAGATGTTCGGCGCGCTCGAACGGGCCCAGAGACGGCAGTTTCCCGGTGCCATCACCATGCCAATGATGGTCGTGGGCGCGACCGACTCCGCGCAGCTCCGGGCCAAGGGCGTGCAAGCCTACGGCGTCGGGACGGTCTATGCGGACAAGGAGGTTACCGGCATGCACGGCAACGACGAGCGGATCAGCGTGAAAGGCCTGGGGCAATTCACCGAGTTCATCTGGCATGCGGTGACCGAAGTGGCGGCCACCAAGTAAGCGCACCCGCATCTTTGCCCTTCCGTTTTTCCCCTGAGACGGCAAGTTCGCGCCATGCATGCTGATGCTGGAAGTTGGTTGGATGGAATGAGCCCGATGTTCGCCGCCGCAGCCGAAGCGGCGGCCAAACCCGCCGAGCCGGCCTTTGGCCTGTTCGACGTGCTGCTGCTGGGAATGCTCGGCCTCGGGCTCTGGCGCGGCAAGGTGCGCGGGATTTCGGAGGAACTGCTCGATTTCCTTCAGTGGGTCGTGATCGTCATCGCCGCCGGCTTTCTCTATGGCATGGCAGCCGACGTCCTGGTAAAGGCGAACCTGTCGCGGCTGTGGGCTAACATCCTTGGTTACGCCGCTGTGGCCGTGGTCGTGGCCATTGTGTTCGGCTTCATCAGCAAGGCGGTCGGTAGCAAGCTGGTGGACAGCGACTCTTTCGGCAGCTGGGAATACCGGTTGGGCATCCTGGCCGGCGGCATCCGCTTACTCTGCATCTGGATCACCATCCTGGCCGTGATCCATGCACGCTACTTCGACGCCGCGGTGGTCGCTGCCCAGCGCAAGGCGCAGGAAGCGGACACTGGCATGGTGCTGGTGCCCAGTTGGGGCATGATCAACCGGATGGCCTTCTACGACAGCTTTACCGGCCCTTACATCCGCAAGTATCTGGCGCACCAACTCATCACCCCGGTCGGCCACGTGAAACCCACCCCCAGCGAAAACACCCTGGGCAAACAGCAGCAGCGGGTGCTGGATGACGTGACTGGCTCCGGCAAAGCCGCGCCCGCCCCGCCCGCTGAGAAGAAATAAAGCGAACTGGCCATTGGCGCTCCGGCCTTTGGCAGTTGGTTTTCCTCCCGATGGCCGGTCTGATTCCACCGCAGAAGCTCGAGGAAATCCGGGCCGCCAGCGACATCGTGGATGTCATCGGCGGCTACCTCGGCCCGCTCAAGCGCGCGGGCGCAAACTTCGTCGCCCTCTGCCCGTTCCACCGCGAGAAGTCGCCGAGCTTCAACGTCAACCCTTCCCGGCAGATCTTCCACTGCTTCGGCTGCCACAAGGGCGGCGACGTGTTCACCTTCGTCAAGGAATACGAAAACCTTTCCTTCATCGAGGCCGTCCGCCGGCTTGCCGAGCGCGCCCGCATCGTCCTGGAATTCGAGGACAACCCGCGCGCCCAGCAGCAGCGCGGCGAGAAGGAATCGCTTCTCCTCCTGCACGAGGAAATCTGCAAACGCTGGCAAACCGCCCTCGCCAACGACGCCGGCGGCCAGATTGCGCGCGATTACCTCGCCAAGCGGGGCGTTTCCCCCGAGGCCGTGAAGCTCTTCCGCCTCGGCTACGCGCCCGAGGCGTGGGACGACACGGTGAACTGGGCGAAGTCCAAGCAGTTCGATCTCGGCCTCGTCGAGAAGGGCGGACTCATCATCCGCAAGGAAGGCAGTGACCGCTTTTACGACCGCTTCCGCGGCCGCCTCATGTTTCCCATCTGCGACGAGCAGGGGCGCGTCATCGGCTTCAGCGGACGCGTGCTCTCCGGCGACGAGAAGACCGCCAAGTATGTCAACTCGCCGGAGACGCCCATCTTTACCAAGGGCCGCGTCATCTTCGGTCTGGACAAGTCCCGCCGCGCCGTGGCCGACGCCGACTGCGCCATCATCTGCGAAGGCCAGCTCGACCTCATCGCGTGCTTCATGGCCGGCGTGAAAAACGTCGTTGCGCCGCAGGGCACCGCGCTCACCGCCGACCACTGCCGCATCCTGAAACGCTACGGCGACGAAGTGGTGCTGTGCTTCGACTCCGACAACGCCGGGCAAAACGCCGCCGTGCGCTCGCTCGACATCCTGCTCGCCAGCGGCCTCGCCATCCGCGTCGCCACCGTGCCCGCGCCCCACGATCCGGACAGCTTTATCAAGGCCCACGGCGGCCCGGCCTTCGCGCAGCTCATCGACCGCGCGGAAAACTTCTTCGACTACTACCTCAACCGCCTTTGCGCACAGAATGACCTCGCCACCGACAAGGGCCGATTGGCTGTGCTCCATGCGATGGGCGAAGCCACGCACAAAACCGGCAACGCGGTGCTGACCGACACCTATGCCCAAAAAACCGCCGCGCGGCTGGGCGTCTCGCCCGATGCAGCCCGCGCCGAGTTCAAGAAGATCGCGACGCAGAGGCCGAAGTTCACCCCGCGACCGGAAACAGCCGACGCCCGCCCCAGTGGCTTCCAACCGACGCCCGCTGCACCCAGCAAGCCCAAGTTCATCGAAGCCAAACCTCCCGCCCGGCCCGCAATTCCGTCCGATCCCGACAGCCCGCCGGACGATTACTACGACTCCCAACCCAGCGCTCCGAGCGAAGGCCATTCCAGCGACGTGCTACCGGATGAGCCCCCCAGCACTCCCGAGGTCCAGGAGCCAGCCGGGCCGCCGCCCAAAGGCGAGTTTTGGCTGCTTCAGGCACTTTTCCACGCCGATGACCAGATGGAATGGCTAGCCGCCACCCTCCAACTCGACTGGCTCACGCATCCCGGCGTCCGCCAGATCATCGCCCGCCGGCTCGCTGGTTTCGTGGACGACACCTGGCGTGGGCCAGCGCAACTCCTTGCGGAGCTTTCCGATGACGCCACCCGCGCGCTCTGCACCCAGGCGATGGCTGAAAGTGATCGGATGCTGGCCGATCCTGCGGATGTGCCCGGCACCGACCCGCTCCGGGCTGCGCGCATCAAGGCCGACCGGGCGAAGGCCCGCCACGCCGTGCTGCGCGACGCGCTCACACGGCTGCGGAACGAGCACCTCGACCGCCGCATGGCCGAGCTAAATCGCGAGCTGCATCAGCCGCACCTCGAGGATTCCGAACAGTCGGCAATCTTGCGCGAGCGCGAGGCGCTGCGGCAGCAAAAGCAGATCCCGATAGCCCTCCCCGCCACATGAGCTTTGAGCATCGCATCTGGAAGCTGATCGTAGCCCTGGCGCTTACGTTTCTCGTCGGCATCATTGGTTACGAGCTGATCGAGGGGTGGAATCTTTTGGATGCCACCTACATGACCGTCATCACGCTGGCGACCATCGGCTATGGAGAGACGCACCCGTTGTCGGACAACGGTCGCGTTTTCACTATGTTCTTGATCCTCGGCGGGATGACGACCGTATCGTATGGAGCGCTCACGATCACGGCGATGGTCGCCGATGGCGAACTGGCGCGCGTGCTCAAACGTCGCCGCATGGACAAAGCCATCAGCCACCTGCAGGGGCATCACATTGTGTGCGGGTTTGGCACGACCGGCGCACACATCGCCCGGGAGCTGCTGGCCACCGGCCGGGAAGTGGTGATCGTTGAGCGCGCCTCGGAAACCCTCGAATCCCTCCAATCCCGGCAGAGCCTGGCAGAGCGGCTCGGATCAGATCAGGCCAACGCGCGCGTCCACTACATAGCCGGGGATGCAGCCTCAGACCATACGCTCCTCCAGGCCGGTATCCATCGTGCGGCGGGACTGTTCTGCACGCTGGGCAGCGACAAGGATAATCTCTTTGTGGTGCTGACCGCCCGCGGGCTAAACGAACACATCCGCATCGTCAGCCAGTGCGAAGACGATGAAACCGAGTCCAAACTGCGGCGGGCCGGGGCGGATGGCATCGTCTCGGCCAAGCGCATTGGTGGCCTGCGCATGGCTTCGGAGATGCTTCGCCCGGCGGTGGTTTCTTTCCTCGACCAGATGCTGCGGGATCCGCAGGGCTACCGCTTTGAGGAGGTTGAATTGAAAGCGGGAGCGTCCGTCTTGGGTCGCCCCTTCCAGGATAGTCCGGCAGGACGGGACACCGTGGTGCGATTGGTGGCCGTGGCGGAAGCGAGCGGGGCCTTCACCTACAATCCGCCTGCAGACCTGCGACTGGCACCTGGCCAGCGGTTGGTTTTCCTTGGACCGAGTGAACGATTGAACCGGCTCCGCGCCGAGATGAACGAAACGGACTGAGCCGTCAGAACACCCCCCAGCGCGAGAAGAACAGCAGCGCCACGAGGGCGAACAGCGGCACGAGAATTGGCAGTGCGTAGCGGAAGAAGTATTCCCCAAAGGACGGGGTCTTCACCTTCGCGGCGTCGGCGATCGATTTGACCATGAAGTTCGGTCCATTGCCGATGTAGGTCATTGCCCCGAAAAACACGGCTCCGAGCGAAATGGCGACGAGTTCATGGCCATGCTGGCCGACAAAGGTCGAGAGGTCTGCGGGGTTGCTCAGGCTCAGGTGCTGCCGGCCCATCGCGGCGGCGAGGAAGGTCAGGTAGGTCGGGGCATTGTCCAACACCCCGGAGAGCGCGCCGGTGAACCAGTAGAACTTCATGGCACTGTTCAAGCCGAGCTTGTCCGCGTGTAGCTCCAGATAATCCAAGGCGGGAACCATGGTGGCAAAGATGCCCACGAACAGCCACGCCACTTCCTTCACCGGCGCGAAGGTGAAGTCGTTCGCCTCGTGCACCGGCCGAGCCGTGGTGAAATAGGAACCCATGGCCGCGCCCACCATCAGCGCCTCGCTGAGGCCCGGCGGGTTCCGCAGGAAGACCGCGCCGAGGATGAGGCCGAGAAAGGCGAGATTGTGCAGGCCATCCACCTTCCAAGTTTCGTGCGCGGTTTCCTTGTCGCGGATGGGCTTGGGTGCCCGGAGGAAATTCCTGGAATCCAAGGCGTAGAAAATTGCGATGAGCCCCAGCACGGCCACCAACCAGGCCGCCCAACAGCGCTCCAGCGTCCACCAAAACGGCACGCCCCGGAGATAGCCAAGGAAAAGCGGCGGATCGCCGATGGGCGTAAGGCAGCCGCCGACGTTGCTGACGATGAAGATGAAGAACACGATGTGAAAGGCCGTGATGCGATACTTGTTCATGCGGATCCATGGCCGGATCAGCAGCATGGATGCGCCAGTGGTGCCGATGAAGTTTGCCAGCACCGCGCCGATCAGCAGGAAGACGCAGTTCACCAACGGCGTGGCCTCGCCCTTGACCCGGATGTGAATGCCCCCGCTGACGACAAAGAGGGAGCCGATCAATGCGATGAAGCTGACGTATTCCTGCGCGACATGGAGCATGCGCCCAGGCGCGCCGAGCCCGAAGACATAATACAAGGTCGTGACCGTTCCCAGGGCGAGAGCGACATGGTGGTAGTGGTGCTCCCACCAGTGCCGGTTGATGAAGGGTCCCGTGGCGATGGCCGCAAGCAGGAGGGCAAATGGCGCGATCATCCCGGGATGGGGATCAACCATTCCGCTGCCGGCGGCGAGCAAACATGGAAATGCAGAAAACATTCCCCTGATAATTCGACAACCGATGGATGCGGGGCAAGTCGCATCGCCAGCGGCGGATGTCACCGAACCTTAAGCTTGGCGAGATACACGTCGTTACCCCCGGCGCAGGTTACGGGGTGCGGACCAAAGGTGGCAGGGCCACTGATGTTCCCCGAGAGGTAGAGGTTTCCCGCAGCGTCGGCCACCAGGGTGTAGGCGTTGTCACCTTTTTCACCCCCAGCCTGCGCCAGCCATCGCAGCGACCCGGCGCGATCAAACTTCGCAACGTATATGTCAGTGCTGCCGCGACTCGCGATCGCAGTCCCCGCGATGACCGCCTTGTCGGTGAACTCACCGGTAAGGAAGACATTGCCCGCGCCGTCGGTAGTGACCCCCAGTCCGTAGTCCACCCGTGGGCCGCCGCCCGTCTGGGTCCAAAGCCGCTGGCCCGACGGAGTAAACGAAGTCAGCAGCAGATCACTGTCGCCGTGACTGGGCACCGTCCGGTCGCCGAGCTGCAGATGGCCCTTGAACATGCCTGCGGCCCACACATTCCCCGCCCGATCGCAGGTGATCTCGTGCGCCATTGCATTCGTGCTGCCAAAGCCTTCATGGACCCACGACACTTTGCCTGCTGGCGTGAACTTGGCGACAAACACATCCCGGCCGGCGACATTGGTGAGCACCAAACCACCGAGGGTTCCCGATCCGCCGCTCATGCCGCCAACATACGCGTTGCCCGCGGCATCCACGGCGATTCCGTGACCGCTACCGCGCGCATTCCCTAGCGCGGTCGTGACCCAGAGCAGTTTTCCGCCTTCATCGTAACGGGCACAAAAAACGTGGGAGCCACCGGGAGCGGTAACCTTCGATTCACCCATGGTCCCGTCTCCAACGAGTGCTCCGGTCACAAAAACACCGTGGTCCGGGGCGACCGCGATTCCATGGCCGTAGTCATATCCTTTGCCGCCGCCGGTCCGGACCCACACCAGCCTTCCATCCGGGTCATACTTGGCGACGAACAGGTCATAATCACCGGCGTTTGGGACCGGCACGCCGCCAAATGAGGCGTTGGTGCTCTGGTAATGCCCGGTGACATAACAATTGCCGGCCCGGTCCGTGGCCACGCCATAGCCACGATCGATCCCGCTGCCGCCCGCGCTGCGTGCCCAGAGAATTTTTCCGTCCGCCGAGCATTTCGCGATGAAGCAATCCAGCTCCCCCGCGCTGAGCAGAAGATGGTCACCGAACTTTGAAACGCCGCCAAACTCACCGGTCAGAAAAACATTCCCCTGACCATCCACCGCAAGGCCGCGCGTCTTATCATGGCCCTTGCCGCCGGCGGAGATGGCCCACGCAAACTCCGGGGCGGATTCCGGCAGTTCAGCACCGAACAGCTTCACCCAGCCAGCAACCGCCACAAGAAACAGAACTCCAGGTAGGGAGAGACGCATGCCGCCTTGGACCGCGCCGGCCAAAAGCCGCTTCAAGGGGTCTTTGACAATTCAGCGCGCTTCGCAAACATTCCCCACTCCTTCCGGCAAACCGGAGGCGGATGAAAGCCCACGACGCCACAACTGAAGAAAAGCAGCTCTGCGACCTTTGCGGAAGCGGTCGGTATCAGGTTTTTGCCACGCGGGGCCGGGGCGGGTCGAAACTCACCACGGTCATCTGTGAGGACTGCGGGCTGGTCTATACCAACCCACGGCCCACCGAACGCGAAAACGCGAAGTTTTATCACACGAGTTACTGGGGAGCTTACAAAAACCAGTCGATGCCGGATGAAAGCTTCTTCCGGCGGCGGTTGCCCAAGATCCGCCCGATGCTCACGCAGCTCCGGCCGTATCTTAAGCCCGGCGTGCGCGTGCTGGAGATCGGTTGCAGCGTTGGCGCGCTGCTCTGGAGCATGAAGGAAGTGGTCGGCTCCACCGGACACTTCACCGGCATTGAGCCGCACGAGGGCCACGCGCAGTTCGCCCGGGAGAAAAAAGGACTGGATGTCCACAACGGCCTGCTGGAGGAAGTCTCGCACAAGCTCAAGCCCGCGAGCTTCGACCTCGTGGTGATGAACCACGTGCTCGAACACACCATCAGCCCGACCGCGACGCTGACCACGATCAAGAAGCTCCTCAAGCCGCACGGCCACTACGTCGTCGAGGTGCCGAACGTCGAGGCACCCGGCTCACGGCTCTCGCACTTCTTCCACGTCGCGCACCACTACAGCTTCTCGCCGCGGACGCTGCACCGGCTGGCGCAGAAAACCGGCTTTGCGGTCAAGCGCGTGGACTCACTCGACGGCGACCTGCCCGGCACCCGGCTCAACGCGGTATTCGAGAAGCTTACCTCCACCGAGGCCGGCGTGACCACGCGCTTCATCCGGGACGACGCCACCGAACGCGCCGCCGCCCTGCGCCGTTACGAGCGCTGGTATTGGCTGACCGCCGCGAGCTTCCGCAAGAAAATCACCCACTGGCAACGCCAGCGGATGTGAGGGCAGCGCCGGGGTCCGACCGGCGCGAACGAGGTGCGGCTTGAACGGGCCGGCTGCACCCCGCCCAGTTCTTGGGGGGACAAACTACTTTCAAACGTTTCGCCGGCTCGACCATCTTACTTTCATGAGAATCGGATTTGTTGCGCTGTTTAGCCTGGTTGTCCTTGGACTCCTCACGCCACGCGCGCACGCCGCTGCCACGACCGTTGATCTGTTGCTGGACAAGGAATCCACCAAACCGGGCGAGACCGTTCTGGCGGGCGTGCGGCTCACCATGCCACCCCGCTGGCACACCTATTGGCGCAACGGCGGCGATGTGGGCTTCCCCACGAAGATTATCTGGGAACTCCCCAGCGGAGTTTCGGCTGGAGAAATCGAATGGCCGGTGCCCGGCAAATACATCGCCAATTCGCTTACCAGCTACGAATACGCCAAGGAGGCGGTGCTCTTGGTTCAACTGAAGATCGCGGCTAACGCCCCCATTGGCAGCCAAGAACTGACTGCGAAGGTTTCGTGGCTCGAATGCGAAACCGGCGGCTCCTGCGTTCCGGCCAAGGGCACTGCCAAAGCCAAACTGGTGATCGGTGCAGAAACCAAAACCTCCACCTTCGGCGCACAGTTCCCGGGCTGGGAAAAGCGGCTGCCCACCCAGAATCCAACTCTGGTCGCCACCGCGCGGTGGGAAAGCCCGGCTGGCACAAACGATACCCGGCCGGTGCTCATCGAGTGGAACACGAGCGCGCCCAAGCCCGACTTCTTCCCCTACGGCGGCGAGGGCTTCGAGGTCGCCGGCCCCACGGAGGTCGTGAGCAGTGCGGGTGGCAAAACCGTCCTCCGCAAGCTCGTAAAAAAATCCGAAGGCGACTGGCCCAAGCAACTGCTCGGCCTCCTCGTCGAGCGCACGGATGAGCCGCATCCGACTGGCTACGAGGTCAACTTGGTTCTCAACGATGGAAGTTCCTCCAGCGCGCCCGGCGTCTCTGACAAGCAAGCGGCGACGTCCTCCCCTGCCCCGCCCGCCGCGGGCGGAGAAGTCACTTCCTTCGCGCACGCGCTGCTCCTCGCATTTCTGGGCGGCCTCATCCTGAACATCATGCCGTGCGTGCTACCCGTCATCGCCCTCAAGGTTTTCGGCTTCGTAAACCAGGCAAAGGAATCCCCCGCGCGCGTGCGGATGCTCGGGATGGTCTATTGCCTCGGCGTCCTCGTGTCGTTCGTCGTCCTCGCGGGCGTCGTCATCGGCGTCCAGCAAGCCGGCAAAAGCGCGAGCTGGGGCATGCAGTTCCAAAACCCCATCTTCCTCGTGTCCATGACCACGCTGGTAACGCTCGTGGCGCTGAACCTCTTCGGGCTGTTTGAAGTCTCCCTCGGCAGCGGCGCGATGACCTCCGCAAGCGAACTGGCCGGCAAGGAAGGCCCGACCGGGGCGTTCTTCAACGGGATGCTCGCCACCGCTCTCGCCACGCCCTGCACTGCGCCGCTGCTCGCGCCCGCGCTGGGCTTCGCGTTTGCCCAGCCGCCGCTGCTGATCCTCGTGCTGTTTCTCGCCATCGGTGCTGGCCTCGCGCTGCCTTACCTGTTGCTCACGTTCCAGCCCGCGTGGCTGAAGTTCCTGCCCAAGCCCGGCAACTGGATGGTCCACTTCAAGCACGCGATGGGCTTCCCGATGCTTGCCACGGCCATCTGGCTGCTGTGGGTTTCCACGCGCGTGTTCGGCCGTGACGGCGCGCTGTGGCTGGGGCTGTTCCTCGTGGTGCTCGCGCTCGCGGTTTGGATCTGGGGCGAGTTCGTGCAACGCGGGGGCGAGCGGCGCGGCCTGGCAATGGGGCTGAGTTTGCTGCTGGTGGGCGGTGCTTACGGCTACGCCCTGGAAGGGCAGTTGCGCTGGCGCAATCCCGCCAAACCCACCGAGGCCGGAGCCATCGCGAAGTCCAGCCCCGAGGGCATTGACTGGCAGCCGTGGAGCTTGGAAGCCGTGGCCAAGGCCCGCAGTGAGAACCGCATCGTGCTGGTGGATTTCACGGCGGACTGGTGCTTCACCTGCAAGGCCAACCTCAAGAGCAGCCTCGAAATTCCCGAGACGCGCAGGAGGCTCAAGGAGCTGAACGCAGTCGCGCTGCTCGCCGACAACACGCTCGAAAGCCCCGCCATCGTCACCGAGCTGAAGAAGTTCGGCCGCGCCGGCGTGCCGATGGTGCTGGTTTATCCCCGCGACCCGAAGGCCGAGCCAATTCTGCTCCCGACGCTGCTCACCCCAAGCATTGTAGCCGAGGCGTTGGACAAGGCGGCCAAGTAGCAGGCGTGCCGGTGCCCAACCTGCGCGAAGCTCGACGCTTCAGTATCAGGCCACTCACGGCGTCAGCTGTGTCACGGCCTGGCTGCGATGAAAGGTGATCCGCTCCCCGTTCCAGCTCGCGAGGAGCACGCCGTTGGTTCCGGTGGCAAGGTAATGGTAGGTCAGTCCATTGGTGGCAATTCCCGCGATGGGTGGCCCGGTGCGTGACACTTCGTGGGACATGAAAATCTCCGTGATCGTGCCCTCGTAATCATCCAGCCGCACCTTTTCGCCAACGCGCATGGCCCCCGCCAACTCGGGGGTTGGCGGACGCTCGGCAATTTGCTCCCGAAACAAATGCATGCTCAGTGCGTTGCCGCGAAGCCGCACGGCCAGCAGATTCGTTCGGCCAGCGGCATCGGTGACCTGGTAGTGGTGCGTGTTCCACTGCTGGTTAACCCGCGTGAAACCGGTCACGCGATGGGTGATGACCTGATACGAACGGCCATCGAGAACGACATTTGTGCCCACGGCCAGGGGGGCAGGCGGTGCGGGCGCGCGCTGGACAACGGGCGAAGCCGGAGTGGCCGGCGACGGCAGGCCCGCGGGCTGGGGGCGGGAGGGGGCAATCTTCGTGTAGTAGAAGAGGGAACCAAGGAAGCCGATGAGTATCGCAAGGAGGCCGAACTTGGCCACTTTCTCGGAGGTGAAGCCGGCCAGTCCAGGCGGGGCGACGGCCAGGCTGGCGGCGGGCAGTCCCAGCGCCTGCGCGACAAGTTCGCCGTGCAGTTGCATCCCCCGATAATATTCCACCTCGTCACCGCTCCAGCTGACGACCCACATCTTGCCCGCGGCTTCGGCGTTGAAGTATTGGGCCACATCGCCAACGGCCACCCAGTCCGGCGCCCGGCCTTCGATGAAGTGGACGCGTGACTCATCCACTACGGTGACCTCGGCGGATACTCCGTCCAGGCTGATGCGGTCTCCGACCTTCTTCAGGCCAGCTTCACGGGCGGTCAGTGGCGTGGCCGGCGTGAACTCGGTGAAGAGCCGCCACGGCTGCGCGCCATAAACCTCCTCGCACACCAGCATCGCGATGCGGTCGGAACCGTCGCTCAGGTAAAACTCGTTCCAATAGTAGGTCTCGCCCGCCTCGTCCATCGCCATGACCACCCGGGCGACAATGGTGTAGGCCTTGCCGGCAAAGGTGCCGGTCATGCCGACGCGGATGCGGGTGGGATTTACGTTGCTCATCGCTCAGTTGAAGAAATGGGGCACGAATCGGCTGAGGTTCCCGGTGATGTGACGCGTGTCCTCACGGATGCCGAGGCCGGCGGCCGCATGGTCCACCACCCAGACGCCGAAGACCGGACGTTGGCCGGCGAAGTCACGCGGTGGTGCAAGGGCCTGGTAAACGAAACCTTCCGCGCCGTAGTCGCCGCCGGCTGCCTCGGCGATTTGGCCGTCGCGCACGAGGGTGATGTTCGCGCCTTCGCGGCTGAGTTTGGGTTTCTTGACGAAGTTTGCGCCAAGCGGTTCGGGTGCCTCGTAGGCAGGGAGCAGATTGGGGTGGCCGGGAAACAGTTCCCAGAGGATGGGCAGCAGTCCCTTGTTGCTCAGAAGCATTTTCCACATCGGCTCGATGAAGCGCGTGGTCTCGCGCGCGAGGTGGGCGCCGAACTCCTCGTGCCACAGCCATTCCCACGGATAGAGCTTGAAGCACTGCGTGATGGGAGCCTCGGTGAGGTCCACGAAGTCCGCACCGTTCCAGCCGATGTCCTCGACGTGCACAAACCGCGTGGCCACCCCCGCCTGCTCCGCCGTGTCCCGCAGGTAGAGCACCGTCTGCTCGTCCTCGACGTGGTCTTTGATGGCGCTGAAGTGAAGCGCCTGGCCACCCCAGCGCTGCCAGGCGGCGATGAGCCGCTCGTGGATCGAGTTGAACTGGTCGCTCGTCGGGCGCGTGTCTTGCAGCCAGAACCACTGCACCACGGCGGCTTCCAGCAAGGCGGTTGGCGTGTCGGCGTTGTATTCGAGCAACTTCGGCGGCGATGCGCTGTCGAAGGCGAAGTCGAAGCGGCCATAGACGCTGAAGTCGTCGCGCTCCCAGCTCGCGACAATTGCAGGCACGGCGGCGGGGGGGATGCCGAGGCGGTCCCACCAGCCGTGTTGGATCACCGCGTCCGCTGCCTCGATGCAGAGGTAGTGCAGCGTGTTGGCAGCAGCTTCCAGGGCGGAGACTTCGTCGGCTGTCAGGTGGTAGCACGCGGATTCGTCCCAATACGGCCCGTTCGCATGCGAGTGGTAATTGAGGCCGACCTGCTCGACCTTGGCCTGCCACTCCGCGCGCGGGTTCGTGAGGTGGCGGATCATAGCCGTGCCGGCAGTGTTCTCAAATGCATCATCACGAGCTGATGCCTCCCCACGACGAGCGCGAGGTGCTGCCGAAGCCGCTGCGGGTCGTGTTGCTGACTGGCGGCTTGGGCTGCGCGGCAATGGCGGCGGCCACAGCCTGCGGCAGCGGTGTGGAAATGTTGGTAAAGCTCTGATGCGGCTGGTCGCTCCACTGGCCGCCGTGAAAATACTGCTTCCGCTGCGGGTCGTAATGATTGTAACGGTGCGGGAACCAGCCGCGATACGGCGCGTGGTAGAAGCCGGCGTAGGGCAGGTGATGGTCGTTCGTGAAAGCGTTGCCCTGGAGCGCATAGCCGCCGTGACTGCCGACCTGCGCCTCCGAATCGCCCGCGGCCAGCGCCGCCGTGGACAATCCGCCCATCAGCACCAGCCGGATGTGTTGGCTTCGTTTCACTGGGCCGCGCGGGAAGGGGTCAGCCAACGATGGCTGCCGCCACAATGATGCTGACGCCGAGGATGACCGCCCCGGCGATGATGGCGGCGGCAACGTTCTTGTGCTCGACGATTTCCTTGTGCAGGTCGCCGGGAGTGAACTTGTCAAACATGCGGTAGCCCAGAATGGCGGTGGCAATGCCGACGATGGCAAACAAGACCATCAATCCCAGCGCCTGTGGGACCGAGTTGGCGTGCAGGTGACCGCCTGTCTCGGCTTCCGCGGCCAGCGCCGCACCGGGCAGGGCGAAGGTGAGGAGCAAGACACGGGCACGCAGGAGGATTTGCTTCATAAGTGGTGAGGAACTCGCCGGATGCTGCCGCGGGGACGGGGAGGCGTCAATCATGCGCGCAGCGTGGCACCCGCCGCGGCCCAAACCCACTACAAGCTGGCGAAAAGTTTGGAGCAGCGCCCGTCTCTTCGGAATTCGTTCTTGAATCGCATTTCACCTTGCGGCGAAATGCGTTCGCGGAATTTCTCGTATGACGCTCGCGGACATCCTTCGGAAAGAGCAAATCGTTCCCGATTTGAAGGCCACCACCCGCTGGGAAGCCATCGACGAGCTGCTCGACCTCCTTGTCCATTGCGGCAAAATCAAACCCGAGCACCGCGAAGCCATCGCGGCGGTGGTGCGCAAGCGCGAGAACTCCATGAGCACCGGCATCGGCTTTGGCATTGGCATCCCGCACGCCAGCACCGACCTGATCCCGGAAGTCATCGGCGCCTTCGGCCGCAGCGGCAAGGGCATCAACTTCGACGCGCTCGATAACCAACCTGTCAAGCTCGTCATGCTTTTCCTCGTGCCGCAGGGTCAGTTCCAGAAGCACCTGCACACGCTCGCGAACATCGCGAAAATGCTTCACAACAAGGATTTTCGCACCGCCCTCGAAGCCGCCCCCGATGCCGAGGCCATGTTCAAGGCCATCACCGAGCAATCCCCCAAGAGATAGCCGCCCTCATCCTCCGGGGTGAAGCCGTGAGCCGTCTCCGGCTTTGGCAGTAAAAGGCATCCGGTGTTCGGTTTCCGCGGACGTCCACCCCGCTCTGGGCTCATCGGACACTGATGACCGAACGCTTCCCCGCTCTTCGGAAAATCCGTGTCGCCACGCCGACATCCGTGCTTAATTCCCGCGTGACTGTAACCGAATCGCTTTCTCCGCAGACAACCATGGCCGACGTGCTTGCCGCCTACCCGGGCGCGCGGCGGGCGCTCTTCCGCAAGTATCACCTCGGCGGCTGTGCGAGCTGCGGCTTCCAGCCCACGGAGACCCTCGGCCAACTGTGCGAACGCAACGGCGGGCTGAATGTGGCCGAGGTCATCGCCCACATTCAGGCCAGCCACGAGCAGGACCGGCAGCTGGAAATCTCGCCCCGCGAAGTCGCCGACCGCCGGGCGCACGGCGAACCGGTGCGCCTGCTGGACATCCGCACGCGCGAGGAGTGGGACGCCGTCCGCCTCGACGGTGCGGAGTTCGTGAACCAGGAGCTGGTGCAATCCCTCATGGGCACCGCCCCGCGCGACGCGCTGCTGGTCTTCTACGACCATAGCGGGACCGCGAGCCTCGACGCCGCCGCCTACTTCGCCGGCCACGGATTTACGGCAGCCAAGTTCCTGCGCGGCGGCATTGACGCCTGGGCGCAGGAAGTGGATGCGAAGCTGCCGAGGTATAGGCTCGCGTGAAGGGCAAACCTGCATGAATGCGATGCTCAAAGTGCTGTTCTCCATGACCATCGGCGTGCTCTTCTGCTCGTGCGCATCGCCATGCAACAACTTTGGGCTCTTTATGCTCTCTCCGCTGGTGGCCTTCGACCCGGACACCTATCGAGGCCATGATGGGTCCAGCTTCACCCACGCCATCGTCCTAAATGGGCCAAAGGGCGAGACGGAGATTGCCGCAGCCGAAAGCGCCTACATCGTCAAAAAGTTCAAAGTAAACCTAGAGGACAAGGGTGGGCCACCAGCGCATCGTAAAGTTCAAAGCGAGGGGGCAAGTGTATTTCACATCATCACATTCCAAGGGGTGGACAGAAAGCAATACACGCTCTACTTCGACGTGACGAACGCGTCACGATGAGTTTGCCAAAAACTTCACACTACTGGGCCTGCCGCTATCGGGTCTGACTTTACGTTTAGCACCGCCGCGCTCTTCCTCTAATTGCGCCCGGGTCTTCCAATCCTGCGTCACAAGCACGATAGCGAGCCCGGAGAACATGGGCGAGCTGCCCAACGCCGGTGGTGTCAACTCCCTGACCGGCCGATGGATTTGATCTTGAGGGGAGCGACTTCGTCGACAGGCTGATTTCGCAAAAGGAGTTTGCTCCACTCGGGGAACTTCACGGTGCCAACCGGGCGAACAGGCACTTGAGATATTGCGCCTCAGGGAAGGTGGCCGGGTGATCCGGGGCATGAGTCGCGCGGATAAGCTCGGCGAACGGCCGCCGCGAGGCGTGGAGCGCGTCGAGCACCGCGGTGAAGAACTCCCCGGTCGAGACGTGCGCCGAGCAGGAGGCAGCCACGAGGATTCCTCCCCGGCGCAGGCGTGGCAGGCCCAATTCCGTGAGCTTGCGATAGGCTTGGATCGCACCCGCCCGTTCGGTCTCGCGCTTGGCCAGTGAGGGCGGATCAAGGATAACGAGGTCGAAGTCCGCGCGGGAACTGGCCGCGAGCCAGTTGAACGTGTCGGCCTGCGCGCACTCGTGGCGGCAGGCGGCGATGTGCGGGTCGGCGGCGTTCAGGGCGAAGTTGCGCCGCGCGGAGTCGAGCGCGTGCGGGCTGATATCGAGGTCGGTCGTGCTGCGTGCGCCGCCCCGCGCGGCGTAGAGGGAAAAGCCGCCGGAGAAGCTGAAAGCGTTCAACACGTCGCGTCCGGCGGCAAGCGCCTCGACGCGGCGGCGGTTTTCACGTTGATCGAGGAAAAACCCGGTCTTCTGCCCGCGAACCACCTCCGCCTCGAAGCGGATGCCGGTTTCGAGAAAGACGACCGGACCATCCGGAACGGAGCCGCGAAGCACCTGGCCATCGCGCAGGTTGAACTGCTGCTCGGCGAGCGACTGGATGTTGCGGCTGAGGCGCAAGATGAGACGCTCAGGTTGAAGCATTTCGAGGAGCCAGCCGACGACTTCTCCCACGCGCGGCAGCCAGGCGGCGGTGTAGAGCTTGAGCACGTAGGTCGTGTCGTAGCGGTCGAGCACGATGCCGGGCCAGCCGTCGCTCTCGCCGCTGAGGCAGCGGTAGCCGGTGGTCTGCGCGTCAAAGAGACCGTCGCGGCGAGCCAGCGCGGCTTGCAGACGGGCGCGCCACCAGGCGTCATCGGCCGTCGCGGGCTTGCCGTGGTGCAGCACGCGCACGCGGATGGGCGAGAGCGGATCATAGAGACCGAGCGCGAGGAACCTGTCGCGGCGGTCGTAGATGACCGCGAGTTCGCCCGGCTGGCCGGCGCGGTTTTGCTCGCGGATGCTGGCGTCGTAGAGCCACGGGTGGCCACCGCGAATCAGGGACTCGGCGGTGGCGGTCACGCGCAGACGCAGGCGCGGTGGTTTGGTTGGGGCATCGGCCACGCGGCGGAGGCTACGGAGAGCAACGCGGGAAGTCCATGCGCGGCGAGGTTTACTCCTGCTCTTAATCCTGATCCTGGTCCCCGGCGAAACGGGGAGGAGTAGGATCAAGATTAGGATGACGAGCAGGAGGAAAGGTAAGAGCCAACCGCAGAGTTGCGCCGGGCCGCCGCTGGCTGTTACATCCTCTCCCGTCGTCCAACCACGCGCGTATGCGGTCCGGCCTCACTTTGGCGCTGTCGCTCGCCCTCACCGGGGCGCTGCTGGGGATGAACATCGTGCTCCACCGCATCCGGCTGGCCGCACCTGCCGCCGACCCTGAGCGCAAGTTGACCGTCACGACGAAGCGCCTCGTCCGGAACCTCCCGCCGCCGCCCGCCGCCCCGGTCGCCACGAATCCGCCGCCGTTCCACTGGAGCGCGCTGGAATCGCCCGACTACGCCACTTACGCCGCGAATCTCCGCGCCATCGGCTGCCCGGAGCGAACGCTGCGCGACATCCTCCTGCCCGACATTGAGAAGCTCTACGATGAGCAGAGGCGGCAAATTGAGAACGAGCCGGGAGATCACTTCTGGGAAACCGCTGACCAGCGTGACGCCCGCCAGCGCCAGCACGATGCGAAGCTGCGATCGCTCGAAATCGAAAAGCGTGCCCTTATCCGGCAGTTGCTTGGCGCAGACTGGAGCTTCAAGGCAATGAAGGAGCTCCGTGGCGACGGCTTCGCGGCCGCGCTGATGGAGTTGCTGGCCGGCTACATGGATCTACGCGGAACGGAGCACATGTTCATGACTCACCAGCTGGCAGAGGACGACGCGAAGGCGTTTCAGACCGCTACCGAAGGCATCTATTTGGACGAAGATTTGCCGAAGCTTCAGGCGGTGCGCGATCGCTTCGAAGCCGATCTCGCGCGGGGGCTGGCTCCGACGGAGCTGGAGGAATTGCGGCTGCGCATTGCTTTGCTGGCTGGCGAGGATTTCAGACACGTTCGCCGCAACAACGGCGTGCCGGTGTCCGGCGCGGAACTGCGCGAGATTGCCAAGCTCCGCGCCGACACGAAGGACGTTTGGGCGGAGGTGCTGAACGTGGAGGACACCCTGATCACCGAGGAACTAAAGACGAAGGCTGACGCCGCGTTCACCGAATTGCTACGCCGCTTCCTCGGCCCGGAGCGCTTCGCCGATGCCGAGCGAGCGAAGGACAATCTCTTCCGCGAACTTCATCGCAGCACGGAAAACCAAGGCGTGACCAAGGCCGCACTCGTGGAAGCCTACGAAGCCCGCCGCGCTGCCCAGCAGCAGGCAGACGAAATCCGTAGCGATGCCCAACTCTCCAATGAGGAACGCGCCGCGTTACTCGCAGCGCTCCGTGCGCAGACTGCACAGGTGCTGTCCCGCAGCCTCGGCCCGGTCGGCTACACCGCCTATTTGAAGCAGCACGGGGCCGGCTTTACCAACTCGCTCTCGCTCCCGCGCGCGCCGGCGGGCGCGACGCCGCAGGCCAACTCCAGCCAATGAACCTGCGTGGCTACATCCTCGCCACCATGGCGGCGAACCTCGCGCTTGTTGCCGCGCTACTGTGGCAGGGTGCCCGGATGCCTGCGCCCGCCCCGCGCGGCGGCGTGAGCGTCACCACCAACCTCGTAACCGAAATCCTCGCGGAAACCTCACCGCGTCCCGCGATGGTAAGCGTGCCCGGCAGCCCGCCGTTCCGCTGGGAACAACTGGAATCCACGAACCACCTGCAATTTCTCACCAACCTGCTGGCCATCGGTTGCCCGCCGGAGACGGTGCGCGACATCCTCGAAGCGCGCGTGGCCGATGAATTCCGCGCGCGATTGCGCGAGCTGATGCGTCCGGCGCAGGCGAGCTTTTGGGACACGGCGGCGGTGGACGAGAATCAATTGGAGAAGCTGGTGAAAGCCCCGCAGCTGAAAGAACAGATGGAGTTACTGGGAGAGGAGCGGAAGCGAATCGCAGCCGCAGTGCAGGCCAGAGTGGGATCCGAGCCCGCCAAACCAAGGGACATCGGTCGGTTCGAAAACTTCCAACACGTCTCCCCAGAGAAGCTGGCCGCGCTCCGGGAACATACCTTGAAGCAAATGGAAGCCGGCGGATTGCTGGACGCTGAACTGAACGCGGCTAAAGCGGACAAGGCCACGCGCGACGCCAAACTCCGGGAGCACCGGGAACAAAATTTGGCCGCCCGCCGCGCGCTCTTTACCGAAGCGGAATGGGCGGAGTCCGAACTGCGCAGCAGTTCAGAAGCGCGTTTGGTGCGGGAGTTGCGCGGCTACTCAGCTTCACCGGAGGAACTGCGCGCGCTGGCGGTTTCGCTGCGCGAATTTGCCGCCGCCCACCCGCTGCCAGTCCCACGCGACCGAAGGCGTTCTGGGGAGGATGCGGAGTTCCAAGCCAAGCTGGCCGAGCGCGAGGCGCTGCAGACCAAGCACCTCACCGCGCGGCTGGGCGAAGCCGGCTTCGCCGCGTTCGAGCGCGGGAGCGACCCGCGTTTCCATACGTTGCTCAAGCTCGCGCGGCGGCTCGAACAGCCGACCGAAACCGCCGCACACTGGCTCGCCCTCCAGACTGCCGCACAGGAGCAGGCTAGGCTTACTCGCGAGAGCACCACGCTGGCAGACGATGCGCGTGCAGTCGCGCTGCTGGCCATCCGCGCGGAGACGGAGCGCACCTTACAGGCCGCCGTCGGTCCCCGCGGCTGGGGTGCGTATCTCCGCCACGCGGGCGATTGGCTGGGTCAACTGACCCGCTGATTCCCGGGGCCGTTGCGCCCGACGGAAAAAGATTGGGATTGGGCTTCGCCACCGGATTAGGATTGGCCCCGTGAGCAAGCCGACCGACATCCGTTGCACGTCCGCCACGCTGTATTTCCTGCCCGTCCACACGCGCATGCCGCTCAAGTTCGGCGGCGAGACGGTCAGCTACGTGACCTGCGCGCGGGTGCGCGTGACGGTGCGCGACGCGGCGGGCCGCGAGGCCGAGGGCTGGGGCGAGACGCCGCTCTCCGTGACGTGGGTGTGGCCGAGCACGTTGAGCTACGAGGCGCGGCATGAGGCGATGAAGGCGTTCTGCCGCCGGCTTGCGGTGGAGTGGGCGAAGTTCCCGGCCAGCGGGCATCCAATGGAGGTGGGCTATGACTTTCAGGAGCACGAGTTGCCGAGGCTGTTGAATGAGTTCAACACAGCGCGTGTCGACGGTTTGCAACCGCCGTCTTCCCCAGCCAGCGTCACCGCCGGCGGTTGCAAGGCGCCGGCACCGGAGCCGATGCCGTGGCTTGGTGCGCTGGTCTGTTGCTCGCTCTTCGACATCGCGATGCATGACGCCTACGGCAACCTCCACGGCGTCCCGATTTACGAGACTTACCGCGCACCGTGGATGAGCCGGACACTAGCGGACTTCCTCACACCGGCCCAAGGCGCGGGAGTGTCATTCGCGGGCAAGTTCCCGGCAGATTTCCTCACGGCCAAGCGCCCGGACCGCCTGCGCGCGTGGCACCTGGTCGGTGGCGTGGACCCGTTGGATGCCAGCGAACTGAAGGGCACCGAACCGAACGACGGTTATCCCGTGCTCCTGCGCGACTGGATTGAGCGCGACGGCTTGAAGTGCCTGAAGATCAAACTGCGCGGCAATGACGCGGCCTGGGATTACGCGCGCACGGTGAAGATCGGCGAAATCGCCGTCGCGGGCGGCGTTGAGTGGCTCACGGCGGACTTCAACTGCACGGTCCACGACCCGGCTTATGTGAACGAGATTCTCGACCGCCTGCGCGACGAGCATCCGCGCCTCTACGGAATGTTGCTGTATGTGGAGCAGCCATTTCCCTACGAGTTGGAGAAGCACCGCATCGACACGCACAGCGTCAGCGCACGCAAGCCGCTCTTCCTCGACGAGTCGGCGCACGACTGGAAGCACGTCGCGCTTGGTCGAGAGCTGGGCTGGACCGGCGTGGCGCTCAAGACCTGCAAGACGCAGACCGGCGCGCTGCTCTCGCTCTGCTGGGCCAAGGCCCACGGCATGACGCTCATGGTGCAGGACCTGACGAACCCGATGCTCGCCCAAGTCCCGCACGTCCTGCTCGCCGCGCACGCCGGCACCATCATGGGCGTGGAGACCAACGCGATGCAGTTCTACCCGGAAGCCTCGCGGCTGGAGGCCACGGTGCACCCCGGCCTCTACCAGCGGCGCGGCGGCGAAGTGGACTTGAGCACGCTGGGCGGCAGCGGGTTCGGCTACCGGCTGAAGGAAATTCCCGCGCGACCGGACATGACGGCGGAGGCATAAGGCGCGTCGCGCCCTGCCCTTTTTCCGAACGCGCAGGCTTCCGCCGCTGTCTCTTGCCGGGTAACATCCACTCGACATGAACACCGGCATCTCCGCCATCAACGAGGAAGTCCAGAAGGCCGCCGCCTTCGTCCCCACGCTCTTCGCCGAGCTGAACAAGGTCGTCATCGGCCAGAAGTATCTCGTCGAACGCCTCACCATCGGCCTGCTCGCCAACGGGCACGTGCTGCTGGAAGGCGTGCCCGGCCTCGCCAAAACGCTCTCCGTCAAATCCCTCGCCTCGTGTCTGAACGTGAAGTTTTCCCGCCTTCAGTTCACGCCCGACATGCTGCCCGCCGACGTCATCGGCACGCAGATTTACAACCCGCAGTCCGGCGGCTTCACCACACGCCAGGGCCCCATCTTCGCCAACCTCGTCCTCGCCGACGAAATCAACCGCGCGCCCGCCAAGGTGCAGTCCGCGCTGCTGGAGGCGATGCAGGAAAAACAAGTCACCATCGGCGACAACTCCTACAAGCTGGAGGAGCCCTTCCTCGTGCTCGCCACACAGAATCCCATTGAACAGGAAGGCACGTATCCGCTGCCCGAGGCGCAGGTGGACCGCTTCATGTTGAAGCTCAAGATCGGCTACCCGACGCGCGAGGAGGAGCGCCAAATCCTCGACCTCATGGCCCGCACCGGCGGCCTGCCCTCCGCTCAGCCCGTCGTCGAGGCCAAGACCATTCTCGCCGCGCGCCAGGTCATCAATGAGATCTACGTGGACGACAAGGTGAAGGACTACATCGTGGACCTCGTGTGCGCCACGCGCGATCCGGCGAAATACAAGATCAACGTCAAGGATTTCATCCAGCTCGGCGCCTCGCCGCGCGCGACCATCTCGCTCACGCTGGCCGCGAAGGCCTATGCCTTCCTCAAGGGCCGTGGCTACGTGACCCCGCAGGACGTTAAAAGCATCGGCATGGACGTGCTGCGCCACCGCGTCGCCAT
>CAZQEW010000019.1:0-15018 GCA_964591495.1 uncultured Klebsiella sp.
GCAGCGCGCTGCGCGAAGGAGCGTTCGATGCGGCGATGCGGACTTTCGCCGTGTGGGAGCCAGGTTTGAGCTGGTCGTCGAGAATCAGAGCCCACGGCAAGTGCAGACCGCTGCTCCACTGAGTCACGGTGTCCAGGACACGCCACGCTCCGCCGTCGATACTGAACTCGATCTTCCCCGCGTCGGGGCCGGTGGTGATGAAAAGACCGCAGCCGCTGCCCTCGAACTCAAACTCAAACTCCGCGCCCGGCTCGGTGCCGACAAGCGCGGGCACGTTCACGAAGCCCGCGCGCACGCCGACCTTTTTACCATCCGTCTGCTTCTCGTCGTCGGCAGGTTTCCACGACGGCACGAGCGTGAAGCCTTTCAGCGACTTCGCCTGTGCGATGTCGCCGAGACGGCCTTGGGCGTAGCTGTGAGCGTCGAGCGGCGCTGGCAGCGGATGTTTCTTCGCGGCGGACGCGATGGGTTTGGCGAACGCGGCGTCGAGCAAGCGCGCGACGCTGTTCGCATAAAGCCGATGGCCGAAGGGCGAGGGATGCAGATTTTTGAAATCGTCCGCCCAGGTGAACTCGCGCGCATCAATGCGGTCGGTCACTTCGCGCGCGAGATTCAGCGAAGGATTGCCATACGCCACTGCCACGCGTTCGTGCTGCGCGATGGAATCGGGCACGCGACCGGCGCGGTAGTCAGCCATGTGCGGCTCCATCACGAAATGAAGCTGGACGATGTCCGTCAGCGGGCTGGCCATGCGCATGTGCCGCACCACGCCTTCCATGCCGCGCAACATCTGCCTGGGCTGCTTCGGGATATTGGAAGTGTCATTCACCGCCGCCTCGACGAAGAGCAAATCCACCGGCCCTTTCGACAACACATCGCGCTCCAGCCGGAACGCGTGTGGCACGGAACCCATCGAGCCGATGCCGGCGTTGATGAACTCGAACTTCGTGTCCGGGAATTTCTTCGTGAGGTAATCGCAAGTGTGCTGCCGCCACGCGCCGCCCGCCGTGATCGAACCACCGAGGAAGATGACACGCCCGGTTTTCTCCTGCGCGAACTTGCGCTGACAATTCCCCAGCCCATCGCGCAGCTCGAAATAGTCGTGACCCTTTGGCAGCTTCGCGGGGTCGTAGCTCGGGGCGGCGCTGACGATGGTGTTCGCCAGCAACAGGAGTGAAATGAGGAGTTGCTTCATAGCGTGGATAGCCGGTCTTTACTTCAACGCGGCTTCGATGGCCTTGGCGACGGTTTCACCGAGAAAATCGTAGCCCTTGGCGTTGAAGTGGACGTCGTTCGGGTTTTGCATGACGGCGAGATGAGGCGTGATGGCGGCAAAGAGGTCGTCCGTGGCGATGCCATGTTTTTTCATCACTTCAGCGGCAATCGCGTTGCGCTCGACGATGGACGCGGCGGTCTGCTTTTTCGGCAAATCGTCGGGAATGGGCGTGGTGCTGGCCCACACGAGCTTAGCGCCGGTTTTCTTCATGCGCTCGATGAGCTGCTCCAGGCGCTGGGTGTAGTCGGCGGCCGGCGTGTTGCGGTCGTGGATGCCGAAGTTGAAGTGAATCACGTTCCATTTGCCGTCACCGAGCCAGACTTCGATGTTTTTGACGCCGCTGGCCGTCGGGCCGCAGTTCGCCGGGGCACGATGCACGTTGGCCTTGCCGGCGAGCGCCTTACGCGCGGCTTGCGTGTAGCCGCGCGACACGGAATCACCGATGAGGAGCACGCGCGGCAGCTTCGGGTCGTCCTGCACGAAGTCCCAGGCCGTGGACTGCCCGGCAATCTTCGCCCGCTTATGCAGCGGCAGGTAAAATCCGCCGAGCTGGTCCTGCAGCACCTTTTCCCACGCCTGCTGGTCCGCCGGCAGCTTGGCAACGAGCGCCTGATAGCGCTCTTCGATGACGGCTTCGGCCTTCGCTTTTTGCGCGGCGGCTTCGGCGGCGTTCGTCGGCTCGCCCTTCGGTGGAGCGGGCGTTGTCTGGGCGATGATGAGGAGCGGGATGAAAACGAGAAGCGCGGTGATGGGGTGACAGTTCATGAGATGCAAAATGTGAGTGTTGGTCACTTCGCTGCTTTCAGCGTGGCGATGAGGAAGTCGGTGGGCGTGGCGTGTTTCACGTTCGGTGCACCGGGGTATTGCAGTTCACAGCGGACACCGTTGGCGATGCAGTGCTCCTGAAGTTTCACGCCGAAGTTCGCGGTGTGCGTGGGGTCCTTCTGGTCTTGGCCGAGCGCGGGCGGCGCGCTGTAGATGAGATACACAGGCGGGTCGTCCCGGCTGACGAGCGCGTAGGGCGAATACTCGGCAATCCACGGCAGCAGCTTCTCACGCGCGGCGAGGAAGTCCGGGAACGCGCCCGCGCCAAAAGCATGGCCACCGTATTTGCTGTTGGGCGTCCACTCCTTCATTTGCAGCGGGTCGAGCGTGGTCTGCGCGCCGGTTACGGCGGCGCATTGCAGCCGCGATGACTCGCGGGCGACGGGGTCATCGCTGCCGGGCGCGGCGAGGTCATCGTGAAACGCGAGCCACAAGCTGGAGCAAGCCCCGGCGGAACCACCGGCCGCCCCGATGCGCCGCTTGTCGATGTTCCACTCCGCGGCCTTGCTGCGCACGAACTGCAAGGCGCGCGCGGCATCGTGCAACGGCACTTTCACCGGCGGCTTCACGCCGTCCGCCTCCGCCATTTTGATGAAACGGTAATTGATGGCCGCAACGGAGATGCCCGCCTTGAGCAGCGCGGCGACATCCAAAAAACGGTCCACGCGCTCCTTCTCACCGCCCTGCCAGCCACCGCCGTGAATGACGAACACCAGCGGCGTCGGCGTGGTGCTCCCCGCCTTCCAAAAATCGAGGATGTGCCGCTCATGCGTGCCGTAGCGCACACCGTTGAGCGTGGGCTTCGGCACGGACACCGCGTAAGCGG
Source organism: uncultured Klebsiella sp. (assembly GCA_964591495.1). Taxonomy (GTDB): domain Bacteria; phylum Verrucomicrobiota; class Verrucomicrobiia; order Limisphaerales; family SXTU01; genus SXTU01. The sequence continues at coordinate 2,928 of CAZQEW010000019.1, forward strand.
CCGCAGCGGTGCCGGCGGCCTTCGCTTTGGCTTTGCGTTCGGTTTGGGCATCAGCCGACGTGAGGCTGGCCAGGAGCAGCAGGCAAAGGATGGGCTTCATAAACGAGTGTGGAGCGAGATTCGGCATGGGCTATGTGATTGAGTTAGTTGAACGCCGGCAACGCCTTCAGCACGGCCTCGACACACTTGTCGCCGAGTATTTTGTAGGCGGGTGCGGTCCAGTGGAACTTGTCCTTGCCGCCGCGGGCGAGTTCGAGCTGGCCCACGAGCAGCCCGTAGAAATCGCTCACCGGCACGCCGCACTCGGCCATGACTTTGGCGGCCATGCGGTTCTGCTCGACGATGTTGGCATTGATGACCGGGTCGAGCTTCTTCACGTCGCCTTCGAGCAGCACGGGCGTGCTGCTGGCCCAGATGATTTTGGCCTTGGGCAACATCCGCTTGATGACATCCACATAACCTTTCGTGAGCGGCTCGAAGGTGCCCGGCTTGATGCGCCCCTCCGGCCAGCCGTGCAGGCCCATGTTGAAATGGACGACGTCATACGGCCCCTTCGCGAGCACTTCGGGCAGGATTTTGTCGTTGAGATGCTGGCTCTGATTATACGGGTTTACCCACGCATCCACGTAAGCCTTCCCTTCAAGCGCCTTGATGGCGTGGTTCATGTAACCGCTGAGGATGGAATCGCCGATGAGCAACACGCGCGGGCGCTTCGGGTCTTTGATGGTAGCCTGGTTGAGTTTCCAGCCCTTGCCATCGGAATGCAGCCGCGGATCGGTCTCGACGGGCGTTTCGGCGGCGAAAGTTTGGAATGCAATTAGGGCGATGAGCAGCGCGATTCGTTTCATGTTTTGAAAGGGTCTGATCGCTTCGTCGAGACGGCGGCTTGCTTCAGGTCACGCAACATTTTCCTCCATCCGCTTTTCGGCTTTCCCGCGAGCCGTTGGTTGCATGCGGTGAACTTCTTGGCGCTGCGTCTGCCTTGGAAAACTTTGAGCGCATGACTGGAGGGGCCTGCGGATCGAGGGGGTTCCACCAGCACGGAGCCACCCCGCGCGCAGACATGTCGCCATTGATCGGTTAAATCACCTTCGCGATTAAGGCATCCCAAAGCAGCAGACGGGAAAAAATTACGCCATTTTCCGCGCCCTTCGGAAAAGTCCAAACTCCCTGGGCGGTCAACCCCGCGAGGGTGTCTGCGAGAACTGAGGCATGGGTGGCTCATTGTTTAAGTCGGAACTCCCGGCTCGCCACCAGCGCGTGGAGAAATTCCCGGAGGGCGAAATCCTTGGCCTCGGCCCGGGCAACGACGGCCTCGGCCAAAGCCTCGTCAGTGAAGCCGAACGGACGACCGAGCGCATACTCAATCAGCGCTTCGGTGAACCCACGGGCGAAGCCGGCCGCGCGGCTGGCAACAAGGTCGCGCAGCTCGAAGTAATCCTTAAAGGCCGGGCCGTTGTGGAGCTGACCGCTGGGGTCAATGGGCCAGGTTTTCTTCCCGACGCCGCGCTTCTCGTAAGTGTCTTCCGTGCGCCATTTGCCAGCGGCGTTGAAGTTCTCCAAGCCGAAGCCGATGGGGTCAATCTTGTGATGGCAGCTCGCGCACTGCGGTTCCTCCGTGTGTGCGGCGAAACGCTCGCGGGTGGTGAGCAGTTTGCCTTCGAGGCGGGTGAGTTGCGGAACGTTCGGCGGCGCGGGCGGCGGCGGGTCGTGGAGCAGCTTGCGGAGCACCCAGGCGCCGCGCTCGACCGGGCTGGTGTGCTCGCCGTTGCCGCCCATCGCGAGGATGGCCGCCATGCCCAGTAAGCCGCCGCGCGGAGAGCCGGCGGGCAACGGGACTTTTCGGAACTCATCGCCGCTCACGCCTTCGAGGCCGTAGTAGTTGGCGAGCAGGCCGTTCGCCATCACATAGTCGGCCTTGAGGAGCTGACGCAGACTGCCGTTGCTGGCGAGCAAGTGGGCGAACGATTCGTAAACTTCGGTCCGCGCGGCGGCCTTGGCGCTCTCGTCGAAATCACGGTAGAGGCGGGTGTTGAACTGGAAGAAATCCAGCCGATCCATACCGAGCCATTGATGCACAAAGCCGGTGACGAACTCGCGGCTGCGCGGGTCGGCGAGGAGACGGTCCGCCTCAGCAGCAAGCACGGCGGGCTGCGCAAGGTCGGCGCGGAGGAGTTGCTCATCGGGCGGCGCGCTCCAGAGAAAATACGACAGCCGGGCAGCGAGTTCGGGTGGTGACAAAGCTCTCTGCCTTTCGTCTTTTACCTCCAATTTTTTACCAGTCTCGGCATGTGGTGAATGAGTCGGGGAAACGGGTTGCGAGCCAATTTCCTGAAGATACAAAAACCCCGGCGAGGCCAGAATCACGCTCAACGGCTCGCGGATGGCCTTGTCGAAGGTTTCGCCAGCCTTCACTCGCGCTTCGTGGAGCGCCACGAGCTTGTCCAAAAGGGCCGCCGTGGGCTGCTTTCCGCGAAAGGCGCGCGCGGCAAACTTTTCAATCACTGCCCATGCGTCCGTCTCCCCGGCGGACAGCACTGGCGCTACGTTTGCCTTCGCGACTCCGCGCGCCAGCGGGCCTTCCCACTCAATCCAATCCAGCCAGAGAACAGGGTCGCGCTGCTTCGCGTCGGCAATTTGGCGGGTTCGGCCCGGCAGGCTGATGGGTTCCTTTTGCAGCGGACGTTTCTCGAAGAGCACAAACTTGCGCGGGCCGCCGGGGCGCACTTGGAACGGCAGCTCAATCACCTCCGGCTGCTCCAGTGTCGCGGTGATTTGCTTGTTCGCAAGGAAAGTGCGGTCGTCTTTATCAATCGGGCTCGCCTCCACCAAGGTCAGGAACGCGCGCTCCGTCGGCATGTCCGCCACGCGGCCAATTCTCACGCGCATCACGTAGTCGCCGGTCGCAGCCTGGGCGGGCAGGTCAACAGCATACTCGCAGGTTTCCTGCACGGTGTTGTCGAGGTAAAGGCCGGACTTCGACAGCGGGCGGTCGAGGTATTGCTGGAACCAGCGATTGTTGCTGTCCCACACCACCTTGGCGAACTCCGCGTGTGACTTGTCGGTGAAATCGAACTCCTTCAGCCGCTGCTCATCGCCACCCGCAGCCTTCCACTTCGCGTATTGCTCGTTGAGATACTTGAAGCGCAAATGCCCGCGCTCCACCTCGGCGCGGCGTGTCTCGGGCTCGATGCGCGTGACCTTCGCGGCGGGCATCTGCTTCGGCAACGGGCCTTCCCATTCCACCCAATCAATCCACAGCGCGGACAGCGGGCCGACGCCAGTGGCCTTCTGCGCCGTGGTGAACAGTTCATGGTCCAGCTTCACATCGCGCTTCTCCCGCAGCACGAAGGTGCGCGGGCCGTTCGCGCTGATGCTTACCGGCACCTCGATGACTTGCGGTGAATCGGTGGTGCCGCTGATTTGAAAGGTCTGCATCAAGGTGAAGTCTTCGCGCTCCTCTGGCTTCCGCCGGCTGCCGAGCGCGACGAAGTGCCGCTCCTTCGGCGTGCCGGCCACCGCGCCGATGCGGAAGCGCAGCACATACTCGCCCGGCTCGGCCCGCTCGACCTCATGCTTGGTCTTGAGCCAACCGGACGGCTGGTCCGGCGGCAGCGTGATGACTTCCTCGGGGTGGACGTTGTAGATGGTCAAATAAGCGCCCGACTTCGTCAGCGGGTCATTGAGATAACGCTGGAAGGTCGGCCCGTTCTGCTCGAAGGCACGAATGCGGAACTTCGCTTCCTGTTCGTCCGGAATGCCTTTCTGCGGTTGCTTGGTCTCCATGAACTTCTTCGCCGCCTCGTAGCCGCCTTTGAAGTAACCATTGTAAGTGCCGCCCACCATCGCGTTCGCGTGCAGCTCGACCTCGCGCCGCTCCTTGATCGTCTTCGTCCCAGTGGATGGACCCGCATTTTCCACCTCAATCCAATCAATCCAAACCGCGAACTCCGGGCCGACGCCGTTGCGCTGCTTCGCCTCTGCAAACAGCCGGTTCGCCGCCGTGTCCGGCTCGTGGGACCCACGCTCGCGAAACATGTAGGTGCGCTCAGTCATCGCGGACAACTTCAGCGGGATGGTGAGCACCTGCGGATTCGCAACCGTGCCGGTGACTTCATACGTGCCCGCCACCGCGCAAACCCCGCTGGGGTCCTGGGGCCCAAACTCGACGAAACGCCGGCCGCGCGGCGTGCCATCCGTGGCGGCGATGCGGGCGCGCACCACATAGTCGCCCGCCGGCCACTCACGCGGAACGTTGAACATCTGCCGGGGGTTCACATAGGCATCATCGATGGTGAGGAAGGTGCCGGCCTGGGTGAGCGGGTGCTCCACATACGCGCGATGGTGGGGCACGTAATGCAGCCAATCGCGCCGGCCCATTTGCTCGGCGTGCGTGGCGTCCACGAAGCCAAAGTCTTTCGGCGATGGCGCTCCGCTGACCCGGCTCCACTGCGTGTGAAGGTGGATGGAATCGTTTTTCTTCTCCGCGCGAATCTGGACTGCGAGCGCTGCGTTCTCCGGCTTATCGGCTGCACCCTCCACCGCGGCCGTCCACTTCACGTAGCGCTCCCGGGCATCCATCCGCTCCGCTAGTCCGCGCCGGATGCGTTCATTGGTCCACTCCGCCTCGACATGAATCTTGAGCGGCTTGCTCTGCGGCGGCGGGGCCTGACGCGCGAAGTGCTCGTCCAACGCCTGCCGCCCGAGCGCGAGATACTGTTCGAACTGGTCGCTCGACATGAAAAGTGACGACCCCACCGTGTCGAAAGTGCCCGCGCCGCCGTCCGCTGGCAGCTCGTTCACGCGCAAGTCCACGCCGAGCAAATCGCGAATCGTGTTCTTGTATTCCCGCCGGTTCAGCCGCCGCATCGTGATGCTGCCTTGCGCATCACCGAGCGATTTGCGGGCCATCACAAGCGTTTGGGCGAGCGCATCCAGGAAGTCCGCCTTCGCAACTCGCTCCGGCTGCTTCGCGGTTTCCGGCGGCATCTCGCCGGAGTTGAGTTGGTTGAGGATTTTTTGCCAACGGTCGGCGGATTCGACGGAATCCAAAGTGAACGAAATGTCGTCCAGCCGCAGCTTGCCCTTGGGCTTCTGCTCGTTGTGACACTCAATGCAGTAGTCCCGGAGAAATGGGCGGTGCTTTTCCTCAAGCCGCGGCGGCGTGGCCACCTCGGCGCAAGTGGCCAGGAGAGGGAAAAGCAGCAATCCAGCGAGCGGTGATAGGCGCTTCATTGGCCGAGGCTAGTGGCTAAGCGACCAACGGCTTCACCACGCCCGTGCTGTCGCCGTGGCGTTCGGCGCTCACGCCGATGCCGCGCAATAGAGTGAGCCACACGTTCGCCAGCGGTGTGTCCCTCGGCAGCACGAGATGCTGGCCGAGCTTAATGCCCGCGCCGCCGCCCGTGAGCAGGGTCGGGCAATTGTCGAGGTAATGAATCGTGCGGATGTTGCTGCCGTAGGCGAGGGCGACGTGGTCGAAGAGTCGCGTCCCGTCGGTTTCCTTCACGGCCTTCAACTTGTCGAGCAAGCCCGCGAGCAATTCGCTCTGGGCGGTATCCCGTTGCTGCGAGGCGGCCATGCGGTCGCCCGGGCTGTAGTGACTCATGTCGTGGGGCGCCACCTTGGTGCCGAGGCTTTGAAGCAACGTGCCCACCGGCTGGCGATAAGTAAGCACGCGCGTGCTGTCCGTCTGGAGCGCAGCCACGATGAGGTCATACATCACCTTGATTTCCTCCCGGCCCGCGAGGCCCGGCTTCGGCTCGGACACGGTGGGTCTGGACTTCGGCACGTTGAGCCATTGCTCGTCCTTGCCGAGCCGCACCTCGATGTCGCGGATGCTTTGGAAATACTCGTCGAGCTTGTCCGTATCGGTCTTGGTGAGACCACGCTGAACGCGCCGGGCGTCTTCCAGCACGGCATCAAGCACGCTGCGCTTCTGCGCGAGCATTGCCTGGCGTTCGGTGAGCGGCGTGGTGTCATCCGAAAATAACCGGTGAAATGCCGCGACAGGATTCTCCAGTCCCGCCATTGGTTTGCCGCGCGCATCCCAGGCCAGCGACAAACCCGGGCCGTGGCCGGAATTCTGCACATCCGGCGTGTTCAGTTGGATCGAGGCAAACCGCGTGTCCCGGCCCAAATGCGCCGCGGCGACCTGATCCGCGCTGATGCTGTTGTAAAAGCTCTGCCCCGGCTCGGCGTAGCGATTCGCCCCCGTGAGCCAGAAGGTGCTGCCCCAATGGGCTTCGTTGCTGAATTTGTTCGAGCAGCCCTGCACCACCGTGAGGTCCGGCTGGTGGCGGGCGAGCGGCTTCAAGCCCTCGGACAACTCCCACGCCGCGCCGGTCTTCTTCACGTCAGGAAACCAAGTCTCATTCGTCACGCCCCACCCGAAGCCGAGGAAAATCAATCGCTTCGGCGGCGCGAGGGTTTTCGAGGCCGCGAAGGCTTTGCAGCCGATGGATTCGAGTGCGGGCAAGGCAATCAACGCGGAGGCGCCGCGCAGAAAGTGGCGGCGGGTAAGTGGTGGCTTCATGAAAGTAGCTGGCCAGATCTCAATCACCGGGCGCACCGGAGGTCACAACGTGTTCCGCGCATTGTCGCACGCTCTGACGCACCGCCGCCGCTTCTGATTGAAGCGGCTCACTTTGCACCGGCCTTTTTTCCGGCTGGGCGCGCTGCCTTGTTCACGGCGACTGACACATCGTTCTGTTGCGCCGGTCCGGGCGTGCTGCGACCGCTGGCAATCCACGATTCGAGCAACTGCGTCAGGCGCGCGACGACGGCGGGATTCGCCGCGTGCAGATTGTTCGTTTCGGCAGGGTCAGCTGTCAGGTCGTAGAGCTGCGCAGCGGGGAGACCGCGCTTGGTTGCATCGGCGTCGCCAGGCTGCCCCCAGCCACCGCTGCCCGCGCAGAACGCGAGCTTCCAGTTGCCCTGCCGGATGGCGAAGCGCCCGTTGATGCTATGATGCACCACGGCTTCGTGCAGCGGCGCGTTGTCCGTGCCCAGCAGCGCGGGCAGGATGCTCACGCTGTCCTCGCCAGCGGTGACGGGCAGCTTCGCGCCGAGCAACTCCGCGCACGTCGCGAGCAGGTCGCTGTGGCAGATGAGTTGCTTGCTCTCCGAGCCGGGTTTGACCTTGCCCGGCCAGCGCGCGAAGAACGGCACGCGATGCCCGCCCTCCCAGATGTCCGCCTTGTAGCCGCGAAACGGCCCGCTGGCGAAATGCCCGGCGCGTTCGAGTTCATCGGTCTTCGCGGCGGGCGAGCATCCGTTGTCCGCCGTGAAGAAGACGAGCGTGTTCCCGGCCAAGCCCTCGCGTTCCAGCGCGGCGAGCACTTCGCCCACGACCGCGTCCGTCTGCATGACGAAATCCGCGTAGGCATTCAGCCCGCTGCGCCCGTTCCACTCAGCGGCTGGCACGATGGGCGTGTGCGGCGACGTGAGCGGCAGGTAGAGAAAAAACGGCCGCCCACTCCGCGCCGCCTCCGCGCGCTCATGGAGGTAATCAGTCGCGCGCCGGGCCAAACGCGGCAGCATGGCCACCGGCTCGATGGACTCGATGACCCGGTCGTTCTCGATGAGCGCCGCCATCGTGCGCGCATTCGAGCAGCCGAAGAAGTGGTCGAACCCGCGCGTGACCGGCCCACCGATGATGTTCGCACCGACCGGCAAGCCGCCGGCCCCGCCGGCCTTCGCGCCCTTGCCCGGCTTGGCATCGGATTGAAAACCCAGGTGCCACTTTCCGATGCAAGCCGTCGCGTAGCCCTGCTGTTTCAAGAACGACGCCACCGTGAGCCGGTCCGCCGCGATGAGCGGCTCGTCATTGCCGCCGTCGAGCACGCCCTGTTGCAACCGCGTCCGCCACGCGTAGCGCCCCGTGAGCAGCCCGTAACGCGTCGGCGTGCAAACCGCCGACCCACTGTGCGCGTCCGTGAACGTCATTCCCTCCGCCGCGAGCCGGTCCAAGTGCGGCGTCTTGATTTTTCCGCGGCGTGGGTTGAGGCACTGCACGTCCCCGTAACCAAGGTCATCGGCGAGGATGTAGAGGATGTTCGGGCGGGCAGCGGACGCACCAGTGCGCGCGGGTTGCGTCTGGCCCATGACCGAGCCGCAAAGCAAAACGACGAGGAGCGCCGCCGAGACGGTGAGGCTGTGAATGGAAAGAGGTTTCATGGCGCGGTTCTTTGTTGTTCGAGCCAGGGAGAAATCTTCTCCGCCCATTTCGCGGCGTGCTCGCGTAGGCCTTTGCCGCTGAAATGAACGCCTTGGCCGTTGCGCTCGCGGAGGTCGCCTTTGAGCGCGTCGCTGTCGGGTCCGGCGAGGGCGAGGCCATTCTTCCATAGCGAGGCTTGCGCGGCGCGGATCTCGTCGCTGCCCTCGTCGCCGGGGACGTGGTAGCTGGCTTGCGCGACGAACCACGGCGCGTCCCAGCCAAGGGCGCGGCGGGATTCGCGGATAAGCTGCTCCAAGTGTTGGCGGTAGAGCTTGCCGGGCAATGTGCGCGTCGGGTCTTTCTGGTTTGCGTCACTCTCGCCCTGATGCCAGAGCACGGCGCGAAAGCCCTGCGGCCCCAAAGCCTTCATCCGCGCGACGAACATCTCGAAAGCCGCGCCTTTGCTCGCCCACTGGCCGTCCGCGAGTTGCTCGACGCGGCCCGTCAGCGTCGGTGGATTGGGAAACGTCGCCCCCTTGGGCAGCCACTCGCGCACACTCGTCGCGCCGATGCCGCAGGCGACGAAGCCGATGGGCACGTTGAACTTTCGCGCCAGCGCGTCGCCGAGCGGCGGCATGAAGCTGCCGCCCTTGCCGCCCGCGCCGGGCTGCGGATCGTTGGCTAGCTGCCACTTGGTTCCGTCAAAGGCGGCAACGCGCCCCGTCTGTGGCGTCTGCCTCTCCTCGCCGTGGTTCGCCGAGTTCGACTGGCCCGCGACGACGAACACCTCACCCACGCCGACATGGTCAACGCTGCCGGTCGCGAGCACTTTGCCCGCGTGCAACACGCGGACTTCGAGCCGCCACCAGCCGCCACCCGGTGCCTCAAACGGGCCGGATATCGTTCGGCCGGATACCTTTGCTGGAAGCCGCCGCCAGTCGGCCTCACCACGGACCTCGAGGAGTCTTGCCTCAACAGCCGAACTCTCTGGAATGTCCTGCGACAGCTGACCAACAACCTGAAGAACGCCCCGCCCCGCTGCCGAGCGCTGGGCGACCTCAAAATCCCGAGGAGAACTCAGCAACAAATCCGCTGCTCCCACGCTCAGACGGACACCCAAAATAAAGGCCAAGACCAGGGCGGAGCGTCGGAGGTGGCTAGACATATTCGCGATGGGCGAAGGATTCCTCAACTACGCGACACAACGCAACCATCTGAATTCCGTGAGCGCAGAGTTCTGCCGGAAATGGCTAAGTCAAGAAGCCAACTGTCACCCCAACCAGCGGACGGCATTATTGGATGCATGACCGCCACGCTGTGCGTGATCTTTGTCGGAACACCCGGTAGGGGCTGATCCACCAACGCGGACGACACCGTGTGCCGTGACTAGCACCGGCAAGAAGTCCCCTTTCCCGGAGGTGTATTCACACACGTTTTGGCCTCCTGGACCGATGGGGTTACGAATGCTCCAGAGCGGAAATACTGGAGCCAGTGGTCGGGTTCGAACCGACGACCTGCTGTTTACGAAACAGCTGCTCTGCCACTGAGCTACACTGGCTGCGTGCGAAACGCAGCAGGACAATAGGAAAGCAGTGCCCAGTTACGCAAGAGCGGATGTTCCGAGCGCACCACGATCGAATTCCCGGAGAGCCATTCAACTCAGGCGACGGAGAACTGCAGAAGCCCGGAATAGCGAAACCTGTGGCCGGTGGTTGACGTCCTGAATGACAAGAAACGACAACTATGAACCCGATCGAACACCAGGCCTCGCTCTCCGATCTGTTCCTCACCCGCCGCCAATGGCTCGGCCGCTTCGGCATGGGGATGGGTGCCGTAGGGCTGGCGGCCCTGCTGGGCGAGGAAGCCCGGGCGGCCGCCGACCTCAATCCGCTCGCGCCGAAGAATCCGCACTTCCCCGCCAAAGCAAAACGCGTCATCCACATCTTTGCGCAAGGGGCTCCGTCGCACGTGGACACGTGGGATCCCAAGCCCGCACTTGCCCGGCACGACGGGAAGACGATACCCGGAGCCGGCGGCGTGGCCTTTGGTTCGCCATTCAAGTTCACCAAACAGGGCCGCTCCGGCATTGAGTTCAGCGAGGTGTTCCCGAAGCTCGCACAGCACGCCGACTCCATGGCCGTCGTGCGGTCGCTGCACACGGACATCCCGGCGCACGATGTGGCGACGGTCTTCATGAACACCGGTTCGCTCCGGCTCGCGAAGCCCTCGCTCGGCTCGTGGGTGCTCTACGGACTCGGCACGGAGAATCAAAACATGCCGGGCTTCATCTCGCTGCGGCCCGGCGGTGGTGCCCCCGGCGGCGCGCAGAATTACCAGTCCGCGTTTCTTCCCGGCATCTTTCAGGGTTCCAGCATCAACACGCAGGCGCAGTCGGTGGAGCAGATGATTGAGAACATCCGCAATAATTACCTCGCGCCGAAGGAGCAGCGCCGCCAGCTCGACCTCGTGCACCAGCTCAACGCGATTCACAGCCAGAACTTGCAGAAGGACGCGCAGCTCGAAGCGCGCATCGAGGCATTCGAGATGGCTTACAAGATGCAGACGGCGGCCACGGACGCGTTCGACATCGCGAAGGAGCCGGAGAACATCCGCTCACTTTACGGCTCCAGCACGCAGGGCAAGCAGCTCCTCATCGCGCGTCGGCTGGTGGAGCGCGGCGTGCGCTTCGTGCAAGTGTGGGCCAGCGGCTGGGACCATCACAACGACCTCGAGGACCGGCTGCGCGCGAAGGCCGGCGAGATTGACGGTCCGGCGGCGGCGCTGCTCACCGACCTCAAGCAGCGCGGGCTGCTCGACAGCACGCTCGTCATCTGGGGCGGCGAATTTGGCCGCAAGCCCACGCGCGACAAGAACGGCGCTGACGACCCCGGTCGCGACCACAACAACCGCGCCTTCGCGCATTGGCTCGCCGGCGGTGGCGTGAAGGGCGGCGTGGCCTACGGTGCGACGGATGAGTTCGGCGCGCGCGCGGTCGAGAACAAGGTCCACGTCCACGACTACCATGCGACCCTGCTGGCGCTGATGGGCTTCGACCACGAGAAGCTGACGTATCGCTACAACGGCCGCGATTTCCGGCTGACGGATAACTTCGGTCAGGTTGTGAAGGGAATCATCGCTTAAGAACCAGTATGAAACCCGCCATTCTCCTCTTTGTCACCTTGTGCCTCGCGCTTGGGGCTGCGACCGCCGCCGACGCGAAGAAGAAAAAACCACCCACCCCCGCGCCCGCTCCGGCGGCCAAGCCCGGTTTTCCGACCGCGCCTGCGGCCAAGGCTCCGGCTGTTCCCGCCGCTCCTGCTGCCGCAACCGCGACCGCCACGCTCACCACGCAGCAGACCGAGTTCTTCGAGGGCAAAATCCGCCCGTTGCTCGCCGCGCATTGCCTCAAGTGCCACAGCGCCGCCGAGGGCAAGACCAAGGGCGGCCTCGCACTCGACACTCGCGACGGCACGCTCAAGGGCGGCGATTCCGGCCCCGCGCTCGTGCCCGGGAATCCCGACAAGTCCCTCCTCATCCGCGCCGTCCGCTATACGGACTCGAACCTCCAGATGCCGCCCAAGGGGGAGAAGCTTTCCGATGCGCAAATCGCCGACCTCGTCGCGTGGGTGCGGATGGGGGCCCCAGACCCGCGCACCGGCGCTGCCAAGGGCAAATACGCCGACGCCTCCGCGAAGAAAACGTGGTGGGCCTTCCAGCCGGTTAAGCAACAGTCGCCGCCTGCTGTGCAGAACAAGGCCTGGCCCGTGAACCCGGTGGACAAATTCATCCTCGCCAAGTTGGAGGAGAAAAACCTCAAGCCCAGCGCACCCGCTGACCGCCGCGTTTTGATCCGCCGACTTTACTTCGACCTCATCGGCCTGCCGCCGACTCCCGCGGAAGTCGAGGCCTTCGTCGCCGACAAGTCGTCTACCG
>CAZQEW010000019.1:15028-47388 GCA_964591495.1 uncultured Klebsiella sp.
TCGCCGCAGTACGTCGCGGGGGGGGGCCGGCACTTGCTGGACGTCGCGCGTTACTCTGACACCGTCGGCGACCCCGCCAAGCGCAAGGAATCGCCAGCCTACCCGTTCGCGTGGACGTATCGGGACTATGTGGTGAAGGCGTTCAACGACGACAAGCCCTACGACCAGTTCATCCGCGAGCAGATTGCCGCCGACAAGCTGCCCAACAACAAGGACCGCACTACGCTCGCCGCGTTGGGCTTCCTCACCGTGGGCGACCACTTCGATGGCAACCGCGACGACATCATCAACGACCGCATCGATGTGGTGACGAAGGGTTTCAACGGCCTGACCGTCGCGTGCGCGCGCTGCCACGACCACATGTTCGACCCCATTCCGACGAAGGATTACTACGCCCTGCACGGCATCTTCGCCAGCACCGAGGAGCCGAAGGAACTGCCCGTCATCGCGACAACGGACAAGGTGAAGTATGCGGAATACCTCAAGGAGAAGGCCGCGCTCGAAAGGGCCGAAGCCGATCTCATGGCACAGGCGAAGGCGGCGAAGGCCAAGGGTGGCAAGCCCGCCGCCAAGAAGGAGCTTCAGAAGCAGGCTCAACAGCTCACCATTCAAGGCGACCGCCTCGACATGACGCATCCCGGAGCACCTGCCCGTGCGATGGTCGTGCAGGATTCGGACCGCCCAAAGGATTCACCGGTTTACATTCGCGGAGAGAAGGACAACAAGGGCGACCTCGTCCCCCGACGCTATCTGGAAGTCTTCCGCACGCCAAACGCGCCCGCGTTCAAATACGGGAGCGGGCGGCTCGAACTCGCCTACGCCATCGCCAACAAGAGCAACCCGCTCACCGCGCGCGTGATGGTGAACCGCGTCTGGCAGCACCACTTCGGCGAGGGCTTCGTGCTGACCCCAGACGACTTCGGCACGATGAGCACGCCGCCCAGTCACCCGGAGCTGCTCGACTACTTGAGCACCTATTTCACCGACAACGGCTGGTCGCTGAAGAAGCTGCACAAGCACATCCTCCTCTCCGCGACCTATCAGCAGGCCAGCACGGACAACCCGCGCTACGCGCAGCTCGACCCCTTCAACCGCCTGCTCTGGCGGCAGAATGTTCGCCGGCTGGAGTTCGAGCCACTCCGTGACTCCATTCTCGCCATGGCCGGCTCCCTTGACACAACGCTCGGTGGGCGGCCCGTGAACCTTGGTGGTGGCGGCACCAGCGCCGGCAAGGACAAGAAAGGTGGCGGCGCGCTACGACCTCAGGGCAGCTACTCGACGCGCCGCACGCTTTACGGCCACATCGATCGCGCCAACGTGGCCGAGGTGCTGAATCACTTCGATTTTGCGCAACCCGAAATGCCCAACGGCCGGCGCTACCAGACCACGGTTCCCCAGCAGGCGCTGTTCCTCATGAACAATCCCTTGGTCATCGAACAGGCGCTGAAAATCGTCGAGCGAAATGACTTCAAAGGTGTGGAGAACGACGAGCAACGCATCGCGTTCCTCTACCACCTCATCTATCAGCGCCCGCCAACGGCTCAGGAGGTTCAGCTTGGGCTGGCATTCTTCGACGAGGCACCGACGGCCGGAGCGAGCGGGCCTGCGGTCAAGCCCGCAGCCCAAGCGGCTCCGGTTAAAGTGGCAGCCGCCCGGCGTTTCCAAGTGCCGGTGCGTCCTACGTTCACCCCACGCCCGCTCAGTGCATGGGCGGAATACGCCCACGCCCTCATTCTGGCCAATGAGTTCACCTTCGTGAACTAAGCCGGGCTCGCGCTACTTCTTCACCAGCCAGACGTTCCGGTAGTAAACCGGATTGCCGTGGCCTTGGAGCTGGATGGCCCCGCCGCTTGGATCCTCCTTCTTCCCGCCGCCGGTGGGACCGGTGATTTCCACCTTGTCGTGGATGGTCACGCCATTGTGCTTCAAGGTGATGACGGCGTTCTTGGTCTTCTTGCCCTCGCCGTCAAACTTCGCGGCGGTGAAGTCAATGTCGTAGGTCTGCCACAGCAGCGGCGGAAAGCACATGTTCACGCTCGGCTCCGTCCTCGAGTAGATGCCGCCGCACTCGTTGTTCTTGCCCGCGAGGCCGAAGCTGTCGAGCACCTGAACCTCGTAACGGTCCTGCATGTAAACGCCGCTGTTCGCGCGGTCCTGGCCGCGGCCAAGCGGCTTGAACGGCAGGAGAAACTCGACGTGCAGCGTGAAGTCCTGGAAGTCGTTCTGCTTCGTCTTGCTACCGGAGGCGAGGAGCTTGCGGCCCAGCTCGTCGAAGTGCCCGCCCGCGAACGCGTCGCAGTTCGAGCCGTCAAACAACACCACCGCGCCCGCCGGAGCCTTAGCGCCGAGCGTCGGACTTTGGCGGGTCAATTTTTTCAGCTCGAACTTTCCGCGTCCGCCCATGCCGCTCAGGGAATCCTTGGTGAGCGTGGCCTTCCACGCTTCCTTTTCGAAGCTAACCTTGTCCCCGTCACGCTTGGCCTCGATCTCGAACTTGGGCGACTTGTCCCAGCCCGCGCCGGGCAGGCCGCCGTTGTGAAAGACGACGCGGAAGGTGTCATTGCCCAGTGCGATGACCTGTGCACCGAGCTTGTCGCCGGCGAACTCGCCTTGCAGATCGTAATCCGGGCCGGCGGCGCGGGCCTCCTCGACGGTGAGATACGTGCCGGGCTTGGGTTTGGCATCGGCGGCAAGGCCGAGCGAAGCGGCAGTGAACAGGGCGGCGAGAACGAGCGGGCTTTTCATGGTTGGTCAGGGCTGGGGCAGAAAAAGAGCGCGGGCATCACTGCCCGCGCTGGTGATTGGGATGATTGTCTCACTTGGCGGCGAGCGCGGCTTCGATGGCCTTCACCACCTCGGGCGCGTCGGGTGCGGTGCGCGGCTCGAAGCGCGCGATCACCTTGCCATCGCGGCCCACGAGGAACTTGCCGAAGTTCCAGCCGATGTCCTTGCCGCCCGCGCCGATCAGCTCCTTGTAGAGCGGATGGCGGCCGGGGCCGTTGACCTCGAGCTTGTCGAACATCGGGAAGGTCACGTTGTATTTGGTCGAGCAGAAAGAGAGAATCTCCTCGTTGGTGCCCGGCTCCTGCTTGCCGAACTGGTTGCAGGGGAATCCGGCGACGACGAGGCCCTGGTCCTTGTATTTCTGGTAGGTGGCTTCGAGACCCTTGTATTGCGGGGTGAGGCCGCACTTGGAGGCGACGTTGACGACGAGGATGACCTTGCCGGCGTAGGGCTTAAGCGAAGTATCCTTTCCCTTGATGTCCTTGACCGGAACATCGAGGACGGAGCCGGCGGTGAGGGCGGAGGCGGTAAGCATGAGCGTGACGAGCAGGGCGGTGAGTTTCATGGCGAATGTGTTGGTTGAACGAACGAGCTAAGGACGCGCCACTGAGGAGCGGGATTCAGCCGGGAAGGAATCGCGACTAAAAGGCACAGACGCGCAGAAAGGGAGCCAGAGAACGAGTTCTGCGGCTTTTGAGCCGATTGTGGGTCTTTGTCGCAACAACCACTGCGCAGCTCACTTGGCCGGCAGCCACCAAATGTTCCGGTAGAAGATGGGGTTGCCGTGGTCTTGGAGCTGGATGGGGCCGGGCGTGGGGCCTTCCTTGAGGCCGGCAGCGGTGGTGGCGCTGTTGACCGGGGCCTTGTCGTGGATGAGCACGCCGTTGTGCTTCACGGTCAGCGTGGCGTCCTTGGTCTTCTTGCCGTCGGCGTCGAACTGCGCCTCGGTGAACTCGATGTCGTAGGTCTGCCAAGTAAGTGCGGGGAGGCACATGTTTACGGCGGGGCGGTGCTTGGAGTAGATGCCGCCGCACTCGTTGTTCTCCCCCTTGAGGCCGAAGCTGTCGAGCACCTGCACTTCGTAGCGGTCCTGGAGGTAAACGCCG
Source organism: uncultured Klebsiella sp. (assembly GCA_964591495.1). Lineage (GTDB taxonomy): Bacteria > Verrucomicrobiota > Verrucomicrobiia > Limisphaerales > SXTU01 > SXTU01. The sequence goes on from CAZQEW010000019.1 coordinate 18,919, forward strand.
CTGTTGCCCCGGTCCTGGCCGCGACCGAGGGGCTTGAAGGGGAGGAAGAACTCGATGTGCAAGGTGCCGCTCTGGATCGTGTCCTTGGACTTGGTGCCGCAGCGGAGGAACTTGCGATCGTCCATCTTGCCGTTCTGCCAAGCATCGGCGCTGGAGCCGTCGAAGAGGATCTTTGCGCCGGCGGGCGGCTTCGCACCGAGCGTGGGACTCTGACGGAAGACCTTGATGAGCTTGAATCCCCTGCCCTGCGCGTCGGTGCCAGTGAGTTGGCCTCCGGCGGCGGTGGCGCTGACCTTGCCGTCAGCACTCTTGAAGGTGGCCTTGGCACCATCGAGCACGCCCTCGACTTCGGTCTTCGCAGACTTGTCCCAGCCCGCGCCGGGCAAACCGCCCGCGTGGAGGACGAGGCGGAATTTGCTGTCGCCGAGCGCGATGACCTGCGCGCCGAGACCGGCATCAGCGTATTCGCCCTGCAAATCGTAGTCCGGCCCGGCGGCGCGGGCCTCGGCTTCAGTGAGGTAGGCTGCGGGCTTGGGCTTGGGAGCATCGGCGGCGGGCGAAGATGCCGCGAGCAAGAGGGCAAGGAGGAAGGAAGCTGGTTTCATGTCGGCACAGCAGACGCGAGGGACCTACGGGGGATTCGGGGCGGTAAGAAAAAGCGACCGGCCCGGTGGACATGCGTCCATCCGGGCCGGTGGGGAGATCAGCGGGAGTTAGCGCCCCTTGGGCAGCGCGCTGCGGCCGGCGTAGACGGCGTGTTTGCCCAGCAATTGCTCGATGCGCAGGAGCTGGTTGTATTTCGCCGTGCGGTCGGTGCGGCTGAGAGAGCCGGTCTTGATCTGGCCGCAGTTCGTGGCCACGGCGATGTCAGCGATGGTGGCGTCCTCGGTCTCGCCAGAGCGGTGCGAGAGGACGGCACGGTAGGCGTTCTTGTGGGCGAGCTCCACGGCGTCGAGCGTCTCGGTGAGGGAGCCGATCTGGTTCACCTTCACGAGGATGGCGTTCGCCGTGCCGGTATCAATGCCCTTGCGCAGGAACTGCACGTTGGTGACGAAGAGATCGTCGCCGACGAGCTGAACCTTGTCGCCGAGCTTGTCGGTGAGCTTCTTCCACGTGACCCAGTCCCCTTCGGCGCAACCGTCTTCGATGCTCACAATGGGATACTTGGCGCAGAGGCGGGCATAGAACTCGACCATCTCATCGCCGGTGAGCTTCTGGCCAGTGCTCTTCTTGAAAGTGTAGGTCTCGTTCCCGGTGTAGAACTCGCTCGCGGCCACGTCGAGCGCGAGGAAGATGTCCTTGCCCAGCTTGTAACCGGCGTCCTTCACGGCCTGCGCGATGGCGTCCAGCGCAGCGTCGGCGCTGTCGAGCTTCGGGGCGAAGCCGCCCTCGTCGCCGACGGCGGTGGAGAGGCCCTTCTTCTTCAGCACACCCTTGAGGGCGTGGAAAATCTCCGTGATGGCCTGCAAGCCCTCGCTGAACGTGGCGAAGCCGTGCGGCATGATCATGAACTCCTGGAAGTCAATCGGGGCATCCGAATGCGCGCCGCCGTTGATGACGTTGGCCATGGGGACGGGGAGCACCTTTGCGTTCGGTCCGCCGAGGTATTTGAAGAGCGGCTGGCCGAGCGCGGCGCTGGCGGCCTTCGCGTTCGCGAGCGAGACGGCGAGGATGGCGTTCGCGCCGAGCTTGGACTTCTTGAAACCCGTGCCGTCGAGTTCGAGCATGGCGTCGTCCACCGCAAGCTGATCCGTGGCATCCATGCCGTAGAGCACCGGGGCGATCTTGTCGGCCACGTTCTTGACGGCCTTGCTGGTGCCCTTGCCGAGATACCGCTTCTTGTCGCCGTCGCGGAGTTCGAGGGCTTCGTGCTCGCCCGTGGAAGCGCCCGAGGGAACGGCGGCGCGGCCGACGACGCCGGATTCGAGCAGCACGTCCACCTCCACGGTGGGGTTGCCGCGGGAGTCGAGGATTTCGCGGGCCTGGATTTCAGCGATCTTGGTCATGGTGTGTCAGTGTTCGATGTTCGTTTCAGTTGGGAACGGCCGTCCGGTCGCCCGGAAAGACGCGGCAGTTTAGGGAGGCGCGAAAGGCCGTCAAGCGGGGGAAATGCCGTCACTTGCCGAGCAGCTTCGGGAGCCAGGTGGTCAGCGGCGGGAAGTAAGTGATGAGCAGCACGCCGGTAATGAGCACGCCCTGCATGGGCAGCACGGCGCGCGAGATCTCCATCACGGGCTTCTTAAAGCGATAGGAGGCCAGGAAGATGTTGATGCCGACGGTCGGCGCGAGCAGGCCCAACTCCATGTTCGCGAGGAAAATGATGCCGAGGTGCAGCGGATCAATCTGGTAGGCCGCCCCAAGCGGCACGAGCAGCGGCACCACGACCACGATGGCGGACAGAACGTCCATGAAGCAGCCGACAAGCAGGAGCAGGAGGTTAAGGGCGAGGAGGAAGGCCCACTTTGATTTGATCGTGGCGGTGACCCATTCAACGGCCTTCACCGGGATCTGCGCGTCAACGAGGTAGTTGGTCAGGCCAAGCGCGACGCCGAGGATCATCAGCACTCCACCCACGAGCAGGCCGCACTCGGTCAGCACACGCGGGATGTCGGTGGTGAGCTTCAGGTCGCGGTGGATGAAAACTGTGCAGAGGAAGACATACAACGCCGTGACCGCCGCCGCCTCGACGGGCGTGGCAAAACCGCCGAAGAGGGCAAGCAATGCAACCAACGGCACGGCGAGTTCCCATTTGGCATTCAGCATGGCCTCGCCCGCGACCGCGCTGTTGAACTTGGGTCGGGCATCGTCATCCTTGGGTCCCTGGCTCACGCCCCACCACGCAGTCAACGCCACCAGTAAAAGTCCGGGCAGCAAGCCGGCGAGGAACATCTTCTCAATAGTCACGCCTGCCGCCTGCGCCTTCGAGCCGGCGATGATGGCGTAGAGAATCAGCGGCAACGACGGTGGGAATAGCAGCCCGAGCGCGCCGGAACCGGTGAGCAGGCCCAGGGCGTTGCGCTCCGAGTAGCGGGCCGCGAGCATCACCGGCATGAGCAGACCACCCATCGCGAGGATGGTCACGCCGCTGGCTCCGGTGAACGAGGTGAAGAACGCGCAGACCAGTGCGGTGACAATGGCCGGTCCGCCCCGAAACGAACCGAACAACGCCTGAAACACCGCGACCAACCGCTTCGATGCCCCACCTTCTGCGAGCAGGTAGCCGGCTAGGGTAAACAGCGGGATGGTCGGCAGCGTGGCGTTGGTCACGAGCCGGTAGTGGTCAAGCGGGATGGACGCGATGGGCAAGTCCTCGCCCCAGAAAAGAATCATCGCCGCGCCGCCGAGCGTCACGAAGATGGGCGAGCCAAGCACGGTCGCCACAAGCAGCACCGCGATGGCGGGCCAGACGAGCTTGGCGGGGTCGGTCGGCGGATGCGTGGCGAGCCACACGAGCGCGCCACTGGCGGTGAAAACCACGGCCCGCCCCCACCATTTGGGCGACGCGTTCCACAACAGCCGCCACGTCACCAGCGCGAAGCCAATGGGCGTCACGACCTGCACCCACCAGATGGGCATGGTGCCCACGAGGAAGTTGCCGCTCTCGCGCTCGGTCTTGACGAACTCGACGCTGGCGACGGTGAGGAAGAGCGTGATGGTCGTGGCGATGGTGCCGCTGAACAGCGCCGCGAAGATTTTCCCCTTCTCCGGCAGAATCGTCGGCAGCGCGGACATGGCGAGCAACCGGCTGTCGCGCGCTGCGAGGGCGCCGCCAAGCATCCCGATAATCAGCGTGAAGTGCTGCACGATGGCCGGCGCGCCGGGGATGCCGGTGCTGAACGCCTTACGGAGCAAGGCCTCCAGCAAGGGCAAAGTCATCAGCAGAACGAGGACCAAACCCAGCAGGAGGTTTTCGCCCTGGCGGAGCCACGCGCGCGGTCCGGAGGACGGAACCGGCTGGGGAGCGGAGTCAGTTACGAGCATGGCTGATCGGGCCTCATTTCACCTTGGCCCGATACTCCTTCACGAGGGTGACCACCTGGTCGAACATTTCGGCGGGGACCATGTTACCGCGCACTTTCGGATAGGCTTCGTCCATGAACTTGACCCAGTCGGCAATGTCGTCCGGGGTGGGCTTGGTGACCTTGAGCCCGCGCTTCACCATGGCGGCGACGGCTTCATCGCTTTCCTTGCGACCTTGATCGCGAATCTGTTTCCCGGCGATGGCGGCGGCCTGCAAGAGGGCAGTGCGCTTGTCCGCCGGCGTGGCGTCCCAAGTTTTCTTGGTCACGATGGTCGCGCCGACGAGCGGCACCCAGTTGAGTTCGAGCATATGCGGCGCGGGGCCGTAGAACTGCCCTGCCAGTGCGTAAATCGGCACGCTGGGCACCATGTCGAAGAGGCCCGTCTGGAGACCGGGCAGCACGTCGGTCTGTTCGGCGGCCACCGGATTCACGCGCATGGCGCGCATGACATCGGCAGAACGCGGGTCGCCCGACCAGACGAAGACCTTCATCTTGCGGAAGTCGTCGATGCGCCGGCCCGGTTGCTTGGAGAAGAAACGAACCCAGCCGAGGTCGCCCCAGAAGAGGACTTCAAAGCCCTTGTCGCGGAACTTCTGCTCCAGCCCCGGCCGCACCTTGTCGAAGACATACTCGAACTCATCGAGCGAGCGGAACATCATGGGCATGAGCTGGAGGCCGCGGACGGAATCCTCGATTTGCGAAAGGCCGGGCACGGTGAGCATGGCCGCCTGAATCTGCCCTACGCGCATCCGCCGCACCATGTCGGCCTCGCCGCCCATCGTGCCGTCAGTGTAGATGGTGAGTTGGACTTGGTCGCCGGTGCCCTTCTTCCAAGCGTCACCCATCTGCTGGAGGGACTTGTGCAGGGAAGTGTCCTTTGGGGCGAGCGTGGCCAGGCGAATTTTGACGGGCGCGGCGGCGGAGGCTGAAGTTGTGAAACAGCTCCAAAGCCCAACTCCCAAGCTCCAAAGAAACGCCAAGCTCCAAGTTCCAAGAACGATGCGACGCGCCGGGTTTGGGGTTTGGGCTGGGGAGCTTTTCTGGAGCTTGGCACCTGGGGCTTGGGGCTTTTTCATCAGTTCACTTCGTTTCCGGCGGCAGGGCCGGCAAGATCAGTTCGTCCATCCGCCCGAGGAGCCACTTGGCGCGGCGCTGCATGATGGTGTTCACCAGTCGCCACTCGGGACGGGCATCAACCCTAACGGCGAGCGCCTTTTCGAGCAACGCTTTGAACTCGGCGGCGTTCTGCTGCTTTACCGAAACATTTTCTGCCAGCGAGACGTAGGGGCCAGCTTGGCCGCCGCCGCCTAATTCCAATGCCCGCGCGAAGTGCTGCCGGGCCTTGGTCACCGCGTCCGGGCCCGCGCCGGGACGGGCCAGCTCAAAGGCAATGAGGAAAGAATGAATCGCGCCGTGGTCGAAGCCTTCGTCCAGCACCAAGGCACGGTCGATCAACGCCGCCGCCAGCGGCAGATCGGCGATGGCATCGGGGCTGTCCTTAGAGAGGGAAATGTTCGCGGCCCATGCCGTCGCGGTCCAGTAAAGCAGGTGCACATCGGCTTTCTTGGCAACGCGGACGGATTCGCTGGGATTAGCCCGCAGTGCCCGCTCGAAGCCGGGATGCTTCACCTCCAGCCCCCGAAGCCCGTAGTTGCGGGCGCGCAGGTAAAGCCGCCTCGCTCGGGCTCGCCCCGCCCCGGCTGCCGCAAGATCCTTTTCCTCGAGCTCATCAGCGGGCTGATGCGCAAACGCATAGGCATACTGCGTAAAACCACTGGCGAGCGCCTGCAACAGTTCGCGATGCCCCGGCGACTCAGCCAGCAGGGCTTCCATCAACTTCAGGCTGAAAGGCGCGGCGTCACGGATCAGGTCAGGATCATCATCCGTGGCAAAACTGCCACCGCCATTGGAGAGCGCATCTCCCAGCTGATTGATGGCCAGCCGCTTGACCGAGCAACCAGTCCCGGAAAACGCAGCCAACAACCCTGCCACCAGGATGCCCAGTCCGCGCCCACCGCGCACGCGGCGATGCCAAAGAATCTCGTTCATGCGTTTACCGACGGAAATCAAGGGCGCGTTTTACACACCTGACCAAAACGAGGCAAAGCCTTTTGCCGGCCGAAATGATGGGAATAAGACACGCTCCTCAGGCCTCCGACTTGGTAATCTGCCATGCCACCCGCTTTGCACCTCGAATGCGACCTTCAGGAGCCGGACCTTGCTCCCGGCGCAATCGCCGACGCCATCGGAGACTGCGAACACCGACTTGCTCGCGGCGAGACCATCAGCCTCGAAGAAGTGCGTGAACTCGAACGCCGGGCAGAAGAGTTCCGCCATGGTGCCCACTACCAACTTGCCCAACGCGTTCGGCGCATCGCCCTTCGCCTGGGACACGTCGACAACGCGCGCTGGCAACAGCTCAAACAAACCCCAGTCCCGGTCTTTAACATGGCCGAGCGGAGCTACATCGGGCGGCTGACGAGCACCAAGGATGCGCCCGTAGAGTTCAAGGTCGTCTTTGATCACGCCTTTCTCACGACCAACTACCGGGTCAACATCGGGGCCTACGACCTGGTCAAGCTCACCCACCGATTCAACCGCGAGGGCCGCCTCGACCTCATTGACGCCCGCCTCAAGCAGACCCGGAAATCCAGCGACGCCACCCCGGCGGCCGAGCCAGCCGAAGAGGCCATTTTCCACCTCGTGCAGGTTTTTGCCTTCAAGGACAAATTGCCCGAACCCGCATGGGCGGAGAGCCGCGCAGAATACTTCATCCGAATGAGGCAAATTGCGGCGCTGTTCTACGATCTAGGCCTAACCCAGGAGGAACAACAGTTCCGACACCTCATCCAAAGCGGCCACCGGCTGATGAAGGAACTCCACCGGGCCATCCAAAGCGACGCGCTGACCGACGTGCGTGTGACGCGTTACCCCTACTACCCCTTCCACCAACTCGCTGACGACAACGCCGCCTGCTACATCGCCGAACGAGCCGGCCTGCTGGATCCCAAAGTGCTCTTTGAGCACGACCGCAAGGGCGGTCATTTAGGTGATCTGCGCATCCGCTACGGAGCGGGTTGATTTCCACTTCAGGCTGAATACGTGTTTTCCACTCCACCTGCTCTAACCCGGCTCAGCTGCTCCATGTATTGCGCTAACTTGGAGCCGTTCTGAGAAGGAAACCCGCTAGTCCCAGCACGGCCGAGATGGTCAGCCAAAAAATAGGCCTCCTTCGGATATGGCCGCGTCTCCGCCATCACCCGTTCAAGCACATCCCAGCAAATGGCTTCATCCAGATTGAAGCGCAGAATGTCCATTGCCTCCATCAGAGTCTGGTTATCCATTCGCCGCGAGCGCGTGGCCTCGTATCGAGCACGCAGGGCCCCCACGTCTGGGACTGATTGGCCCGGAACTTTCTCCGCGAGTAATTCGGCGAAGTTGCGCGTCGACTGTTGACGCATCAGGGCTGGATCATAACGCATCAGCCTTGTGGTCCACTGCGGCGCAAGCCTTGGACTCCACATGTTTCCTGTTTCCATCAAACAGTCCAACGGTTGGCCAAAATAGTTCATCGAGTAGAACCAGCGGCAATCCTGCCGCGCCAACCAATCCATCCACAGGTCAATCCATTCCTCGGTCATCTCCTGCATGGAACCGGTGTTGATGACCAAGTCCAACGACACGGAGGCCAAGGCCGGCAGCAGGTGAATCGGACACAAGACCACGCGCTGCCGGGCCACATGCTGCGGATCCAGCGGCGTGGCGCTGGTGACATATTGCAGCGCAAGGTCCGGCAAGTTGGCTCGGAGGAAGGTCTCGGCAAAAAACAGCGACTCGGGAAAGTCCACGATGACATAGGTCCGAGCGGGCCGAACCGGATTGGTCAACCACAGCCGCGCGGAAGCGCCGTAGCCACCCCCAATTTCACAAACCAAATCCGTCTTGGGCACCTGCGCCAAACATTGGCACAGGAGTCTCATGTGGTAAAATAAGACGTTACTAACCTGACGGCCGCCACAGTTCAGCAGCGAGTCCGGGCGAGAGAAGTCCGAATCCCCCATTCCCTGAATGATTGGAGCCATCTGAGGGAACTCCGCCAAAAGTGTGTCGGCATGCAATTGGAACAGCTGCCACGAGCAATAAACCGGCTCCCGATGATCAAAATCAATCCGACTCTGGGCAAAATGGATTGCCTCCTTCGGTGAGCTGAAGAAGGAAATCTCCAGCCGAATGCGCTCCAACAGCATTTCCCAACGAGGGCTTGCCGGCATCTTGGTCAATGCGCGCGGAGCGGCATTGGCCGCCACTAGGTGCTGCCAGGCTTCTTCCAGCAACCGACCATCCTGTGGCCCCACCGTCGATGGCCCGCCTTGCATTCGGCCCCGCGCGAAAGGCGAGACGCGAATCAACCGTTTTAGATGCGGGGCCAGTAGCGGCGGACAAAGAGACTCGCCCACGGACTTAATCTTTTTGAACACGTTGGCGCTCATATGCAGAAGGCACTGGCGAAGGATTGCAGCCTAGCGGGCATAGATGTCCTTTCGGGCAGCCTGTTCTGGAGAATAGCGAGACTCCCCAGTCTTGACCGCCCGCAAAACGACCTGTGACGCCCATGCCGGGAAACGCGTTGCCAAGCCGGACCAACAGTCGCCAAGTCCAGGCAAGTGAAAGTGCGTCCCCCAGATTTTATCAGCACGGAAACAGTGGTTGCCTAGCGCAATGCGCATGATGCGGAGGGTGAAATCGCGGTAGTGAGGCCCACGATACCGCGCCGAATACATGGGCGGCATGTCCATGAACAGCATCATCCCAAGTGAAACCGGGGTCCGAACATTGGGATATGTCACGATGAAATGGCCATTCGGTTTAAGCACGCGGTTAACTTCCGCTAACAGCCAATCAGTGTCCACGATGTGCTCGATGGTCTCCCCCGCAACAACCACATCAAACGTCCCATTTTCATAGGGCAACGGATCGCTTTCAATGTCATGGACCAGGGTGGAAAAGCCGAGCTCAGTCGCCCCCCGGAGATACTCCGGACTGAGGTCCACGCCGTGTAACTCGTGCTTGCCCACAAAGGGCTTCAACACCGCCCCATCCGCACATCCAATATCGAGGATCTTCCGCCGTTCGACATACTCGTTCATCAATCGCCGGACCTTCAGCACCCGGTCGTCAGGATGGTCCGGATTCGGCGAGGCAACATGCTGCGCGTCTGACTGTCTTTGAAAATCGGCGGATTTCATGCGGATTTTGCTGTGCGATAGCCTGCCAGACGGAAGTAAAGGTTCGCCAGCCAAACCGGCAGGTGATCCTTTACCGCAAGCTTGAAGCTGTGCCAACAACTCCGTCGCAGAAGGCGCCCGGTGAGAAAATGCCGGAAACGAGGATCGGCGCGCATCACCTCGCGCATCGGTCCGGCAAATTCATATAGCGACCCGGCCTCGCGCAGCAGCTCCCCTTCCCCTTTGAATTCCGGGCTGACCAACCGCTCCATGATGCCCTGCAACACAGCGCGGTGAGCCTGTGCGTCGCGCCGGCCTGACTTGTAATAAGAGGAGCCAAAAATGTTGAAGCGCCCTAGCGGCTCCGGCACATGGCACATCCCATGACGAAATGCTGATGTGTAGAGCAAAAACCAATCGCAGTGCCATTTCAATTCGGGGATAAATCCGCCTACCTCCAGCGCCGCGCCGCGCCGGACAAGAGCCGTGTGGCTGGGAATGAAGAGCCGCCAGGCCTGCTCCAAGCCGACGAGTTGCCGAGGAGCCAGGTAGCTTGGGTGCTCCGCCATACCCACGCCCATGTGCCAGTTAAAACCCGTTGTAACCTCATGCCAGTCTCCAATTGTGCAGGAAAATGACGCCAGCGGATGATCCCTCAAAAGCGTGAGGGACTTCTCGTAAAGCCCCGGATATATCTGGTCGTCGGCCGCGCCAAAGTGCACATAATCGCCCTGTGCCAGACGCAAACCCAGGTTCATGGCCGAGACCACGCCTTGGTTAGACTTATTGCGAACGGGCTGAATGCAGGCATGGCGGGTCGCCAACTCTTGAATTATCGCCCAGCTGTCGTCTGTGGACGCATCATCCACCACGATGATCTCAAGCGGTGGCACTGACTGGGTCACCATGGCTTCCAGCGCCGTGCGGATGTATTTTCCGTGGTTGAAGTTTGGCATCACCACGGACACTGATGGCAGCGATAAACTCATTGGGGCTGCATTCCGCTGCAATGTCGGCCGGCAAGGATCTTCAGCATAGCGAGGGAGGGGCATGAAACTCCACATTGAGGCACTGTGGGGCTATGCGAGCCTTTACTCGTTCAGCCACGCCCGGTGGCAATGCCATCCATACTCTGCTGCCCGAAGGGATATGCTGAGGGGCCAATACCTTTCTCCCAAAACAGCTGCGTCCAATCCGGGCAGGATCTTCGTCCACGAAAAAATCCACCTTCCCACCCAGTTCACCAAACAACCAAATGCCGGAGATGGATGTTCCGAACACTCCAAGAGCCCCCTGTGAAGAGAGCTTGCGCGCTTCTTCCGCCACCCTTGTTAGCCAGGCCACGCTTTGCTTCAGTTGCGCCCAGACTTCATTGAACCCCGCCTCAACCTCCCCTGCGCCATACGATGATCGATGCCTGTGACCTGCGATCAGTGTGAGTTCCCTTGCCACCCACTCTGTTGTAAGAATTTCTGGCTGAAAGCCTGCCCGCCGGGCTACATCCCGTAGCACCGGGGCAGAGAAATGAGTGCTGTGATCCACAATCAGCAAATCGAATGGGTTTGCTGCGTAATGGGGCACTTCCACGAGCAACCGGCCAGCAGCAGCCATTTTTAAGCGAAGCGACTCGAGGAATGGCACTGGAGACTGGATGTGTTCCAGCACATGAACTAGGGAGAGGAGGTCAAAAATCCCCGGGACGCCCCCTGCATCGCCTACATGCATGCGCTCAACCCTGGGAATCGCCTCCACAATCGACTGATATTTGTCATTGATCTCCGTGCCCGTGAGCGCCCAACCGGTCATCTGTTGACTGCACGCCCGCAACAGCGCGCCATTGCCACACCCCACGTCCAACAAACGCCCGCGCTCTGGGATAAGACCTGACCCAACAAGTCGCTGGACTATTCTCTCCGACCTGGCTTGCCCCTGCCCGGTTTCAGCGACAAATGAAGACTGCTCCGCACCGCCGCTTTGGTGGTAGATACTGTAATTCTGGTAGACTTGGGCGACCTCGGTCCGCCAGACCTCATCCATCCGCTTTTGCACCCCGCCACAGGAGCGACAGACCCCTAGCCATCCGCCCGCAGCCCAAGGCTTGCAATCGGAGGTCACTCGGTGAAGGGCAGCATACTCCGGCACTGGCTCAACCAGCGCATGGCCGCATAAGTGACAGGGCAAAGAGTCGTCGGGCTTCATGCGGACAAGGACTGAAAACACTCGGCCAGTGACGCATCAGCGGACGGAGTGACCAGATTCAACTCGCAGCGCAGCCGACTCGTATCAAGTGTGGTGAACCGTGGGTTGACCTCCAAGTCCGCACCGGCAGCCGCCGACGTGGTCGGCTGAACCAAGTTCAAGAGTGCAAGGGACGGGTCTAAGCGTTTGGCGAACTGCATCGCAGCCTCCCCATAATCCATGTCACGGTCTGCAGAGAGGTGCAGCAACCCTGATAGCCATCTGCGTCGCAAAGCCTGCATTACAGCCACGACAATGCTGACGCTAATTGGGGACATTCGATAGTCCGTGAAAGGATGGATGGCACGACCCGCCAGCAAATCTTCCCGCCAGTGACGGAAAAGTGGAACTTCCGGAGCGATGACCTTGGTCAACCTCACCACCGCTGCGGCGTCGCCAAAACTCAGCAGCGCCCGCTCCGCATCCAACTTCTGTCGGCCATACTCACATTGCGGATTGGGGCTGTCTGCCTCACGACAAAATGGCTTCTTCCCATCAAAGACCAAGGCTGTCGAAAAAAACACAACACGGACACCAGCGCTGACCAACTTCCCGGCCAAAGCCACGGTATTGTCTACATTAATCTGACGGGTCTCAGCGGGATTTTCGCGACATCGTTTCAACGAGGTGGCCGCGGCACAAAGAAAAGCGAGGGAGATCCCGTCTAGCTTAGGAACTTCTGCGCCGCCGTTGGCCAAGTCGAGCATGAGGTGACTGGAATGCGCGCGTCGCGAAGTCCCTACAGCTTCACAGGTCGCCTGGAAAGCGTTGAACAACGCACGGCCCACCAACCCATCAGCACCCACCACGAGCACGCGTTCCTTCATGGGGATTTGCGGTGGCAGCAGACTGCGAAGAGATAGTGCGCCATGGGAGTGAACCCTGTGTGAACCACCTCGTCATTCATCGAAAATATCATGACATTGTGGTAGTGCCGGAACAGAAGCTCACGCAGCCCGGCTGCGTCCTTACAGTTGACATGACCAGCCTTGCTTTGGGGCGAGGCATAGGCTTGGGAATGAATGGAGGGCGAGCCCAAAATGCACATGCCGTGGGGATTTAGCGAAGCCGTGATATTGCGAATGAATCGATCCTCTTCGGCGGGCTGAATGTGTTCCAAGACGTCCAATGCATAGGCGGCATTGAACTGCTCCGCCAAAGGTCCGGCCAGCATGTCGTGGACCCGATATTCCACCGGCCACCGCTCCGCACCACGAGCCCGGTTCTGCTCTATGAACACGGGGTCAAAGTCGGTGGCTACGACCTCCGGCACTTCTTGTCGGACCACGCGCGTCCCGAAGGCATCTGCGCAACCAACTTCTAATACACGCCGACACCCAACCAGCAGCTTGGCGACGAACTTATACCTAGCGAGCACAATCCCAAGCCGCCGCGGGTCGTCCCGCCAGACCTGACTGCTCATCAGCCCGAACTGCTGCATGCCTTCTTGTTTAGCCAAGTCCAGGAGGACATCGTATTGGGCTTCTTTGGTGCGCGATTGTTCCATGAGCGAGGAAGGATCGTTTACTGCATGTGAATCATGCAGCGACCGGCGACGCGGCCCTGCTTGAGGTCGGTGATGGCTTCGTTGATCTGGTCGAGGCGGTAGCGGCGGCTCACGAGGCCGTCGAACTTGAGTTTTCCCGCTTCGCACAGGCGCACGAGCTTCGGGATGTCCACCTCAGGCCGGCAGTCGCCGCCTTCGGAGCCGGTCAGCAACTTTTTAAAATGCAGCGGCAACGTGTAAAAGCTCGGATGCCGCGCGCTCTTGGCCGGGACGCCCACCAAAATCACCCGCCCCTGCGCCGCGGTCATCTCGTAGGCCTGCTCGATGAGGTCGGCGAGGCCGGTGTTTTCGATCGCCACGTCCGCGCCCGCCGGGCCAACGATCTTGCGAACCTCCTCGACGACATTGCCCCCGCGACCGTTGAGCGTGTGGGTAGCGCCGAACTTGCGGGCCAGCTCCAGCTTGTGATCGTGCAGGTCCACGCCGATGATGGGGTGCGCCCCAACCATCGCGGCGAACTGGACAAGGTTCAGACCCACGCCGCCGGTGCCGAGGACGACGATGCTCTCGCCGATGCCCAGCTTCGCGTTGTTGTTGAGCACGCCCATCGCCGTAGTGGCGGCGCAGCCAAAGAGCGCGCCGGCCTCCGCGTCAAATCCCGCGGGCAATTTTGTGAGCCGGTTTTCGGACACCACGGAATACTCGCTGAACGTAGTAACCCAGCCGGAGTTGATGCGCGGGAAACGCGCGGACGTGTAGAGCGCGCCCGGCCCTTGCAGGCCCAGCCCCTTGCGCCAGTGGCACACCACCCGGTCGCCCGGCTTCACGTGCGTCACGCCCTCGCCGATCTCCTGCACGGTGGCGGTGGCTTCATGGCCAAGCAGGTGCGGCAAAAACTTGTCCGGCCCCTTCGCGCCCTCGATCTCGTTGATCTGCGCGCCGCAGATGCCGCTGCAATGAATCTTTACGAGCACCTGGCCGAAGCGCAGCGGGGCGGACTCGATTTCCTCGATCGCCAAAGGCTGTTTCAGCTCGGTGAGAATGGCGGCCTTGAACTTCATGCGCGCAGGGGGAAACGGACGCTCACTCGAAGTAGATGAACTCGTAATCGCCGGTGAAGCCGAAGTGCTGGTAGAGCCAGATCCACTCCGCCGTGTCGAAGAACGACTCGCAGGTCAGTGCCCAACACTGGAGGTTGAACAGCTCCTGCTCGCTCCGGTAGCTCTCCAGCATCACGTAGCCGCGCTTGCCCACGCGCTCGATTTCCGCCAGCGCCGTCTTCAGCTCGAACACCCGCAGGTTGTGCAAGCAGCCCAGCGAGATCACCAGGTCGAAATGCTTGTCGCCCCACGGATACGCGTCCTGCGCGCGGTAACGCATCAATTTGGGGCGAACTGGCTCCGGGGCCGTGGCCATGCCGTGACGCGAAATGTCGAAGCCGACCAGTTCCGCGTTGGGCAGCAACTGTTGCAGCTCATACAGCAGATGCGCCTTGCCGCAGCCCACATCGAGAATCTTCGCATCCGACTTGAGGCCATAGTGGGCGATCATCTGCTCCGCCACCGCCTTCCAGCGGCCGTCGTATTTGTAGCCGCCGTAGCCGAACCGCCGGTCGCCGTCCCAGTAGTCGAACTCGTATTCCTTGGCCTTGAGCATGCAGGCGACTTTGTCGTCCACCATGCGGTCAATGTATTTGCGCGCCGTGCGCTTGTGCAGCGGCGTGAAGAAATTCATCAGTTGACCCATAAATGTCCGGCAGGGATACCGGAGCTCGGGCGCGAGGGGAAGTCAGGAAGTGGCTGTAGCCAGGTTCTCGCCGATGCCAGTCGCGGTCAGAGCGCAACGGTCTTGCCCGGAACGGGGTATGGGTAGCGACCATCGGGGCCGGGCTTGGGCTTGGGTGCCGCGTCCCACGCCAAGCGCTCGGGCATTAGATCGAGTTTCGAGTTCAGCGCCTCCTCCCAGGTCACGGGCTGCCCGCCGTAGGTGGCCATGCGGCCCATGATGGCTGTGAGCGAACTCTTGGCCCCGCGTTCGGCTTCGTTGTAGGGCCGGTTGTGACGGATGGCGTCGAAGAATGGGATGTGTTCGAGCCGATGGCCGTCGTTGGCTTCGCCTTCCTTGGCTTGATAGCGCCAGGTTACGTTTTGCTTCAGGTCGCGAATGGCGAAGACGTTGCGCTCGGCCATCCAGCTTCCCTTGGTGCCCTGCACGGCCTCGTAGACCTCGCCCTTGCACTTGGGAATCTGCCGGCACTGCGAATACATCCGCGAGCCGTCGGCATAGACATACTCGACGGCATGGTGGTCGAAAATCTCGCCGTGGTCCGGCTCGCTGAGGTAGGCGCGCCCGCCAAGGCCGGAGCAACTGACAGGGTAGCCCTGTTTGACCCAGTTGATCACATCGAGGTTGTGGATGTGCTGCTCGACGATGTGGTCGCCGGAAAGCCACGCGAACATATACCAGTTCCGGAGCTGGTATTCCATCTCCGCGGGCGCGCGGCCTAGGAGCTTGGCGACCTGCTCGCGGATCATCTTCGGGCCCACGGGCGAGGTGTTCCAGTAGCAGCGCATCGAGACGATGTCGCCAATCTCGCCGCCGTGCAGGCGCTTCATGCTCTCCTGGTAATTCGGCTGGTGATGCCGCTGGAGGCCGACGGCGACCTTGAGGTTTTTCTTCTTCGCTTCTTCGGCGGCGGCCAGAACTTTGCGGACGCCGGGCCCATCCACTGCCACGGGCTTCTCCATGAAGACGTGTTTGCCCTGCCGCACCGCCTCCTCGAACATCATCGGGCGGAAGCCCGGCGGGGTGGCGAGAATGACGACGTCCGCCTGCGCGATGGCCTGCTTGTAGGCGTCGAAGCCGAGGAACTTGTTTTCCTCCTTCACCGCGAGCTGGTCCTTGTGTTTTTTGAGCGAGGCCAAACTGCGCTCCATGCGGTCAGGATGCACATCCGCCACGGCCACCAGCTTTACATCGCTGCCGGCCTGCATCGCGTGATCCGCCGCACCGGTCCCACGTCCGCCCGCGCCGACGAGTGCTACCTTGATAGTGTCGCCGGGCGACGCGCCGTGCGCAAAACGGTCAACCGGCAGGGTGCCCAGCGCCGCGGCACTCGCGGCCAGCTTCGTGGAGGTCGAGAGAAAGTCGCGCAGCGAAACCGCGTGATGGGGCTTTTCGTCGTTCATCTTAGTTGCAATTGAACATGACAGACGGTCTGCGCCTTGCAAAGGCTACGATTCCGCCTTCAACCCGCCCCGGCCCTGCCCTACGCTGCGGGGGTGTCCGACATCGCTGCCGACTCGCCTGTCACGCGCCCCGTCGCCGCCCTGCGCGGCGTCGGACCGAGGCATGTCGAGTTGTTCGCCAAGCTCGGCATTAGGACCGTCGGAGATCTCCTCCTGCACGCACCGCGTCGTTACGAGGATCGACGCACCGGCTGCACCATCGCGCAGCTCAAGCCCGAAGCCCCCGCCACGGTGCTGGGCAAGATTGTCGCGCAGGGTGTGAGCCACGCCAAGCAGCGCACGCTGTCCGTCTTCGAGTTCATCCTGGACGACGGCACCGGCCGGCTGCATTGCCGCTGGTGGAACCTGCCCTGGCTGGCGGAGAAGTTTCACGTGGGTGACGAGGTGTTCGTCCATGGCAAGCTCAAGTCACTCAAGCCGCGCACCATGGACCACCCGGAGACCGAGGTGGTGGAGGCGGGTGACGAAGCGTCCACGCACCTCCACCGCATTGTGCCGGTTTACCCGCTCACCGACGGGCTGTCCCAGCGGTGGCTGCGCGGGCTGCTCTGGCGGACGCTGGAGGAGTTCGGGGGGCAGATTCCCGAACGGCACGCGGAAGTGCTTTGGGGAGCAAGGTTGGGATCAAAATTACGAGCAGGAGCCGAAGCCGCAACAGCACCTCTGGCTCCTGATCGTAATCCTGCTCTCTCGCTGACCCGCGCCGCCGCCATCCGCTCGCTCCACTTCCCGGCCGAACTCCCCGATGCCGAGCGCGCCCGTCAGCGGCTTGCCCTCGACGAGTTTCTCGACCTCCAGCTCGCCATCCGCGCGCGACGCGAGAAACTTCTGACCAACGCCCGCTGTCAGCCCTGCAAAGGCGACAACCACCTCATCCGCCCGTTCCTCGCGCAGCTTGGCTTTTCGCTCACCGAAGCGCAAACCGGCGTCCTGCGCGAGATCCGTGCCGACCTCGCGCGCGGCACGCCGATGCGCCGGCTGCTGCAAGGCGACGTGGGCGCCGGCAAGACCGCCGTTGCCGCCTGCACCGCGCTCATGGCCTTGGAGAGCGGGCAGAATGTCGCGCTCATGGCTCCGACGGAAATCCTGGCAGAACAGCATTTCCGCAACTTCACGAAGTGGTTCGAACCGCTCGGCGTCGCAGTGGAGTTGCGCACCGGCTCCCGAAAGCCCAGCTCCAACGCGGAACGGAAAACTCCAAACTCCCGACTGACCATCGGCACGCACGCCCTCGTGGAAGACGCCTTCACCGTGGAGCGCCTCGGGCTCGTCATCGTTGACGAGCAGCACAAGTTCGGCGTTGCGCAGCGCGAGCGGCTGCTGCGCAAGGGCCATTATCCCCACCTGCTGGTGATGACCGCCACGCCCATCCCGCGCACGCTCGGCCTCACGATTTACGGCGACCTCGACGCCTCGGTCATCACCGGCCTGCCACCGGGCCGCGGTGTCATCAAGACCTTCGTGCGCGGGCCGGACAAGCTGCCGAAGGTCTGGGCCTTTGTTCGCGATCGGCTCGCCGAGGGCCGCCAGGCTTACGTCGTCTATCCGCGGGTCGAGGACACGGACTTGAAGACGGGCACCAAGGCTGTGCTTGCCGAGTTCGAGAAGCTGGCCAAGGAACTCTCGCCGCATCGCGTCGGACTGCTGCACGGGCGTCTATCGGCCGAGGAAAAGGAATCGGTCATGGCCGGCTTCCGCGCGAACCGCGTGCAGGTGCTGCTCGCCACCAGCGTCATCGAGGTGGGCGTGGACGTGCCGAACGCGACGGTCATGGTCATCGAGAACGCCGAGCAGTTCGGCCTCGCGCAGCTGCACCAATTGCGGGGACGCATCGGACGCGGTGCCCATGATTCTTGGTGCATCCTCGTCGCCGCCCAGCTCACGGACGATGCCCGCGAGCGGCTCAAGGTCCTGGAGCTAACCACCGACGGCTTCGCCATCGCCGAGGCGGACCTGCGCCTGCGCGGGCCGGGCGAACTGCTCGGTCAGGCGCAGAGCGGCGCGCAGCAGTTCAGGTTCGCCGACCTTGCTCGGGACTTGGACCTGGCAAAGCTGGCGCGGGAGCTTGTCAATGAGGCGCACGCTTTGAGCAATGCGAGTGGAAAGCCAGAGTAACCTTGCCAGGTCAAGCTGCCTAGCCGTTGGGCAGTTCTCCCACGGCATCGCCTGAACACCCACCCGAAGTTCCATGATAATCGGGTCCATTCGTTCTGGCTGGCGGCTCAGGGTCTGATCCATCCATTCTCCCGCCGTGACGAAGAAAGACGCAAATCTACCGGCGTCCCGCCCGCCCCTTGAGAGGATGCAGCGCATTCACCAGGCTTTGCACGCGGGTGGCTGTCCCAACGCGAACACGCTGGCCGCCGATCTTGAGGTCACCACGAAGACCATCTACCGGGACGTGGAGTTCATGCGGGACCGGCTGGGACTGCCCATCGCGTTTGACAAGCTGCGCAACGGCTACCACTACACTGAGGAGGTCGGCGCGTTCCCCACTTTCCAAATCACCGAAGGCGAGCTGTTCGCCCTGATCGTGGCGGAGAAGGCGCTCCAGCAGTATCGCGGCACGAGCTTCGAGCGGCCCCTGCTCTCGGCCATCAAAAAAATGGAGCAGGGCCTGCCGGACACGATCACGCTCAACCTTGCGGACGTGGAGCAGACGATTTCCTTCCGCACGACCGCGGAACCCGTGCTGGACCTGGCGGTGTTTGACACGCTGGCCAAGGCCACGGCGGCACGCCGGCAGCTTGAACTGACCTACCGCAAGCCCGGCCAGCGGGCACCCGAGCGCCGCATGGTGGATCCCTATCACCTCGCCAACATCAACGGCGAGTGGTTCCTCTTCGCCTACGACCACGGGCGCAAAGATGTGCGCACCTTCGCTCCGGCGCGAATTTTGGCCGTGAAGGAGACGGGGCGGAACTTCCCGCGGCCGCAAAAGTTTTCCCTCGAACGGCGGCTGCGCGACAGCTTCGGCGTTCACTCGGCCGAGGGCGAGTTTGCGGTGTGCATCCGCTTCGATGCCACGGCGGCGGATTACATCCGCGAGAAGCGCTGGCACGCGTCACAACAGATCACGGACCTGCCGGACGGGGGCCTGGAACTTCGGCTGAAACTGTCGAGCCTTGTGGAAGTGGAGCGGTGGGTGCTGGCGTGGGCCGGCCGCGCGGTGGCGGTGACGCCGCCGGAACTGGTCGCGGCGGTGCGCGCCGGAGCGGCGAAGCTGGTGGAACGCCATGGGGTGAAGTAGTCGGCGAGTATTCAGTTTTCAGTGTTCAGTTTTCGGTGTCTATTGGGCGTTGGTCCGCGCTGGGCAAAGCTAAATCCCGGACTCTTAAACCAAAGCCGAACGGCAACGAACATGATCAAACCGCCCGAACCAAATCCGCATCACGTCAGCCCCTGGAAGTTCGTGGCTGCGCTCATCGTGGTGCTGGCATTGGTGGGCCTGGGCTCATTGCTTGCGGTGCGCAAGGCGGAGAAGGATTACGCGCGCCGATACGATGCCCCCAAGGGTCTCGGGCATGCGCCGCCCATGCCGCCAGACAAGGTCAGCCCGCCCGCTCCCAATCCAAACGACCATTCCTGGACCAATGGCATGAAGTGGATTCCCGGGGGCACCTTTCTGATGGGCTCGGAGGAGGGTCAGCCGGACGAAAAGCCCATCCACGAAGTCACGGTGGACGGCTTCTGGATGGACACCTACGAGGTCACCAACGAGGAGTTCGAAAAATTCGTGAAGGCCACGGGCTACATCACCATCGCCGAGCGCAAACCCCGGCAGGAGGATTTCCCCGACGCCCCGCCCGAGGCGCTGGTGCCGGGGTCTATTGTATTCACGCCGCCGCCCGGTGAAGTGCCGCTGCACAACCACATGGCCTGGTGGCGTTACGTGCCCGGAGCGAACTGGCGGCACCCGGAGGGGCCCGACTCGACGATCAAGGGGCGCGAAAAACACCCCGTGGTGCAGGTGGCGTGGTTCGACGCGATGGCTTACGCGAAATGGGCCGGCAAGCGCCTGCCGACGGAGGCTGAGTGGGAGTTTGCCTCGCGCGGCGGCAAGGAAAAGCTCACCTACACTTGGGGGAACGAGAAGACCCCCGAGGGCAAATGGCTCGCGAACATCTGGCAGGGAAGCTTCCCCAATGGCAACACCTTGCAGGACGGCCACAAGCTCCAGTCGCCCGTCGGCACCTACCCAGCCAACGGCTACGGACTGCACGACATGGCTGGCAACGTGTGGGAATGGACAGCCGACTGGTATATGCCGGACTACTACGCCAAGAGTCCGAAGCTGAACCCGCAGGGTCCGCAGGAGAGCTATGACCCGAACGAGCCCGGGGTCTGGAAACGGATCACCCGTGGCGGCTCATATCTTTGCACTGAGGCGTATTGCTGGGGCTACCGCCCGGCGATGCGCATGAAAACCTCCCCTGACACTGGCCTCAACCACACCGGCTTCCGCTGTGTGCGAAACGGTCCGCCGGTTCCTAACGCCAATAACAAGTGACGTGGCGTCGGCCGCGGGAGGTTGCCGTCGAGGAGTTACCTGCCCGGCGACGAGAGAAATCGCCTCAGCATTTCCCGCACGGAATCGAAGGCAATTTCGTTGAGCCGGATTTGGTCACGGGCCAGCCAGCAGACATCCGTCACCTCACCAGGATCGGTTTGCACAGTCATCGAATCCACGCGCCCGACGAAGAAGAAGTCCAGCACCTGATAGGTCACGCCACGATAGGGGTAGCTGTTCGGCAGCGAGCAAAAGTAGTCCAGCCGCTTCACTTCGAGACCGACCTCCTCGCGAATTTCGCGACGCAAGGCGACTTCCGCCACTTCGCCCGCATCCACAAAGCCGCCCGGGACACTGAGCTTGCCCTTGTGCGGATCCTTGGCGCGTCGGATGAGCAGCACCGTGTCATCCGGAGCGAGCACCACAGCCCCGACTGCGATGGCGGGGTTGAAGTAGAACAGGAAACCGCACGCCTCACAGTGAAACGGCGCGCGGCCCAGCTCGGGAGAAGGTTTCCCGCACTGGGGACAATGGCGGAACAAGTCGGCAGGTTTCATCAGGCAACAGCTTGGGACTTCAGTAACCGCCAGCGCCAATCGCTCCGCCACCGCCTTGCGTCCCCTGCCCTGCGCGTTCCGCCGCCTCACGCCGGCAATACTCGTCCATCATCGCGGCGGTGGCCGTGGCGCCGCAGCGCGAGCCGCCGAGGTCGCGGACCTTGATGAGACCGTCGAGGTCGCGCACGCCGCCGGCTGCCTTCACCTGCACTTTGGCGGAGACGGTGGCCCGCATGAGCGCGAGGTCGTGTTCAGTCGCGCCCTTGTAGTTGTAGGAGCCATCCGGCTGCTTCACGAAGCCGTAGCCCGATGACGTCTTGACCCAGTCAGCTCCCGCCCGTTCGCACAACTGGCACAGCCGCACCTTGAACTCGTCGCTACCCAGACCCGCACCGCCCTTGGTGAGATAGTCGTTCTCGAAGATGACTTTCACTTTGGCGCCGCGCGAGTGAGCTTCGTCGCATACCGCCTTTACGTCGCGTTCGACGTAATCCCAGTCGCCGGAAAGCGCCTTGCCGATGTTGATGACCATGTCGATTTCCGCCGCGCCATCGCGACAGGCCAGCTCCGTCTCGTAGCGCTTCGACTCCGTCGTGGAGTTGCCGTGCGGAAACCCAATGACGGCGCCGACCAACACGCCGGTGCCCTTGAGCAACTCGGCGGCGCGCCGGACGTAGTAGGGTTTGATGCACACGGACGCGACCTGATATTTCGCAGCGAGCGCGCAACCCTCCTCCAGCTCCCGATCCGTCATGGTCGGGTGCAACAGGGAGTGGTCAATCATCTTGGCCAGTTCAGCGTAGGAGTATTTCATGTGGCAGGTCGGGGCGACGGGACATCAAGGAGTGTTCCCATCACACAGGCTTCGTTCTTATTGGCGCAAAGGCGGGTAAGGAAAAACTCTTTGCACAACGGCGGCAAGGCGTGTTTCAGCGGCTCCAGCTTGGCGTAGTCGGCTTGCCCCTTGAACTTGATGGTCACGATGAACTGTCGGCAACGTCGCTCGCGCACCCAGTCCAGCACCAGCCCGATGCTCCGTTCCGGCGCGGCGATCACATCGCACAGCAGCCAGTCCACCGGAACTTCCGGCACGAACTTGAACGCGTCACCTTGCTGGAAGCTCACCAGCGGGTTCGCCATCAAATCCTCCCGCAGGGGCGAACGATCGACGGAAATGACTCGGGCACCTCGGTTCACCGCCACGTAAGTCCAGCTGCCGGGGCAGGCGCCAAGGTCCACGCAGGTGTCGCCCGCGCCGATGCGCTGACCGAGCCGTTGCTCCGCTTCGAGGAGCTTGGCGAACGCGCGGCTGGGAGCCGTCTTGTCGCTGCCGACGGGCACTTCGCCCTTGGAGAAAGGCCAGACGCAGCGGCGGAGCTGCCACGGCTGCGGCGCGATGGCCAGCGAGAGAAACCCTGCGTCCGGCGCGGTCAGAAGCAGTTGCACGAGCGAGGTTGATTCGCGGAAGGGAGCCTCGCTTTCCTCCAATGTCCGTAGCAGATGCCGACGCTTCTTTCGCAACAGTTCCCGAAAGGCGTCGTGGATGAACCGCATCCGATTCACGCCGGCGCCTTCTCCGCCATAGTGCGGGGCAAGGTGCAACCGCCACGGTTGTCCCTCCGGCAATCGCGACGTCACCTCGAACAGCCGCTCGCTCCACTCACGGATGGACACGGCGCCGACGCCACAAGCATCGGGAAGCATCTGGCGCGCGAAGGCCAGCACCGGTGGCGTGCTCGCTTGGAAGGCCACTTCTGTCCGCAGCAGCCCGGGCGCGACCAACTCGGTCTCCGCACCGACAAACATGCGCTTCAGCTCATCAGTGAGCAGCGGCTCATCGCCAGGTTCAGTGAGGAGCAGGTGCATTTCGCGCGCCGGTTTACCACCGGCAAAAACTGTCGCCATGACGGGGAAACGGCGGGGAGAGTAGCATGTTCAAACAGTTCGGAACCCAGCACTGGGCCGGAGCCGACGCTTCAGCTCAGGCCAATTCCAGCCCGCGCATCGTGCCGGTGCTGCTCGCGAACTTGCTGGCCTCAATGCCCAGCCGTTGCAGCACCGAGACATAGAGGTTGGGCAGCGGGTAGTTCTGCTTTTCGTCGAAGGCGAGGTGCTGGCCGTGCTTGAAGCCCCCACCCAGGAGCAGCATCGGCATGTTCTTCGTGTCGTGGCTGGATGCATTCCCAAGGTTCGAGCCGTAGAGCACGGCGGTGTTCGCCAACAGGTCAGAACCGCCTTCCTTCGAGGCCTTGAGCTTCACCAGGAATCCGGCGAGCAATTTCATCTGCTCCAGTTCGATGATGCGGAGCTGGGCGAGCTTCTCCGGGTCTTTGCCGTGGTGTGAGAGATTGTGCCAGTCAATCGTGATGCCCTTCACCGGCGGCACGCTGTTGTGGCCGGAGATGGCCACCGTGATGACCCGCGTGGAGTCGGTCTGAAGCGCCAGGTGCGCGAGGTCGAACATCAATTGCGTCCGCGCGACGAAGTCGGCGGCGTTTTGCACATCGGTCGGCGGCGGGACGTTCACCGAAGGCTTGGGTTTCTGGGCCCATGCCTCCGCGAGTTTCAGGCGCTGCTCCACCTCGCGGACGGTGGTGAAATACTCGTCCAGCTTCTCGCGGTCGCGCGCCGTCACGCGGGCGG
The DNA here is from genome assembly GCA_964591495.1 of uncultured Klebsiella sp. Taxonomy (GTDB): domain Bacteria; phylum Verrucomicrobiota; class Verrucomicrobiia; order Limisphaerales; family SXTU01; genus SXTU01. The sequence goes on from CAZQEW010000019.1 coordinate 42,869, forward strand.
AAAGACGTTTCGCATCGCCGGCCACGGTGTCCATGATGCTCTGCCCGTCGCGGAGGCGGTCGCTTTGCTGCGCAACCTCCTTGGCCGTGCCGTTCACGAAGAGCTTCTTGAACACCTCGCTTGGCCGGTAGTCCGCGGGCACCTTCACACCGCTGCGCGACACGGAGAGGCCCACGCCGCCGTTGCCCGTATTGAGCACGAGACTGCCAAAGCGCGTCGCGGGCGGGAGTTTCTCCAACACAAACTGGTCGAGGGAAATCGTGTTGCGGAAGCTGCTCGCGCCCGGATGCGGCGCGGCGCTGAGGAAGCTCGCCTCGCTCGAATGCCCGCCGTCCACCTCGGGATGCGACACGCCGGAGAAGACGGTGAGGTCGTTGCGGAAGTCTTTCAGCGGCTCCAGATACGGCGTCAGCTCAAAGTCGCGGCCCGCCTGCTTCGGAAACAAGTTCTCGCCGTGGATGCCGAGCGTGGTGCAGCAGGCCACCAACCGCCGAATCGGCCCGGCGGTGGCTGCTGCGCGCGTGGCGGGGGTGAAAGTCTCCAACGCCGGCAGAGCGAGCGTGACGCCAGCAGCGCGAAGGAAAGAGCGGCGGGAGAGCGAATCGTTCATAGCACGTGGCGCGGAACCTAGTCCGCCTTCACATAGACGACGAGGAGGAAATCCCGGATTCGGCCGGCCGCGAGAGCTTGGCGGCAAGGCGCACGGCCGCGAAGAGGTTCGCCGCGCTGGCCTTGCCCTGCCACGCAATGTCGAAGGCCGTTCCGTGGTCCACGCTGGTGCGAACGATGGGCAAACCGAGCGTGGTGTTGACAGCGGTGTCAAACGCCAGCGCCTTCATCGGGATGAGGGCCTGGTCGTGATACATGCAGATGAAGGCATCCGTGTCGCGGCGGCGCGCGGGGAGGAACGCCGTGTCCGGCGGGAGCGGGCCGACGATGTTCAAGCCGGCTTGCCGCGCGGCTTCAATCGCCGGCGCGATGATGCGCTCCTCCTCACCGCAACCGAACAACCCGTGCTCGCCCGCATGCGGGTTCAGCCCCAGCACGGCGAGACGAGGCGCGCGTCCGCGCTGGCGGCGCACGGCCTCAGCGGTCAGTTCAATCACGTCGAGAATGCGCTGCGTCGTCAGCGCGGCGGGAACTTCGTGGTAGCCGATGTGGACCGTCACAAGGCTGCACGTCAGCTCGTCCGCGAAGAAGGTCATGCAACTGCGCTCCGCCCGCATCCGCTCCGCGAAAATCTCCGTGTGGCCAGGATACTTGCGGCCCGCCGCGTGCAGCGCTTCCTTGTTCAACGGCGCGGTGGTGATGGCGTCCACTTCGCCCTTCAACCCGGCCTCGACGGCGGCGATGACATAGCGGAACGCCGCGTCACCGCAGCGCGCGTCCACCTTCCCCGGCGTCACGGCAGCCGCGTCCACGCACTGCAAATCCAGCACGCTGGGCGCGCGAACTTCGCAGCTCCGCTGGGGCAAGTCGACTTGGGTGATGACGGGTGCATCGAAGGGAAGCCCGAGTTTCATCGCCACGCGCCCCAGCACACCCGCATCGCCGAAGATGACCGGCACGCACTCACGCGCGAGGTCCGCGTTCGCCAGCAGTCGCAGGCAAATCTCCGGGCCAACCCCGGCGGGGTCGCCCATCGTGACTGCGATGCGTGGAAGAGAACTTGTCATCGGCCCGAGCATGGGCAATTCATCGGCAAGGGGCAACCGCCAGCACCGGCGCGCTCCATCTCACGGCTTCACTTCCACAATGCAATCGAACAACTCGCCCAGCCGCTTCCCTCCGCGCGTGATGTCGAAGGCCACGTGACGGATGCCGGGCGGGGCTTCCGCTGCCGCGGCGAGGCGGAGCGTGAACTGCGTCCGGCTCTGCGCGGGCACGTTGCTGGTCCAGCGGCCTGACGTGGCCGACAGGCCGGGCGGCGCGTGCGGCAGAATGTCGAACGCCACCGGTTTCGCCTCGAAGTTCCGCACGTTCACCGTCACCTCGACCGTCTCGCCGCGCTTTACCGACACGCGATGCGGCTCGGCGCGCACCCAGAACGGGTCGAACCACCAGCGATATTCCGGCTCGCTGCTCAGGCCACGGAACGCATCGCGCATCTCGTAGCTCCACTTGCGGTAGCGCTCGATGAACGCCGCCGGCTTGTCCATCACGAAGGAATGGCCGCCCAGCAGGATGTCGGGCTTGAGCTTCGAGAGATACTCCGCGCCGACGATGTAGCCCTCGTCGAGGATGCCGCTGGTGCGCGCACACATCGCCTCGTGACCGTTCTGCTTCGGGTCGGCGGGGTCGCCGAAAATGTTGTCGCCGGTGAAGGCCACCTTGCGCCCATCAATCATCCCCGTGAGGCACAGGCCGAACTCCGTCTGGCCCGGCATCCAATCGATCGTGAAGCGGAAGCCCTCCCAGTCAAACGTCTCGCCGGACTTGAACAGCCGGTCGAACTTGATGCGCTCGACGCCGTTGCCGTAGGCCTGAATCGGCGCGGCGTAGTCGAAGGCCTCGGGCCGCTCGCACACGTCCTTCATCCGGTCCAGCGCCCAGAACTCCGTGCCCCAGTTCTTCTTCAAGTGCGGCGCTTGCAGGAAGTGGTCGCCGTGCATGTGCGTCAGCACCATCGCGTCAATCGCCTTCAGCCCGAGTTTCTGGCGCATCCCCTCCAATGCGGTGTCGAGGACATTGGTTTGAATCAGCCCGCAGTCCACGACCAGCGCGCGGCCGCTGTCGGCGAGAATCATGTAGAAGTTCGGCGCGAAGTTCGGCCCACGGAACTTGAACACGTGCTTCGAGACCTGCCAGACGTTAGGCACCACGGTCGGCTGCGAGGTCGTGTCCTGGGCGGCGGGCGCGAACGACATCACCGGGTAGCCGCGCACGAGCAGGCGCTCGAGGTGGTAGAGCTTTTGCTGGAACGCCTCGATTTGCTGCTTCGCGTTCGCGATGGCCGGCCCATGCGACGGCAGCATCCACGCGGGATTGTAGGCGGCGATTTGCCCGCTGCCGTTCGCGATGGCCCACACGCCGGCGGCGAAACCGTAGTCCCAGTCGGTGTCGAACCACGTGTGCATCTTCGCGCCGTCCATCATCACGTCGCCGGTGAACGCGAGCCAGCGCCCGCCCTCGTTGAGGAAATAGGACATGCCGCCCGGTGAATTGCCGCGCGTGTCCACGCAGCGGAACTCCCGTCCGCGCCAGGTGAACGTGTCCATCCGCTGAAAGGTCTGGTCCAGCTTGATGGGCTCGACGGCAGGGCGGACGTAACTGGAGCCGTGGACCGTGAACGCGTCGCCCAGGCGCACAATCATCTTCCGGTAGCTCGCCGGGTTCTCGAACAGCGCCCGCTCAAACTCCGGCGCGGCGAGCTTCACTCCCCTGCCCTGCAACTTCGGCGCGCCCTGGCACTGCTCGCGGTGGTGATGCGTGAAGAGCACCCACTCGACCCGCTTCACGCCAATCTCCGCGAGGTGGTCCAGCACACTGCCGTCACCGAGGTCAATCAGCAGCGCCGCATCGCCATCGCGGACGATGTGGACATTGCAGGTGTCGGTCCAGGTGAAGAGGTTCGGGTGGCGCTTGGCGTCGGGCTGGGTGAAGCGACCGGGCGCGGCGAACACCTGCGACGCGAAGAGGAGCGTGAGCGCTGCGGCACGGAGCAAGGCTCGGCGGGTCAAGGCGGAGCGCGATGACGGAGTCATGGGATGCAAGGGCAACACGGGGTTTCCGACTAAGAAGCGGCCCGGCGGCTTCAAGCGGAAAGCCCGGTCATGAAAAGTGAGCCAAACGACCCTGCTTTGAACTCCTCCCCCTAAAAAACAAACCGGCCGGCGCGGGGAGCGTCGGCCGGTTGGTTTAAGAAGCGCTTTTGAACACGGCGTGGTTGCCTGGCAACCAGAGGACTCGGTCTGCGCTACCTAACTTTGTCTTGATTCCGCCCAACGGGTTAGCAACCTAGTGCCGACAAGCCAAGGAAAATTTATGGGAACAAAGCCTTTCTCCGCGGACCTCGAACTCGCGTTTGACGTGGGCCACAGCTCCATCGGCTGGGCCGTCCTCCATTCGGCCCCGTCTGCGACCGCCCAGACGACCTCCCCTGCCCTGCTCGGCTGCGGGGTCGTCACCTTCGGGGCCGACGACTGCCTCGCGAGCAAACGCCGTGACTACCGCCGCCAACGCCGTCATGCCCGCTCTACCCGGCAGCGCATCGCTCGGATGGAGAAGCTCCTCGCGCACTTGGGCGTGCTCTCCGCTGAACAGCTCGCGGCCAAACATCAACCAGCCGGCGGCCACTCCGCCCCGTGGCTGCTCGCCGCGCGGGTGCTGGCCAGCAACGGAGCCAAGGAACAGATCCTCGACTGGCCGACGCTCTGGGACGTGCTTCGCTGGTATGCCCACAATCGGGGTTATGATGGCAACCGCCGCTGGAGCGAGGCTGACTCCGCTGAGGCTGCCGAGGACACGGAAAAGGAGCAGCACGCCATCGCCCTGATGACCGAGAACAAGACGGAGACAAT